>JAZGCJ010000176.1:0-4048 GCA_036476895.1 Thermodesulfobacteriota bacterium
CTGTCACTTTCATACGATCATAGACTGATCGATGGTGCATATGCAGTGCGATTTTTAAGGTTTATCGTTGAGGCATTGGAAGAGCCATTCAAAATATTGCTCGAAGGGTAGATGTATCCATTTTTAAGCAGTTATATAAATTCAAAGAGAAGGTAATATGGAGAAAACCACACTTGCTGTAATAGGAGCAGGGCCTGGTGGCTATCCCGCTGCATTCATGGCTGCTGATTTGGGAATTGATGTAACTCTGATAGATCCTGAACAAAATCCCGGTGGTGTCTGCCTTTACAGTGGATGTATTCCCTCTAAGGCACTATTACATGTTTCAAAGGTATTAACTGAGGCTAAACATGCCTCTGATTGGGGAATTAATTTCTCGGAACCTAAAATAGATATAGAAAAATTAAGAAGCTGGAAAAATAAGGTTGTTAACAAACTAACCGGCGGACTTGGCCAGTTATCAAAACAGAGAAAAGTTAAATACAAGATCGGAAAGGCAAAATTTACAGACAATAAAACATTGAAGATTATAAACGAAAATGGGAATGAAGAATTACTGTCATTTGATTATGCTGTTATTGCAACCGGATCAAGACCAGCAACAATACCGAATATGCCCGTTGATTCTATAAACATTCTAGATTCAACCAGTGCATTGGATTTAGAGGAAATTCCCAAGTCCATGCTAATCGTTGGGGGAGGATACATTGGTTTAGAGCTTGGTACATTTTATGCTTCACTAGGTACAAGAGTTTCTGTAGTAGAAATGACAAACGACTTGATGCCGGGCGTGGACAGAGATTTGGTTAAGGTACTTGAAAAAAGATTATCAACTATTTTTGATTCAATCATGCTTAACACAAAAGTTGAATCCCTAAGCGAGAACAAAAAAGGAATTAATGTAACATTTAGTGGAAAAAAATTAGATAAAAAAGAAATTGCATTCGATAAGGTTTTGATTTCCGTTGGAAGAATACCAAACTCTGAGAACCTAGATTTAGAAAATACAAAGATTAAAATTGATAAAAGAGGGTTCATTTTAATAGACAAAAAAAGAAGAACTGATGATCCGAATATATATGCTATAGGTGATGTAGCCGGTGAACCAATGCTGGCTCATAAGGCTACACACGAAGGCAGGTTGGTGTCGGAGATTATTGCAGGACGTGATTTGGTTTTTGAACCCAAAGCAATACCAGCAGTTGTATTCACCGATCCTGAAATTGCATGGTGCGGACTAACCGAAACCCAGGCAAGGGATGAGGGTATTGATATCAAAGTAGCAAAATTCCCCTGGGGGGCATCTGGAAGGGCTACAACATTGGATAGAAACGAAGGCCTTACTAAACTGATTATTGATCCACAAACAGAAATGATTTTGGGGATGGGTATTGTTGGTACAGGGGCAGGAGAGCTAATATCAGAAGGTGTACTAGCGGTGGAGATGGCAGCTGTTGTGTCTGATATCGAACTAAGCATTCACCCACATCCAACACTTTCTGAAACTATTATGGAAACCGCTGAATCTTTCTATGGAAACAGTACACATATCTACAGACCAAAAAGATAATATTTAGAGGATACGAATGGCTTCTCAAACAATTGTAAGTACAGAAGATCATGATGAGATTATAGCTAAGCTCACAATACTCTCGGATAAAAGATATTTACGTACTGTTACGGACATGGTAACCGATATTTCAAAAACTCAAGATTTAAATCAAAGAGACGCTAAAAAATTGGATCAGGTAATTGAGGATATATTCACCACAGTTGTTGATGATGGATACGGTGGAGATAACACAAAAGAAATATATATAATTGTTTCTAAGAGGGCGCATTCTCTGGTTGTTGCAATTGAAGACAAAGGGCTGCCATTTGACTACGAAAAACTGGAAAGGGGTGAAGACAAACGATTCACTAAGTACTTAGCCAAGGGATATGCAGATCATGTCTATTTCAAATCGCTTGGCAAAAGAGGAAATCGTACTGAGATTATCAAGGATCTCCCTGCACAAGACATAAGAAATGAAATGAATTTATCTGAACACGAGGAACATGTGGCTCAAGATAAGGCAACTATAGAAGAAGATCTTGAAGTCAAAATGATGAGGATAGATGATGTAAAGAAGCTCGTGAGGATAGTTTATAAGTGTTATGGCTATACCTATGCAAATGAGTTTATGTATTATCCAGAACAGGTAGAAGCAAGAATAAAGTCAGGGATGATGAAGTCTTTTGCAACTTACAATTCAGATAAAGATATCGTCGGACACCTTGCACTTAGTTTGGATGGATTGGATGCCAAATCTGCAGAATCCGGTGTTGCTGTGGTCGATCCCAGATATAGGGGGCACGGACTGTTCAAGAAGATGAAGAGATATCAAATGAACTATGCAAAATCAAATAACATTGTAGGAATTTATAGTGAAGCTGTTACCGTTCATCCTTACAGCCAAAAGGGTGGAATTGAATTAGGGGCATGCGAAGTAGGATTTTTATTAGGTTATAGCCCTGGCGATGTTTCCTTTCAGGATATAAGCGATAAAGAAAAACCGAGAAGACAATCTGTTGCTATACTTTACACACCAATAAATGAATACAATTTCTCAAATTTATTTATACCCACAACTTATGAGGAACTAATAGAGGGAATCTGTAATAAAATTAATTTTAACGGAGAAGTTATTGTTTCCGATAGTTATGATTTATCTAATATAAATTCTGACGGTCAGATCAATTTGTTTGTAAGACCAGATCACAATCAGGCATTTCTAATAGTTGATGAGTATGGTCAAAACACCATTGATCAGATTCATTATAATCTTAAACAGCTTTGTCTGCATAGGATTGATTGCATATATATCGATCTTCCTCTGAATAATCCGGCTACCGGGTATTTTACCAATAGATTTAAAGAACTTGGATTCTTTTACGGGGCATTTATACCTCAATTAAGAATAGGGGATACTCTTAGATTACAATATCTGAACAATGTTGAAATATTAAGGGATGATATAAAAGTTGCGTCGGATTTCGGTGAAAACCTGTTGGATAACATTTTTGAAGATATGCCAAATTGATACTTGGAGAAGGAGTTATTGTCATAAATTTCCTCTCCCCGCTGTGGGAGAGGATTAAGGTGAGGTGTAATTTATAATTTCTTCATATAACTCCTCTAATACTACTTCTATCTCATTCAACACATCATTATTCCAAACCCTTATTACTTTAAAACCTTGTTTTTCTAACCATTCAGTTCTTTCTGCATCATAGATTCTATTTTCTAAATGTTGACTGCCGTCAACTTCAATGACGATCTTTTTCTCAAAACATACAAAATCTACTACATACTTTCCGATTGGATGTTGCCTTCTGAACTTTAAACCACCAAGTTGCCTGTTTCTAAGATGATTCCATAGTTTTCTCTCAGCATCAGTCATATTCTTTCTGAGTTCTCTTGCTCTAATAATTCTCATCTTATCATTATCACCCTCATCCTAACCTTCTCCCTTAGGGAGAAGGAATTATTCAAAACAGTTTCCCATCAAAGGAGAAGAAATTTATCTCGGAAATAAGATACGGGTAGCTAGATAATTTAGATGAGTATAAAAGAATAGGTCAACATTTTATAAGTTGTTTAAAAGATTTATCACACATCGACATTCTTACCAAGAATGCTAATTAAAGGTGAGGGGGATTTTTAATAATCACGATTTACCATAAACCGGTATCGCGGCTCCGTTAATATTTTTAGCACCCTCGGAGCAAAGAAAGGTAATAACATCTGCAATGGATTCCGGTTTTACCCAATTTGAAAACTTCGCTTTCGGCATAGCTTTCCTGTTTGCAGGTGTATCAATAGTGCCCGGAATAATTGCATTAATATTTATATTGAATTGTTTAACCTCTTCAGCAATAGATTGTGTAAGATTTAATACACCTGCTTTGGATGCCCCATATACACTTGTGCCTGCCATACCCTTTAATGCCGGCCTTGCTGCAATATTAATTATTCTCCCATATTTATTTTTAATCATGTGTGGGA
>JAZGCJ010000177.1:0-17828 GCA_036476895.1 Thermodesulfobacteriota bacterium
AAATAAAACCCCTGGTCCTGGCTTTTATTCCACAGGAAAACCCTGAAAAGCTGATCGGTGATATATCCGTTATTACAGAATACCTACAAAAGGAGATGGGTATACCGGTAAAGGGTTATGTTACACAGGATCACGCTGCGGCTGTTGAAGCACTGCGTAACGCTGAAGCAGACATATCCTTTATGGGAGGATTGCCATATGTACTTGCACACAAGTATATTGGTGCGGAGGTTTTACTGTCAGAGGTTTATAGGGGAAGTTCCATATACCGTGGTCGAATATTCGTACTAAGAAATAGCGGAATCAAAAAACTTGAGGATTTGAAAGGGAAAAGTATAGCTTTTGCCGATCCAATATCCGAATCTGGTTACATTTATCCACTTGATATCTTTGTTGAGAAAGGACTTTTTAAAAGGGAAGATGATTCCCGCACCTTCTTCAGCAACGTTTATTTTGCTGGAGGATATCAGCAGGCGATTCAAGCATTGGCCAATGGTTTAGTCGATGCTGCGGGTGTGAGTCAATTTTCAGATCTATTACTAACCCCTGAACAACTGTCGAAAGTTACCTGGATTGCAGAGTCAGAACCGATACCTTCACATGTAGTTTGCTCCCGTAAGGGACTTGATCCTAAAACAGTTGAATCTTTTAAGAAAGCAATGCTTAAACTGAATCAACCTGATTACAGTTACTTACTGAAATATGTCTACGGCCCTGACGGTTATGTGGAGGCAAGTCATGAGGACTATTTATCGGTTGAAAATAAAGCTCGTCAGTATGGTTTTATAAAATAATATTAACGGAATGGGAAAATATGGATTCAATATCACAAACTGAAAATAAATTCGAGATCAGCCTTATCAAGAGAAGAACGGCAATCGGGATGCGAAATATTAAGTTTCGCTATTCCAACCAGGGTCCTCTGGTTCTTGATATTGAAAGTCTAAACATTGAAGACGGAGAGAGAGTTGCTGTAATCGGACCCAGCGGAGCCGGCAAAACCTCACTTTTCCGTTTGATAGACGGATTAATCCAACCTCAAGCCGGTGAGATTGAAGTTCTTGGGACTAAGATCGGATCAAATACTAGAATGGATAGAAGCTTTAGGAGTCGTATAGGATTCATATACCAAAATTTTAATTTAATTGAACGGGCCACGGTATTTGAAAATGTTCTGTGGGGTAGATTGGCGCACCTGAATCCGCTATTAAGTATGATAAATTGGTTCCCTGAATCTCATAAGCTGATTGCACTACGGGTTATTGAAGAGGTGAATCTTACACAACAGATAAACCAAAGAACCGATTCTTTAAGCGGTGGTCAGTTGCAACGTGTTGCCATTGCCCGTGTATTGGCCCAGGAACCAGATCTTATTATGGCCGACGAGCCAGTCAGCAATCTTGATCCGGTATTGACCGATGAAATTTTGGATCTGTTGATTGAGGTGAGTAAAAAACATCATATTACACTTCTTATGAATTTACATCAGCCAGAACTCGCTAAAAAGTATGCCGAAAGGATTATTGGAATTCGAAAAGGTCAGATTGTGTATGATAGTCCAGAGGAGCTGTTTGGGAGTCATATACATAAATCTATATTCGATAATGAATTCTCATCTATGAACAAGCAAAAAAAACAGGATATATCTTCGGGAAGGTGATCCAATAGCTGTAGAATATCCTCGTACTTCATTGCGTACCAGCATTATTCGTATTACAGGGATTTTACTTTTTGTGTTACTTGTTGCATGGTCTTTCACCGGTTTGGATTTTGATTTGAAGAGATTATTAACAAGTTTCCCACGAATGGCTGAATTTATTGGACGCATGTTTCCACCAAATATGTCAGTGGCAAAAACTGTTTTTTCCTCAACAGTTGAAACGTTGCAAATAGCATTTACTGGTACTGTGCTCAGTGCCATAATTTCATTTCCTTTGGGGTTATTAGGGGCTGAAAACCTTTCTCCGGGGTGGGTACATCAACCAGTAAAGTGGATTCTGGGAATTCTTCGCGGAATACCAATAATCCTGTTGGCATTAATGTTCGTTAGTACTGTTGGGCTTGGGCCTTTCCCTGGGATACTCGCAATTGCTATTCATTCAACTGGAATGCTTGGCAAATTTTATGCGGAGGCGTTTGAAAATGCTAGACCAGGACCACTTGAAGCATTGGACAGTGCTGGAGCAAACTGGCTGCAGAAGGTGCGCTTTGGGGTCCTGACACAGGTATCACCGGACATAGTAAGGGATACTCTATTTCGGTTTGAGTTAAATCTCAGAGAATCCTTGATATTAGGATTGGTTGGGGCGGGTGGAATAGGATTCTATATTCAGCTATATATACGGTCCTTTCAATATGATAAAGTTGCCACATTAACAATAGTGGTTCTTGTAATGGTCGTTATCGTAGAACAATTGAGTGTTGCTATACGTCGGAGATTGAGATAGATAATGTATTTGTTTAATTAGAGTTTTCTTGCAGTTGATGTTTTTTCAGTAATTTCAGGATAATACTAAATAGGATAATTCCTTTATAACCATCATCATCGTCGTCTTTTAGAGATTGAATGTAGTCTATATTATCTTTAACCGATTGATCATTGGGAGCTATAAGAAGAGCTGTTCTTAATACTTCAAGTGCTTCATCATACCAACCCTTTTCTGCATAAGACAACGCTAAAGAGTTGTAAGCAGGAATAAAATCCGGACAAATTTGAAGAGAATCTTTAAATTTCCTAATCGATTCCTCTATCCACCCAAGATCAAAATAGCAATTACCTATCGACAGGTGCCCCCATATATCATTGGGGAAAAGTTTTAAATGGTTATTAAAATTATTTAGAGCTTCCCTTGTCCAACCCATATCATAATAGCAAAGGCCCATTTGATAGTGGATTTCTTCTTTTACATATTCAGATTCGGAATCTAAAACCACACATTCCAAAAATTCTTTTAACGCATCTTCATAAAGCCCTATAGCTCTGTAAGTTAATCCTAAATTCCATTTTGCAACTATATACTCCGGGTTTATCTCTAATGCTTCCTTAAGAATTTCTATTGCTTCAGAGTATTTCTCGTTTCGAGCCAAAGTTATACCCAGATGGGTCATGATATAATGATCATTTGGACATAAGACCAGGGCTTTTTCAAAATACGGCAATGAAGCTTTTAAATCGCTCATTGAGTCGTATGTAAGTGCATAGGAAAGATAAACATCTGGACTTTCAGGCTCAATTTCCATTGCTTTAGCAAGTTCTACTAAAGCGTCATTAAACTTTCCAGTTTCTTTTAAAATATCTGCTTTGTCTAATAAACGTTCTAACCTTCCCATAAATGACTCCATAGTCATTACTAATAAGATATTATTTGTTTTGAATAACTATGTCAATTTTGAAGTATTTGTTATCAATAGATTTTTGGATACTGATGATTAATTAAATCTAATATTGCTTTAGTAATTTTAATTAGTTTTTTAACTCCTGAAAAATTATTGATATAATACATTATTATAAATGATTTTGATAATGTTTGAAATGAAACTTTTTTTTACACTTTTAATCTTATGTATCATAAACTTGTTCCCTATATCAAATTACTTGCAATAAATAGTTATATACATATGAATGTTTATATAATAGGAAATGGCATAACCGGTGTATCCGCTGCTTTAAAAATTCAAAAGATACAACCAAGCTGGAATATTACCATTATCTCAGGTGAATCAAATTACCATTATTGTAGACCTGCTCTAATGTACATTTTTATGGGACATATGAGGTATAAGGATACTAAGCCTTATGAAGATTACTTCTGGAAGTTAAACAACATTAACTTGATGAGAGATTGGATAAAAGAGGTTGATTTTGTTAATAAGATACTCACTTTTCAAAACAATAGGTCTGTTCGATATGACATACTCTTGATTGCGACCGGATCAAAGTCGAATAAATTTGGTTGGCCGGGTCAGGATCTGAATGGTGTTCAAGGATTCTATGACTTGATGGATTTGAATCTCTTTTACGAAAATACAAAGAACACTAAGAATGCAGTTATAGTTAGTGGAGATCTCATAGGGATAGAGTTGGCAGAAATGTTACATACAAGAAATATTCACGTTACGTTTCTTGTAAGAGAAAATTCATATTTGGATAACGTTCTTCCAAAAGAAGAATCCGTAATGATAAACCGTGTTATTAATTCAGAGCATATGGATTTACTTTTGGAAACCGAGTTGAAGGAGATTGTGGACGACGGAAAGGGGAGAGTCTCGGCAGTTATCACGAATAAAAATGAAAAAGCAGATTGTGAGTTTGTAGGTCTTACAGCGGGAGTAAGCCCAAACATCGATTTAGTTAGGGATACGGATCTCCTTACAGGAAGAGGAATACTTGTGGAATGGAGTTTGAAAACTCAAATTGAAGACGTCATTCAGCGGGTGATTGTGCTGAGATAGTTGCAGAGGGAAATCAATGGAATATAATTCAGCAAATTTGGTATACTGGAAAGATGCAGGGAGAGTTTGTAGGTGAAACAATAGCCGGTATGAATAGCGAATATGATCCGGGAATTTGGTATAACTCGGCAAAGTTCTTAAACCATGAATATCAAACGTATGGAGAGGTTAATAATGCACAAGGGACTTTATATATTCCAAATGAGAAAAATTTATATTGGGAACATCAAAATCACCTTCATTTTTTAAGAGTGGTGCATAACGGCAATGAAGTTGTTGGTGTGATTGTTATGGGATTACGTTATAGTCACAAAAGATCTGAGAAATTGGTCACTGACAAAAGGGTGAAAATATTATACGCGCTTTATGTGTGGGATGTGGGGTTTGTTCCGCGGTTTGTTCTAGAGGGGTTTTGAAATTGGAAAGCTGTTCGACTTATAAAGACAGATTTAAGGGTTCCGATAACCATGTCAAAGCCTTTATCGATTCAGTCAAACATTTTCCGTAAAATGTCTTAAAATTTTTTTCTTAAATTTAATCTGTCTTTATATATAATAGAAATAACAATTTCTTTTTAATGTTAAATGATAAAAGCTGCAGAAGTATCAATACCTATTCCTGACAATAAAACATACTCGTATGACATTCCTCCCAATTTAAGAGAAAGTATTAAAATTGGAAAACGTGTTGTCGTACCTTTTAAAAATAGGGATGTATTGGGGTTTATTGTTAACATTTCTAGACCTCCTAAGGGAATTACACTTAAGAAAATTAAAGATATAGTTGATGAGGAAATATTATTTGATAAAGGAAGGCTTGAATTTTATAAATGGATCTCTAAGTACTATATAACACCGCTAGGCTTGGTATTAAAGGCTGCTCACCTCTCAGGCCTGGGTACAACATTGAAAAAAATGGTCTCTATTAGCGAATCTGCTAGAAAATCAATTTCCATGAATAGCAATTTTTCGGAAAGGGAAACTTTCATTCTTAACACACTAAACAACACTGGGAACATTAGCATAAAAAGACTGATGGAGTTACTGGGCGACGTGACCCATGAAGAAATTAACAAACTGAGGAGAAGAAAACTCATTAACTTTGTATACAGCATAGATTCAAACAGTAAGATTAAAAAGGAGAAGTTATTTTCAATAATAACAGAAGATCATGTTGATCAAGCATATCTTAAAAGGAACCCGGCGAAGGCAAAGGTCTTAAAATTTATCTCAAATAACTGTAATGTGACAAATACCGATCTGAAGGAAATCTTTGGAAACATCTCTCATATATTGAAGGGTTTGCAGGTTAAGGGTTTTATAAAGGTGGAATCCAAGGAAGTTAGGAGAGACCCATTCGCAGATTTGGATGAGGGAGACGAAGAGCCGAAAGAACTTACCCCCGATCAAAATGCTTCCCTAAAGTATATAAAAAAATCAATTGAAGCAGGTAAATACTCATGCTTTCTGCTACATGGAGTGACCGGAAGTGGAAAGACCGAGGTATATATTCGCTCTATCCAAGAAGTGATTAAAAGAGGGAGAGAGGCTATTGTTATGGTCCCTGAAATCTCTCTTACTCCACAGCTTGTGAAGAGATTTAGAGCAAGATTTGGAAATAATGTGGCCGTTTTGCATAGTGCTTTGAGTGAAGCTGAAAGATTTGATGCATGGAGGATGGCAAGGAATAGTGAAGTTAAAGTACTGATTGGTGCAAGATCTGCAATATTTGCCCCATTTCGAAATCTGGGGATGGTAGTTGTAGATGAGGAGCACGATCAGTCTTATAAGCAGGAGGAATCGCCCACGTATAATTCAAGGGATTTATCAATGGTATTGGGTAAGATGACGAATTCTACAGTAATTCTGGGTTCTGCAACACCATCTATTGAATCCTATAATAATTCACAAATAAATAAAATCAACTACTTACCTTTACCACAGCGGGTAAATGACAAACCAATGCCTGAGATAAAATTGGTCGATATGAGAAATTCCGGGAATGCATTATTTTCAAATCACCTAAGAAAAAAAATTATTGAAAACTATAAAGCAGGCTATCAAACTTTAATTTTTTTAAATAGAAGGGGTTTTTCCACCAGCATGCTATGTAATAAATGCGGTGATATAGTCGAGTGCCCTAACTGTTCAATACCCTTAACATATCATATAGATGAAAAGTCAATACGTTGTCATTATTGTGGTCTCGTGGAAGATCCGATCAGCTCCTGCCCGAAGTGCGGATCAATGATACTATGGCTCGGTTTTGGAACACAAAAAGTTGAAGAAGAAATTAAAAAGTTTGTTCCTAATGCCGTTGTAAAAAGAATGGATAGAGACTCGATAAGAGGAAAGAGAAAACTAATATCATTATACAATGAAATTGAAAAAGGGAAGGTGGATATTCTTATCGGAACACAGATGATCGCTAAGGGGCATGATCTTCCGGGTGTAACACTTGTAGGGGTTATATGTGCGGACATGTCCCTTGCGGTTCCTGATTTCAGATCTGGTGAAAGGACTTTTCAGCTTATCACCCAGGTTGCGGGAAGGGCCGGAAGGGGTGACGAACTAGGTGAGGTTGTTGTCCAGACATTTAACCCTGAACATGAAAGTATAAGGCTTGCTGTCAAACAGGATAGTATTAATTTCTTAAAAAAGGAGCTGAAAATCAGGCACTCTCTGTTCTACCCCCCCTTCTCAAAACTTGTGAATATAAGGTTCTCAGGTGATTCTGAGGGGGAATTAAAAGAAATGGCAGGTACTGTGAAGCAAGCGGCCTCTTCACTTATGTCTAAGTTTTCTGCGCTTGAGTTAGAGATTCTTGGACCCTCACCGTGTCCGGTCTATAAGGTTAAAAATAAGTATAGATGGCAAATACTTCTAAAGTCTAAAGACTTAAAGTTACTTCACTCATTTGCTAAGAGATTGTTTTTTAATTTGTATAAAATTAATCAAAGAATTAGGTTTTCTATTGACGTAGATCCGATTAGCTTTAATTAACGACTTAGCGGAACTGCCTATTATGTTTATGATTTATCTTTTTTATAAATTGTTTATTTTACTAAATAATGGTTTCATATAGTTGGGGGGATAACACATGAAGAAAGACAAAGAAAAAGAAAAAGGCAAAGAAAATTTTGTAAGCGATATAAGTAAAGCAGGTGAGCATCTTTTGGTCTCTGCAACTGAAGGAATACTGGCTACTGGATATGCACTAAAGGGTATTAAGGGTTTACTCAATAGTGGTGAGGGAAGAAAGAAACTTATTAATACGCCTAACGTTATAATAAAAGAAGGTTTTAATGCCTTAAATCATTTTGTCGATTACATGCACTCTAGAAGGGAAGATAATAAAAAGCGAGCTAGAACCAACAAGAAATCCAGGAAAATAGAAGTTGAATAGGTTATTGCCCAACGAGCAATTTTCTAAACACTTATTAGAAAGATATCTAGATCAACACAAAAGAGTATCCGCTAGAAAAAAACAACTTTTCTTACTTTTATCTTCTCACAGTAGATTTTTAGGAAATTTTATTCTAAGAAACCCCGATACATTGGATTATTTGTTAAAATCAAGTTGTATAAGCAGGGATAAATCAAGAGATATTTATTTCAAAGAAGTTTTAGAAATATTATCTTCCTATAAGACTTCCAGTATTTTTTTCCCACGACTGAGAATATATAAATATCGTGAAATCTCGAGGATAGTAATCCGTGATATTAAAGAGTTGTGTGATTTTAGAACTGTAATGCAAGAGCTTTCCTATTTAGCCGATGCCATTGTCGAGTATACTTATTTGCATTTTAAATACAATTTGCTAAATGGGGATGATAAATTTCAATTTTCAATTTTAGCACTTGGTAAGCTAGGCGGTTGCGAACTGAATCTAAGTTCTGATATTGATTTAGTATATATATTTGATTCGGACGATCCATCGCCTTCATATAAAATTTCTGAGGAAATCACAAGAAACCTGAGTTCGATTTCTGAAGAAGGATTTTTATATAGAGTAGATCTGGGACTCAGACCTGGAGGTAGTAAAAGTCCTATTGCTGTGTCATATGAAGCTGCTTTGGAACATTATTCATATTGGGGAGAAACGTGGGAGAGAGCTGCCCTTATTAAAATGAGACCTATAGGCGGGAATTCGGAGCTGGGTGAACGCTTTATTAGAGAGATTGAACCATTTATATATAAGAGAAATATAGACTATGCGTCGATTGAAGAATTAAAAGACATGAAGTTGAAGTTGGATAAACTTCAAAGAAAAGGCGATGTTAAACTTGGAAAGGGCGGTATAAGGGAAATTGAATTTTTTGTCCAGGCCTTGCAGTTGGTTAACGGAGGTACCATAAGAGAATTGAGATGCAGGAGTACGGTAGATGCATTAATTAATTTGAAAAAATTAAATTTAATAAACACTGAGGTATATAACACCCTTCTAAATAATTATCTTTTTCTTAGAAGGGTTGAACACAATATACAATTGGTAGATGAAATACAAACCCACAAACTTCCTCGTGGTGACGAGGAAGTAAAAAAATTATCGATCAGGCTTGGGTATGAGAGCAAGAAAAATTTTACAATTGATTTTAATGAAAATACAATAGCTGTTTCCGATATATACAATAGTCTTTTTTACAATCCATCTAAAAAGACAGATGAGATTGGAAAAGAATTTTGGCGATTGGCCGACTTTTTAACTGAGGGCAATATAACTGAAGAAGAAGCTCTGAATGATCTCGGAAAAATTGGTTTTAATAATCCAGCATCAGCATTGGAATTGATTTCCGTATTGCTGGACAAAAAAGTTGGGGGCTTTAATGAAAAAGCGAATTTAATTTCCAAAAGGGTTATATCTGCCTTTTTGGCAGTGGTTCTGAAAATCCCTGACCCTGATTCCTCCTTAAGAAACCTGGAAAGTTTTATCTCAACAATCGGGTCAAGAAGTTCTATATACTCTGTTTTATATGAAAATCCTGAAATAATTACTATTTTGTCAAAGTTTTTTTCTACAAATGGTTACCTTACAAAGTTTCTGATCAAATATCCTGAATATCTAGATATTCTAACCCTAAGAGATGTCAGAAAAGAATACGGATCTAAAGAGGACATGCAGATTGAGTTGAGGTTAATGCTATCAGAGGGATCTGGTCTTGAGTATAAATTGGATACCCTAAGGAGGTTTAAACATTTAGAAACCTTGAAACTATGTTTAAGAGATCTGAATAATGAGGTTAATCCCCAGTATATTGGCAATTATCTGTCGAGCTTGGCGGAAGCAATTTTAGAAGCCGCGTTTGAGATTGCATTGGATGAAATTGCGTCTAAAAAGAACAAGGGACTGCTGGAGAATATGGTTGTTTTAGGAATGGGAAAACTCGGGGGAAAAGAGCTGAGTTATAATTCCGATTTAGACCTGATATTTGTTTATGAAGGTGAGGAACAAGTCTTATTTTCAAAACTTGGACAAAAGATAATATCATATTTATCTATTCCAACTGCTGAAGGCTATGCATATGTAATTGATATGGATTTAAGGCCATCTGGCAAATCCGGAGCATTGGTTTCGTCATTTAGTTCATTTAAGACATACCACCAAAAAAGTTCGTGGTTGTGGGAAAAACAAGCTTTGATAAGAGCAAGGCCGGTTGCCGGAAACAAGATACTTGGAAGAAAAGTAATGAGAACAATTAGCAAATTTGTTTATGAGAAATCATTAGAAGACAATTTTCATCTGGAAATTGCTGGCCTAAGGGAAAGAATGGAAAGGGAAATCGCTAAGGAAACGAAAAATAAATTGAATCTTAAAACCGGTAAGGGCGGCATAGTAGACATTGAATTCATTGTACAGATGTTGCAGCTTAGATATGGAAAGCAATACAAGTCTATCAGGAGCCCAAATACCCTTCCAGCATTGGAAGAGATAAGAAAAAAAGAATTAATTTCTGAAAAGGATTTTAAAATATTAAATGAAGGTTTGATATTTTTAAAGAAAATGGAGAACTTGCTAAAGCTTCTGCATGATAGATCTATAACTGAAATATATGAAAGTGATTTCGATAAACTGGCTTTGGAATGGGAAAAAGATCTCAATGGTGATAAACTTAAAAACCTTTATATTAATAATACTGATAAAATAAGAAGGGTATTCGAGAAATATTTTGCTTGACCGTTCCGGGTGTGATATGAAAAAGTATGAGAGATGTGTGTTCATTATGGCGGACGGAGCAAGAGACGATTTATTCCGATATTTATTGGATAATGGCGACTTGCCCAATATATCAAATTATGTAGTTGAAAATGGTTCATACAAAACTGCCGTTTCAGTTTTTCCATCAACCACCGGTCCGGCATATACACCAACCTTATTGGGAAAATTCCCCGGCAGATGCAACTTCCCAGGCATTAGGTGGTTTGATAGGAACGTGTATTCGAAAAAATTATTTTCATTCAACCGATTCAGGAGTTATATAGGTCCTGAGATCTATTTGATGAATAGGGATGTATCAAGTGTCACACCTACATTATTTGAGATTTTTCCAAATAGTATAAATATCCTCAACGAGCTAACTAGGGGTATCTCAAATGGAGGAGACAAAACAAAACTCAGAAAAGTCTATCTAAAAATTAAGAGTCACTTTACAGGTTCTTGCGATCAAGTTGATGAAACAGCTACTGAAATTCTACTAGATTCAATTAAACATATGCCCGATTTAATTTACGTGGTATTCCTTGGTATTGACACATATTCTCATATTAAACACCCATTTCATGACAAGGTTATTGATTCTTACAAGAGAATAGACAGATCAGTTGGATTATTATGCGAAAGATTGAGATTGCTTGGAGCGCTGGAAGATACACTTATTGTGATGGTAAGTGATCATGGATTGACACAAACTCATTCTCATTTTGATACCATAAAATATTTTGATACAAAGGGGTATAAAACTTTTTACTACCCAAATGTTTTCAGGAACTTTTTGAGTGCGGATTCATCCGTTATGGTTTCTGGTAATTCTATGGCTCATGTTTATATAAAATATAATGGCAGCTGGAATTATAGATCGAGATTTGAAGATTTAGAAAAATTAGTATATAGCCTGAACGAAAGAGAGGAGATTGATATAATATCTGTTAGAGATAATGATAATAATGTGCGCATAATTAGTGAGAGGGGTGAATGTATCACATGGTTGGATGAAGATGATCATATACATTACCAGAGACTTAAAGATGATCCTCTTGGTCTGAATTTTCCTGAGAAGATGAATTTATCCGAATTTTTAAGATTAAGTTGCAAAACTAATTATCCTGATTCTCTGCTACAGATAATTCAACTGTTTGAGTCTCCTCGATCAGGGGATATCATATTGAGTGCAAAGGAAGGTTATGATTTAAGATCTCATCACGAAAATCCTGAACACAGCTCATCACATGGTTCATTGATTGGCGACCACATGCTGGTCCCGCTTGTAATCAATGAAAGGATAGATTGTGAAAATATAAGAACGGTAGATCTATATCCAACAATTTTGAACATGATGGGTGTACGTATTCCGAATGATGTTGATGGTAAAGTATTAGTTTAACGGTATGGGAAAGATTTTATGTTAATGGCTATTTATTAGTTAGTAGTTTCTCAATTTCATTTGAAATTTTTTCTTCAGATGCTTTCTTTGAAATTGAAATTTCTTTTACTAAAAGGGAAAGTGCGGAATCCATGATTCTCTTTTCACCAAATGACAACTCTTTCTCTTCTCGCAGGAAAGTGATTTCTTTTAAAACACTGGCTACTTGGAAAATGTCTCCGCTTTTAAGTTTTTCTGCGTATTCTCTATACCTCTTGTTCCAGCTGTGGCTGCCGTTTTCTTTATTTTCAACTCTCTCTTTGTTTTTCAGAATCTTATAGACTTTCGATACCTTCGCTCTTTGAATTATGGGCCTTAATCCAACGGTTTCAGTGTTGTCAATAGGTACCATAACAGTAACATCATTATCTAGGACTTTTAAAATATAGTAAGATCTCTTGGTGTTTCTGATGTTTTTATCTTCAACCCCGTTAACTTCTACTACCCCATGAGCTGGATAAATGGCCTTGTCACCGACTTTAAACGTTAAAATAATTATCTCCCTTGAGATAGGATTAAAAATTATAAGATATCATAATTAACTACCTGGGTCAAATTAGAGTATTAATGAATATCGTGTTGTACATTGTCTAAATTTAGTCTTCGAATTTCCAAATTAAAAATTCGGTTATTTTATTGGATAGAATAAGATGGTATAAGAACATCCATGGGAAGAAAGACATTTGAATGTGAAGTCTTAATTGTTGGCGCCGGAATAATTGGTTTAACAATTTCAAGGGAATTATTAAAGAAAGGTATTTCGAAAATAATAGTGATTGAAAAAGAAGACTCTATAGGCAGACATGCCAGCGGCAGAAATAGTGGAGTGTTACATGCTGGGATTTATTATTCACAGGGTACTAAGAAAGCGAGGTATTGTGTGGAAGGCAACAAATTGTTAAAAGAATACTGCTATGAAAAAGGTCTGACAATTAAGGAGACGGGGAAGATTATTGTTGCCAAGAATGAATCGGAACTAGAAAGAATTTATGTACTAAAGAAAAGGGCTGATTTGGCAGGAGCGGTATCATATGTTGTAGATTCGGACGATGCTAAGGAATTGGAACCGTATGCTTACACATTTGAAAAGGCTTTATATTCTCCAAATACGGCTCTGATTGACCCTGCTGAGATTTTGTTAACCCTTCAACAAGAGCTTGAGTCCTGTGGAAAAGTTGAAATAATGTTTGCTACTGAATTTAAAAATATTATCTCTAACACTTGTGCATTAACTAACAGGGGCGAAATTAAATTTCAATGGTTTGTGAACGCGGCTGGTTCTTTTACCGATAAAATTGCATCTAAATTTAACCTCGCTGAAGAGTACAGGACCATTCCTTTTAAAGGGATTTATAAGAAAATCAGAGATGAAAAATCATTTTATGTAAAATCCAATATTTATCCGGTTCCGAAATTGGAATACCCCTTTCTTGGTGTTCATCTAACAAGATCAGTAAAAAATGATGTTTACGCCGGTCCGACTGCTATGCCGATTCTGGGCAGAGAAAATTATTCTTTATTAAAGGGCATTACAACTGAGGCTATCGAAATAATGGCTCGAACCGGGCTGATGTTTATTCTGAATAAGGAGTTCAGAAGCTTGGCAATTGAAGAACTAAAAAAATATTCAAAATTGAAGTTCTTTGAAGAGGTAAACAAATTATTGCCGGCATTAAAATATGAGGATTTATATAATAGCAGTAAAGTTGGCATCCGGCCTCAATTGATACACTGGCCAACTAAGAGTTTGGTAACGGATTTTTTAGTACTTAAAGATAATAATTCGATCCATATATTAAATTCAATTTCTCCGGCTTTTACCTCTTCCATGGCATTTTCAAAATATTGTGTTGATTACTTATTTGATGATTATTGATTAGTGTTGAAGAATTAAAAAGCCACTTTTACTTTTCTGGTGTAAAATCCATTCCATAATACCCGTCTCAGGTTTGGACTTTTAAGTATTTTTGAAATTGTGTTTAAATGCCAATCAAACTTTCCATTTTGAGCTATATGGTCAAGTAAATTGTCTTTTTTGGATGCTTCAAAAAGTTCTTCAACGAACTTATCATCTAGACTTGAATATATATTATGGAAATATTCTCCAAATTTAATTTCATTGCCTATGGCTTTTTTCCATTTTGTTTCGTATCTTGATAATGTTTCAGATTGAAAATTATTCTTTCCTGCAGCATGCAATATAGTTTCTGATGCAATCTCCGCACTTAAAAGCCCGTAAAAAATTCCACCGCCGGTTGTTGTTTTAACAAGTCCCGCTGCCTCACCAATGACTATAATCCGATCCGTATAACTTTTGTTAATGCAGCCAAACGCAATTCCCTTTCTTTTTATCACACCGTTATCAGAGCATAGATTAGTGTAAGGTCCGATTTCGGTTAGCAGATTATTTAAGCCCTCCATGGCATTGCCCTCTGTCATAACCCCTACCCGTGTTCTTCCGTCTTTAAGAGGAATAGACCATCCAAAGAATCCTTCCGAGTATTGAGATCCCCAAAAGACCCTGAGTTTTTCATTATTCTCCGCCCGTACCTCGGTTTGAATT
Source organism: Thermodesulfobacteriota bacterium (assembly GCA_036476895.1). GTDB lineage: Bacteria > Desulfobacterota_D > UBA1144 > Nemesobacterales > JAZGCJ01 > JAZGCJ01. The sequence continues at coordinate 14,653 of JAZGCJ010000177.1, forward strand.
CCTTTGATTATTTTTTTTGGTCTTCCAAGTTTATTTGCCATTTGAAGATTAAAGCTAATTCCCGTAGCAATTACGATGATTTTAGATTTTAGGGATTTTAAACCTGCTCCGTTTTTGAAATTAGCCTGTACGAATTCTGGGTCATCATAAATCGACATAACCCTTGAGTTGGTAAATATCTTTGCACCGTTACCGGTTGCATTGTTTCCCAGCTCTTTGTCAAAGATGTGTCGGTCAACTACAACAACGTCGTCATTGGGATGAACGTAGTTGATTTTAAGCCCATAGGGAGAATTTAATTCTACTTCTTTCAAGTCTCCGACAATGGAATTTTTAGGAAGATTGTATCTTCTAAAAGCCTCTTTGCTCAGAACACCTGAGCAAACTACGTCTTTACCAATTTCTCCGCACTGTTCTAATACCGCGACTTCTGTTCCATGTTGAGAAAGTACATCGGCAGCCAGCAGTCCACTTGGACCACCGCCAATAATTATTACATCAAAGTCATAATTAATATTATTGCTTCCCAATTTAGAATTAGATTACTTCTAAGTTTTTTGGTATTTTATATAGAATTTTGGTGACAAAAATATCAAATCAAAAATATAAAGTCAATTACTAATATTAAAGACCTATCTAAATAAATTTTACTTATATAAATTTATATTATTATTTTGAACAATTGTAAATAGGAGAATTTAATGCCCGAGTTAAGAATAATACGAAATTATATGGATAGAAGGAATTCGGAATCGATAGAATCTTACATTTCATCTGGCGGATATACTGCTGTTCAAAAAGCATTGAAGATGGAACCGGAAGAAGTTGTCGATGTTATAAAAAAATCTGGATTGCGAGGGAGGGGAGGAGCAGGATTTCCTACGGGAATTAAGTGGAGTTTTATTCCAAAGGATTCTAAAAAACCAATTTATCTCTGTTGCAATGCGGATGAAAGTGAACCGGGGAGTTTCAAAGATCGAGAGATAATTGAACGAGATCCGCATCAGATGATAGAGGGAATTATTATAGCGTGTTATGCCGTAAATGCACATAGATCTTATATTTATATAAGGGGTGAAATGCCAAGAGGTGCTGAAATAATAAGAGTGGCAATAAAAGAAGTTTATGATAGGGGTTATCTTGGCGAGAATATACTTAACTCCGGATTTGATTTGGACATGATTTTATTTCGTGGTGCAGGTGCTTACATTTGCGGGGAAGAAACTGGTTTATTAGAGTCTATAGAGGGTAAAAACGGGGAACCTAGACCAAAACCACCATTCCCTGCTCAAGTGGGACTTTTTGGATGCCCAACAGTTGTAAACAATGTCGAGACGCTTGCATGTGTTCCGCATATTATAAAAAATGGGGCTGAGTGGTTCTCAAACATAGGGACACCTAAGAATGCCGGAACAAAGATTTTTGGATTATGTGGAAGCGTTAACAATCCCGGTCTTTATGAATTGCCGTTAGGAACCACTCTGAGAGATATAATTTATGATTATGGGGGAGGAGTTCAATATGGAAATTCACTGAAGGCCATATCACCCGGGGGTTCTTCCGCCCCACTTTTAAGTGCCGATGAAATTGATATTACAATGGATTTTGATACATTGTCAAAAGCAGGATCTATGCTGGGGACTGCTGGAATTACCGTGATCGATGAAACAACTTCAATGGTTAAAGTTGCTCAGAACTTAGCACATTTTTACCGGGATGAATCTTGTGGACAGTGTGTACAATGCAGGGAAGGAACCTGGTGGCTAGAGAAAATGCTTTCAAAGATAGAAAGAGGGGAAGGTAAAATGGAGTATATCGATATTATGCTGGACGCCTGCTACCAGATGAAAGGTACTACAATTTGTGCATTAGCGGATGGCTGTGCAATGCCAATTGAATCCATTTTAAAAAAGTTCAGAGGCGAGTTTGAAGACTGTATTAAGAATGGTGGTTTAAAATCAGATGAAAGGTTTATGGGGGCTTGGAGCTAGTAGTGTTTCAAGTCTAAATATTATTAAAAAATAAACGGCATTAGTTTTCTTGAGCTTTGCTTATAGATTGAGTAATCACTAAGATGCCTTCTCAGCTCAATTTCATTGTGATGTATCTTAAGGATAACTAAAATTAGTAGTGCTACCCAAATTCCCAGCCTTAATATACTGAAGTAATTAATTATTAAGGGAAGCGTAAACATTAACAAAGAAGTGTATATCGGGTGCCTTACATGTCTGAAAGGTCCTATACCTATTATCCTTTTATCCTTATTCGTTTTGGTAGATAGTTCAAAGTTCTCAAACTTAATAGTCCAGAGAGACCATATTACTAGTGATAAGCCAAGTATTTGTATTAAGATTAAAAATGTATCATTGGCTAAAATTGGAGAACTAAATCCTATAATGCATGCAAATAAAATGATCAAAAGAAAATTTAAGGTTGATATAATTTTATTTGCTATATTACCAAGGCTCATAATCTTATTCATGTTTAATATTTGTCAATTGTATAATTTTATCAAAAATTTTAGTTAATTGATACAACTAATATAAGTAAATATTAATGTATATATTGATATAATTACAATAAGACATAGGAAAGTAATATTTAGTGAAAATTACTTAGTACTTAATCCAAGATTAATACTTTTGGTTTAAACTTGGTATAAAACTAAAGGGCAGATATAGTTGTGATTATTATATTAGAGATGTGATATAAGAATTAGTATTTATTCAGAATCTTTGAAATTTTTTGTGTTTTGTTTGCCAACCGGACTCTCAAAACCGCTTTCTTCCACTTTCTTTTGATCTTGGGGCGTAGGGGTTACATCAATTTCATCTTCTTTCAGTGATTTTCTAAAACCTTTTATGCCCTTTCCCAGAGCAGAACCCAAATCCCCTAATCTGCTCGGCCCGAAAATAAGCAGCAAGATAACCAGTATAATTACTAATTCCCAAACACCAAATCCGCCAAACATTCTACTATTAAAACTACCGATATTGTTGATTTATGTCAATATAATACATTAATCATTACTGTAGATGTTAGATAATTCAGGAACAAAGTTTAAGGTTTATACTTTTTACTATAAACCTTTTCAAAATGGAAAAGGTTTTAAATGGGCATCCAAAAAATTGCGAAAATCAATTTCGGAAGCGTTAAAAAAAGATTTGGGGTTGGGG
>JAZGCJ010000178.1:0-6435 GCA_036476895.1 Thermodesulfobacteriota bacterium
GTTTCCGTTATTCAATACATATATTCAGAAAATTAATTTCGAAATTAAAAATTGCAAATTCGAAATCAGTATTATCTAAAACCTAGTCACTAGTCCCTGGTACCTAGTACCTAATCCCTAACACCTGGCACCTAAAACCTTATATTGTTTGCCTTAATACCGAATGCCGAATCCCGAGCACCGAATTACCTAATCCATAACCCGTCTTTTAATCTCCATGAATCTCCAGTCTCTTCTTTCAATCTCCAATCTCTAATCTCAATTCTTATCTTTTATAATCTCCCAATCTCCATCTTTTAAATCCCTAATCCCTAACGGCCGAGAGAATGAGATTGCATTTTTATAGAGTACTTTTTGTAGAAGCTCTTCATCTAATGATTCGGCAACTAATAATAAATCTTCTTTGCAAAATGGCCTCGGTGCCCTTGTGGAAGGTAAATCTGTACCGAACATTAGAGAATCCGGGTTTGCTTGACATATCTCTTTTATTGCGTGCGCTATATCAAAATCAACCCGCCCAAAACCCGTAGCTTTAACACGAACACCCCTTTCTACAAGCCCGAGCAGAACCCTGAAACCCTTTTCAGATAATCCAAGATGATCAATACTAACCGACGGCAGTCTGCTTATTATATCAAACAGATCAGATAAACCACTCGAATCTATGTAGAGTTCTACATGCCATCCGGCAATATCATTTATTCGCTTTGCCAATGTCTCCAGATGATCAATACTCTCAGAACCCCCTCTCACAACATTAAATCGAATTGCCCTCACTCCTATAACGTCAAGTTCAATAATTTCCTCATCGGAAACAGATGCCGGAAGTTGAGTTACACCTACAAAGTCTGGCCCAAGTTTATGTAGGGCATCTTTTAAGTAAGTCTGGTCAAAGCCCTGAAATGAGGCTGATATAACTGCCCCTCCTATTAGTTTGAACGACTTTGTGCGTTCGAGGTATGCATTACACGTAAATTCATCCGGTAAAAAACCATTATTGGTTAAAAGTGGAAATCGCTTATCAATTATATGGAAATGACTGTCAAAAATACTATAAATATCAAAATTTTCTGGATTACTCATATTCCAATTTCAAGCACGGTGCAATAAAGTTCATTAAGAATTTCTGCCTATATCAGTCCTGATTAATTATTATATTAATCTCCGCTATTCTCTTTTTCTTAATATTCCTAAGCATCAGATACTCATCTTTGGTTATTCTCTTGTTTTCATAATCATCATCCAATTGAACTATTTCCTTAATTAAGTGCTTCTTTTCCATAGACAAGTTCTTCTTATCAGACTCAGAAATTTTTTCCAGCTTGTTGGATTTAATGAATGATGAATAGATAAGAGACAGGCATAGCAACCCTAGGAAGACTGCCAATGATACCCATCTTAAAAAATCAATCTCAGATAGTGCCCTTGAAAATGTAATTGTAACTTTATTCCCTGGATTCAAACCATTACCCACCCATCTCTTATATTCTTGACCTTCTATCTCCACAGTCTCACCACCAGAGAGTCCCGAAACTGAAATATTTTCATCCGAATCGGAAATAAACAGCAAAAAGCTTTCTGTGGGATAATTAATAATTTCTTTAATAGTATTTTTCCCGGAATTAAGTGGAACGGTATAGCTATATACAATTCTTCTTATACCAGGAAGTATGCTGGTCGTATCTGCAAACCCGCCTTTGACCTGGACAACGTTCTCTTTTGATAATCCATGAATGAGTTCAAGATTAGAGATATCATCGGGCAAATTAAATATAAGTGAGTGCCTTTTACCATCGAACAGAGTTTCATTACCAATATATATCTCATTACCTGTGTTTTGCAAAACAATTATATTGGCAACATTCAGCAAATCTTCAAGAACCTCAATGATTACATGTGAATTCATAATCTTTATTTTGGATTCATCGGTTGTTGGCTCATAAATTGGCAGTTCAAATTGCTTAACATCCTCACCAGGTACAAAAACCGTTTTTTCAGTTGTATACTCAGCCCCATTATAATTTATTGTCAGAGCATAGCTGCTGTTCCATGGTAAATTTTTAAACTCATAATTTCCTCCACCATCACTGACTACTTTTTTCTGATCTTTAACCCTATCTCCTATGAACGCTGTCAGAATAATTTCGACCCCTTCCTGATCGATTCCTTTAGATTTATTTAATACTTTTCCTTTAATCACACCGCCACCTGAATCATCGGGAATGTCTATTTTCGATACGAGATAATCCGCAATAACTTCTGCTTCTTCTTTTGGAACGTTTATTGGGGGCATGGGAGGATAACCATCATTCACAGGCATTTTCCCGGTTATTTGATAGACCTGATTTGGATTTTCAATCCAATTGATTATCTCCTCTTTTGTATATTTTTTGGAAACGTTATTTAAGTCGGGGCCGACAAACCTTCCCCTGCCAATAGTATGGCAATTTACACATCTGTTTTTGATAAATAATTCCCTGCCCAGGTTACTGGTGCCATGTTCCTGTGCATCAGAAACCGATGAAATAACAAAGACAGAAATAATCAAAATAATATAGACTTTCATATTAACTTTCTTTTCTAATTACTATTTACATTTTTCTTAAAATTATTGATTTCATCTTCTATAACATCACCTGTACCGGAACCAGGTTTTATGTTTATCTCATCAATCTTCCTAAGCAATTCGGCAGTGCGATCCATATACTTTGATCTAAGTTCCTTGTAATCATTTTCCGTTATCTTTCCCAAATTATAGTCAAACTCTATGTCCTTCAGATCAGAATATAATTTATTCTTTTCACCTTCCAGGCTGATTATTTCTTTATTCAAATCAATGGCTGATTTTGGTTCCTGATCATTGGTAGAGTCGTCCAGATGGACAGATTTATATTTAATCAGAAATGGTATTATTATAAAAACTGAAAAGGCAATACAAATCGCAACTGAGATATAAAGGGTCAACTCTCTTTCTTCCTATTCAAATTGTGTAAAAATTTTAGTGGGAATACTCAGATTTACACTTTGGCAGTACTGTCATCTGCTCCTAGATTATACCTAACAATTGATTCCTGTCTTCTCTTAAATGGTGCAGGCCACATTGTGATTATTGCGCCGAATAAAACCACCATTCCTCCAATCCATATCCAGCTAACCATCGAATTGACCATAATTCTAAAAGATGCTTTACCGTTATTATTAAAATTGGTTAGTGTAATATAAAGATCATCCATTAAAGTTGATCTCAGACCAACCTCCGTTTCTTGATTTATCTCTCTATTACCCTCGTACTTGTATATATTCTTCTCAGCAACCATCTGACCAACGGGGTTAGATCCCTTGTAAATCGTGAGGTATGCCGCTGTTGCATTCTTCGAATCATTTTCATATCTCTGTAATCCATTAAATGCAATAGTATATTTTCCAACCTCAACAGTCTCGTTTTTTGATAGTGTAACTTCCCTTTGAGTAACAAACACTGAGGAAGAGGTAATACCTATAACTATCAATGCCACTCCTATATGAATAATATATCCCCCATATCTTCTCTTGTTTTTTGATACAAGTCTTGTTAGTGCAAGAAGATAATTCTCGCCCCTGCCACTTCTTACCCTTACACCCCTGTAGAATTCAATAAACACAGTGGATAGTACAAAGGCACAGAGAGAATATGATAATACAGCAACCGCTTCTCTCATTCCTAATATCAATAATACAATAGAGGTAGAAACTCCTACTGTTATTGGGAAAAGAAAATTCTTTATTAGATTTTCTTTGGATGCCTTCCTCCAGGAGATTAATGGACCTACACCCATCAGAAATATTAATGCAAGACCAATCGGAACGTTAACCTTATTAAAATATGGAGGACCTACCAGTATCTTCTCTCCCGTTAATGCCTCTGACAATATTGGGAAAATTGTCCCCAAGAAAACTACAAATGCTATAGCCAGGAATAATAGGTTATTAAAAATAAACGCACTTTCCCTTGATAGAATCGATTCAAATTGATCTTCACTCTTTAGCTGATCATTTCTGTACCATAATATACCGAAGGAAAATAGAAGTATGAATGCTATAAAACCTAAAAATAACGGACCTATATCGGACTGGGCAAAAGAATGCACCGATGAAATAATTCCGCTTCTCGTGATAAAAGTTCCGAATATTGAAAAAAAGAAAGTGAGAATAATAAGTATTAAATTCCACTTCTTTAACATCTTTTTTCTCTCTTGAATCATAACCGAATGAAGAAATGCAGTGCCGGCCAACCATGGCATAAAGGCGGCATTTTCTACCGGGTCCCATGCCCAGTAGCCACCCCAGCCAAGTTCCAGATAGGCCCATCTGGCACCAAGCAGAAGACCCATACTCAGGAAAGTCCAGGCAAATAAAATCCACTTCCTGGAATTTTTTATCCATTCATCATCAATTTTTCCACTCAATAGTGCACCCATAGCAAAGGCAAACGGTATAGTTACCCCTACATAACCGATATATAGAGTAAGGGGATGAATTGCCATATATCCATTTTGAAGAATCGGGTTAAGCCCCCTTCCATCGTCCGGAATAAATGGCAATTTCTGGAATGGATTTTCCACAAAGGCTATCAAAAATATAAAGAAAAAACTCACGGCAGCCAATGTCGTAATTACATATGAATAAAATTTTGTGTTGTTATTTCTGTTGAATATAACAACCAGTGCAGAGAAAATTGATAAGACTAATGACCATAATAATAAAGAACCGGCCTGGCCGGCCCAAAGAGCAGTTACCCGATATATCAGAGGGAGATCTGTGCTGGTATTTAATGCAACATACTTCAGGCTAAAATCCAAATTAACCAGTGAGTTAATCAGGCAGATGGTGGCAATGATTAGCAATAAACAAATAGAGATCACACCGTTTTTTGCACTATTCAGAAAATCTCTTCTATTAAGCCTGGCAGAAAGAACAGATGCTATTAATACATAGATACAAACCACAAATGATAGAAATATTGAGATTGAACCGGCAACGGCCATTATTAGGTTTTTTCCTTTTTATAGATGGAATCTTCAGATTCATACTTAGTTGGACATTTTGCCAATAATAATTTAGCTTTAAATACATTGCCCGGTTGATAATTACCTTCAACAACTGCTTCCACCCCTTCCCTGAAGACATCAGGAACTATTCCTTTATAAAAAACATTTACAACTTGATTTCCGTCTGTTATTTGAAACTCTAAACTGCTATCTAAGTCATTTTTAATTGAGCCTTCCACAACAGTGCCAGATACCCTTACCTTGTCATCGTATACTTCGGGGACTCTGTCCTTCAGTTCATCAATTGTTAGATAATAGACCATGGTATCCTTTACACCTGCATAGACCAGATATGCAACTGTCAGTGAAATTATCCCTATGGCAACAATAAATTTTAATCTTCCCTTAAACATATTTAATCTCTGTAAAATTCGGATTCCAAATTCTTTAATTCATCTTCAAGCTTCGATGTTTTTCTAATTAAACTATATATATATACAATGAGAAAAACCCATACTATTGCTTGAGACCAGAATAAGTAAACCATATTACTTAGGCTCCTTTCAACTTCAATGTTTCAATGTCATCATGAATTTTCTCTATATTATACCTTTGATAAAGCAAAACTATTAGTATAAAGGTAAATGCTATCAGCGTTATCATTAAAGTGGTCAACATCTGGGGATGAATTCCTCCTCCCCCAGGTCCGAAAACGACAGGGGATATTCCCCTCTTTAACCTTGCTGAAATATAAACCAATGGCAGGTCAATAAATGCAATGATTGCAAATACTGCTGAGTATTTTGCTCTTCTAAAATCGTTACCTGCAGAAGATCTGAGTATTAAATAAACCATGTACAGAATCCACAGTATAAAAGTGGTAGTGAGCTGCGGGTCCCATGTCCACCAAGTTCCCCATACTGGTTTTGCCCATATACTTCCGGTTATTATTGTTAATGTAATAAACAGAACTCCCAACTCCGCCGACGTATATGCAATTATGTCCCATTTTCTTGACTGTTTTCTCAAGTATTGAATACTTGCGATAAAAACAAGAATGAAAGCCAGTGTTGATGCCCACACCGTTCCCATATGGAAATAAAATATTCTTTGAATATGACCCATTACCAACTCGGTGGGAGCATAAAAAAATACGGTATAAACCGAAGCCAATGTAGATATAAGAGCTAATGTCAGAATAATAAACATGATGGTATAAACTTAAGTCCGAAAATTAAGATTCCTCTAGAACATATTCAAAAACCAAAGAACATGCCAAAACAAATATTATATCGAATGCTATTATCAGTTTTAATGCTGCTGAAGATGTAATAATCGATTCACCGCTTAGTATTGTATTACTTAGTCTAACCGCACTTACAACAACCGGTATTATTACCGGAAATAT
>JAZGCJ010000179.1:0-3868 GCA_036476895.1 Thermodesulfobacteriota bacterium
ATTATTGTCCCAGACTGTGTAAATTAAATATCTGTTTTCGAGAAATTCCTAAAGCGTATAAAGTTTTGACCAGCAAATCTATACTAACCGTAGGATCACCTGATTCCATCTTTGCAACCCTCGATTGGCTGGACTTGATAATATTCGCTAAATGCACTTGAGAAAGTCCTTTCTTCTCTCTATATGCTCTAAGTTTATTGGCAAGTGCTATTTTACTCTCAATGTATTCCATTTCTTCATTAGAAAGGTTTAGAAACTCTTGAGTATCACCAATTTTCCAACCTTTTTTTTCTAGTGCTTTTTGTTTTGATTTTTTCATTTTAATTACGACCTCCTTATTTATCATATGTTTTCAGTCTTTTCTTGCAAACATCTAAAATGTTTATAGGTGTTTTGTTTGTTTTCTTTTTAAATACTTCACAGATGACAATTGCGTCGGAATCTACTCTATATATAATCCGCCATGTTACCTTACCATCATTCATTAATTCGAAGCTCGTGGCATCTAGAACAAATTGAAGCCATTGGTCTTGAATGTGGTAATCCGAGCAATTCGCCCTTCTGCAAAAGTCGCAATAAATAACCTGCTTCAATTCTAGCGGTCATTGAAAATGGGGGAGTCCTTATTTCTCCCTCCAACCATACTAATGGTTTATCTTTGGGCGACATTCAGCAATAATATATGTCAGATCTGGCATAAAGTCAAGATTAATGTCTAGTGACTACTCGGTGTTATGCCTTGACTTGAAACTTTAATGAATTGATTCCCCTTATTTTAATAAATGGGTGTTGTGATTCTTATTTGAGCATGTTTCAGGCTTGTATTGTTGTGCCGTTTAATATTTTATCTTTATTATATAAATCATATTGTCACTTTTACACTTGTTTTCTTTATTCTTTGTTTATTTAATTCTATTTCAAAATTAAATGACTTTTTGAAGCATGTTATGAATTTTAACCATGGCTAATGTATCCATACCACAATATTTTTTCAGTTCAGTAATCATCTTATCTTTTTTTTGAGTATCTTCTTCTTTTATCATTTCATTCCACACTGCCTGTGCATCTGCTCCACCCTGGATCTCCAGTACTTGGTAATTCAATTCAGGAACCACTACTGGTAATACACTCTTAAGAGAATTTGAGTTTCCAAAAGCATAATGTTTGTAGTAATTTCTGAAAATAACCAGCTGATCCCAGAGCCTTTCTATCATGGAATCTATTTGACTGCGGTACTCCTGAAAACTTTCGGATAGCTGCCTGAGCACACCCTTTTCAAAACTTGCACTATATACAACTATTGACCCTTTTCTGTCTATGCATTTTAACAATGACTCAATTAACGGTCTCCTGGGGTCGGACTTGTCGGTCTGAAGATATTCATAATGTGAAAGCTGATCATTTTCATAAAGAACATGACAACTGTATTGAAAGGGAAAATTATCGTAAGGACTCATGCCGGTATGTCTTGGTATTGCAGGGTTATCTGTCTCGAAGTCAAGGAAGTGGATTGGGTACTCTAACTCCTTTAGCTTTTCTCTTATTCGATTGGTATCAATCCTGATATCTTTATTAAGGATCCTATAAACATATTCCCACTGATTCTCCGGAAGTGGAAAGTCATGAGGTAGTTGTTCTAAGGTTAATATCCCTCTATCCTGCAGGATCACTTTCTTATCCTTATAGAGACCCGGTATATCAAATACAGCTTTATCTCCTGCAAACTCCCAGCAGTATTCCTTAAAAGCACACTCATATGGGTCTTTGCACTGAGGACCGATTGCAACATCAGGCTCATCCTGTATCGATATTATTTGTTTAAAAGCACTAATATTAGGATCAACATTTCTGATAAACTCATCAATTTTTTCGGTTACATCTTCTATTACAAAAAGGTTATAGAGATCTGGATGAACGCACTCACTATTTAAATGCATGAGACAGGTTTTTTTTATTTCAATTCCATTTCCTTCCAACACATATTTTTGTAACGCCAGGTCAGGGTAGTGAAAATCTTTAACACTTAATGTTGATTTTACTTCAATAATGTCCCAGGAAGTATCTTTATTCTTGATTATGATGTCTGCCAATGCATAAGTGTCATCATATAGGAAGGTTGCTTCATAAATTACAGATGCACCACCGGAGATCGCATTTTGGGTTTCGATGATTCCTTTTTTCAAATCAAATCGATCGAAATTTATCAATATACCACCTGGAAGTTGTTGCCTGGCCAGGATTCCCACCTCAGTTCCCTGATTCAGAATCCTCTGTTGCGCTATTGAGAATGGTGCAGCTTTTTGTTGGTCATTTATTTCAAGCCACAACTTTTTTACACATTGGAGACCCGAGAGATATTTAGATTTTGATAAGTTCACTGACATTATTTTATTACCCTCATTTTATGTTATTAATATATTTGCTTGAAGCAACAAAATCTTTCTGTGTGGTGTTCGTTCCAGGTAGATTCACACCAATCCTACTTTTCTCTTTATGCCATTTTAATTATCTTTTAAGTTTTATGACAAGTATAAAATGTGTGATGGACATAATTTGTCCATTATAGAAAGAACCGCACGGATGGTTTTAGAATTGCGGATTAGCTAGCTACCAATGTTCAATATTTATTTGTGAAAAGATATTATGAGTCACTTGGTTGCCTACAGTGACCATTTACGCTTCCATTTCTAGTGTAGATTTACGAATGCAACAGTGCTATCTTTACCTAAATAGATCACGATTTAATGGTTTAATAAGTAGCAAAACTCAATATCTTATGCTTAGAACTATACAAGGTAAAAAACTGTTTATGATTACTCAACCAGATCACGCAGAAGTTGCTGGATATTTGGCGGCGCATTGGGGTAATGAAGAGTTTGCCCTTCCTGGTTACTTTGCCAGTTCTCGCGATCCTGAGCGCCTAAGAGCCGAAACGGTATTTGCTATAGCCACGCACGATAATGGCTGGTGGGAATGGGAGGCTACTCCAGAAATTTCAGATATCGATGGTTTACCTCTGAATTTATCTGATGTACTCAAAAACCAGGCAGAGGGCATGAATCGGTGGCACCTAGCAATTCCCCGTTTCAGTAAAGATCATCCCTACGCAAGCCTCCTTATCAGTTTTCATGCTTATTGGCTTTATGCTCACAGTTACGAAACCGATTCGAACCCTGCATTTATTCATCCACTTTTCTGGAAAGGTTCCCAATTGTTTCACCACAATGATGAGGAACTCAAAAATGCCCAGAAATTTGTTGCTGAAATTAAAGACATACAAAATGACATATTTTCACGGTTGAGAAAGGATACAGATAGTGTCGATTGGATTGAACCCGAAAACTTGTACCCCAATGCCAGACTGCTTCAACTTTTGGATGGGCTGTCACTTTACATATGCTCAAATCTTATTCGACCCAGCAAGGGGGAAGCAAAGGGTCTTGGTGAGGATGAGTTTGATCTTCTTGAAGTTCCAAGAAAAAATTGGGAAGACCGTGTTAAGATTAATATTAAACCCCTTGGAGAGACGCGTATTGCCTGCTATCCATATCCATTTGATACTGACCCCTTGTCCGTTATTGTTCCGGCTAAAGTATTTGATTTGCCTTTAATACAATTTCCACATTTTCAAACAGGTTGGAACTCACAGCAAATACAACATATTCAGTTTGAATTTTGCTCATCAAATAATTAAAAAAAGTGATAGCCTCATCGGGATTTGAAATTATTTTTCATCATACAAAATTCGGGGTCATGCATGCATATTGACTTAGTTCTCGCAAACGAGCCAATTCCTGTTCCTTTTGACTATTTTACAGAAACATAATAAATTAGGATTGTAACTCCTAATAAATTACCTTTTTTGGCT
>JAZGCJ010000018.1:0-3807 GCA_036476895.1 Thermodesulfobacteriota bacterium
AGATTACTTTATAGACTCAAGACTCACACCTGCATATCCGAAAAACGACGGAAAACAAACACCAATGAAAAATCATCCCGTTTTTATTGCGCAGCATGCAACGGGCACATGCTGTAGATAATGTCTCTTTAAATGGCATAGGATTAAAAAGAATAAAGAGCTATCAACAAGAGAAAAACAATATATCATGCAGGTTATAAAAATATGGTTATGTAATCAGATAAATCTATGTAGCAGATAGGATCCTGTTAACAAGTTATCGATCCAGCTGATTAAATAAAATTTGTGCAATGTGAATAGGACTTCTTCCAGTAAAATGTTGGATTTGATGAAAACATGAGAATCCATTTGTACCAACCAGAGTTTCCCTTGGTAAGGATCGGATTTTGGGAAATAAACGGTCTTCCCCTATTAACTTAGAGATACCGTAATGCTCCTTTTCATAGCCGAAGCTTCCGGCCATCCCGCAGCATCCCGCCTGACTTTCTTCAACCTTGCATCCTGAAAGAGTTAAAACTCTTGAAGATGCACTATGATCACCAAGAGCTCTATGATGACAGTGGCTATGAAATAAAACATTTGGTCCTGAATTTTTCCACCCTATATTTTTATTATCATCGGCTAAAATTAAATCCAGGAACTCTTCCAGTACATAAGAGTTTTCAGCTAACTTCACAGCATATTTATTATTAGGTACAAGTGACAGGTATTCGTCCTTGAAAGTTAGAATGCAGCTTGGTTCAGTACCTATAATAGGTATACCCCGATCTAGAAAGTATGAAAGCGCACTGAGATTCTCTAAAGCATTTTTTCTCGCACTTTCCAGCATACCCTGGCTTATCATGGGCTTTCCACAACATTTCTTATGTTCAACGATCTCGACATCAAAGCCAATTGATTCCAACAAACCTACCGTTGCTATACCCACAGCTGGTTGGTAGTATTCCGTCCAGGTATCGTGAAAATACGCAACCTTTTTACCTATTAATTTATTATTGGAATCTTTCCTATTTCTATACCAACTTGAAAAAGTATACTTACTTAATTTAGGTAGTTTGCGCTCATTACTAATACCCATTGATTGTGAAAAAACTTTAGTTAACAGTTCGTTTAAAAAATTAGCAACCACAGGAAAATTAGAAGTTATCCTGTTGACCCTATCTATATTGGCAAATAATCTGTCCCTGATGGTAAAACCATTTTTGTTTTTATAAGAAGATAAATATTCGGCCTTAATCTTAGCCATATCCACTCCGGAAGGGCATTCAGTTTTGCATGCTTTGCACGATATGCATAGATCAAACACGGAATGTAATTCCTCTCCATATAGAGTCTCCGGATTGAGATCGCCATACATATACGATCTTAATATATTGGCTCTGGCCCTTGTTGAATCTCTTTCATCACGTGTAGCCATAAATGACGGACACATGATACCCTCACCCAGCTTTCTACAAACGCCCTGGCCATTACACATCTCTATCGCAGTCTGAAAACTATTTTCACTACTCCAATCCAGTGTGGTCTCTATTAACTGTATATTTTCGTCACCGCCGTATCTTAAGTTTGCTGTAGGATCAGGTGATTCTACAACTTTGCCCGGGTTTAAAAGCCCGATTGGGTCAAAAGCCAGTTTAATCTCTTTCATTACTTTATATACTTCACTTCCAAACAGTCTTTCATTTAGAAACGACCTTTGCAGTCCATCTCCATGTTCGCCACTTAATACCCCACCGTACTTTAACGCGAGCTCTAATCCCCCCACCGTTAATTCTTTCATGATTTTGATTCCATTTTTGCTTTTCATATTTATCAGGGGTCTCATATGAAGACAACCAGCGCTCGCATGGCCATAGAAAGCAGCGGTGGTGTCAAAACTTTCAACTAATTTTGTAACTTCATTAACGTAGCTGGATAAACTATCTATCGGTACCGATATATCCTCAATACAAGGTACAGGTTTTATTTCATCCCTTTTGCTCATCAAAAGCCCCAGTCCCGCTCTTCTTAAAGACCAGATCTTCTCTTGCTCCCCTTCAGACAACACTTTCGAGGATACAAACTTTTCATTTGAATTCATCATGTACGATTCAAGCGAGTCTATTTTCCCGCTGACCTCGTATTCACTCACACCGGAATATTCAACAACCAGGATTGCCGCCGGATCTGTCTTTAAAAACGAAAGAAGAGGTGAATAACCCGGGTGCTCCCTGGTTAATGATACAAGTAAATTGTCAATAAGTTCTATTGCAGATGGTTCTTTTTGAAGTATTTTCGGAACGCAATCCATGGCAGATAACATATTGCTAAACTCAAAAACTAAAAGTCCATTATATCTTGGTTTGTCGACCAGCTTCAGTGTTAGTTCATTAATAACAGCAAGGGTACCTTCTGAACCTGCCAACAATTTCGAGATATTAATTTGACTTTCAGTCAAGTAATTCAAACTGTAACCGGACGCCCTTCTCCAATGTTTGGGGAATTTACTGTTTATCAATTCCAAATATTTTTTGCGAAGATCAATAATGCGTCTATACAATTCATTGAGGTTCCCGACCTGCTCCGTTGAGCCGTTTAATAATTTCTCATCAATCAAACCCAACTCTAGCTGAGTTCCATCGCTTAATGTAACTTTCGAAGAACGGATGTTGTCCCCTGCCATTCCGTATAGAATTGAATGTGCACCCGTAGAATTGTTTGCTATTACACCTCCGGCTGTAGCAACCCTAGCCGTAGATGGATCGGGACCAAATATCAGACCGTACTCTTGGAGATATTTATTCAAATGTTCTATATAAATTCCGGGTTGAACGGTTACTTCCCTATCTTCAATACTTAGTGAAAGAATTTTATTTAAGTACTTGGAGAAATCTATAACAAGCCCGTGGCCAACGGTTTGGCCTGCAAGGCTGGTTCCTCCACCCCTTGGTATAATTGATACATTGTATTTTCTTGCTATATCAACAATTGCATTAACATCCTCGGGGTACCTTGGAATTACAACACCAAGAGGAACAATCTTGTAGTTGCTTGCATCGGTACTGTAGAGCTGTGTTGAAATAAAATCGAATTTAATTTCGGATTTAGTATTAAATCTTAATTCAGCCTCTAGATCCTTCTTAACTTCTGAAAATGACATCGGCAACTATTATAACTCTTCTTTAGTATTTGAGCAGTTGTTGATGTTGAAATTTATAATCTCGAGGACAAGCTTAATCGGGCATCCATTTTATGTCATGTACTGCTCCCCTTTTGTCAAGACCGGTTTAATTTGGAATTATGAATACTCCGGCTTTATGAGCAAGAGACGGAGCAGTTTTTCGACTCATCCCGGCTTGGGTTGTAAGTGAAACGGTGGGTCAGGTGGGTAGGGGCGGGCTTGGATTATTTGGATTATAGTGTATAAGAGCACGTAGTGCATTTGCGGCTAAAAATAAATATCTCCATCTGCCCCGCCGACGAAGAGGTCGATGAATAGGTCTCCCGTGTTAAATTCAACAGGAAACATGCCTTCTAGCACTGCCACTTTAAAAACTACAGAACCTCGTTTCTGCTCCACACTCATAAGTTCAACCACCACGTTTTTAGCTCCTTCTTTGTTCAACACTGAAAGAGTAGCGTTTGGCGGGTCTACATTGTAGTTGTCACTCCCCTTATTCCACATCTCAATGAAATTCGAAAGACTCATATGCCCTGCCTTTCTTGCCGGACGGTCTGAGAAATAGATTACGTTCGGTACTCCGTTTAATGTTAAAGTATCTCCCTTTAAGCCCCCTGAGGTCGCACTCAGAACAAACAGATAACGAG
>JAZGCJ010000180.1:0-6147 GCA_036476895.1 Thermodesulfobacteriota bacterium
TCGTGTCGAGATGTCACGTTTGGCCATTTCCACAATCATTATCTTGGCTAAGTCTTCAATCCTTACAACAAGCATCTTTGTCACAAATACTTCACCACCCTTTGCCAAAAAAACGGTTTCAATAACAAGCTTCACTGCTTCTTCCAGTGTCATAATAAAACGGGTCATAGTAGGATCAGTCAATGTTACTGGACCGCCAGCAACAATCTGTCGTTTGAACAGAGGGATTACAGACCCTCGAGAGCCGAGTACATTACCAAAGCGGGTCGAGGCGTAGATGGGACCGCCTCCACGGCGGAGGGCATTAGCGGCCGTCATTAGCTTCTCTCCCATAAGTTTTGATGTTCCCATGACATTGGTCGGATTCACTGCCTTATCCGATGAAGCGAAAATCACTCGTTCCACACCGTTGGCCATTGCTGCATCAATTATATTCTGGATCCCAAGAATATTTGTTTGAATTGCATCACGAGGTGATCTTTCACATAAAATTACATGTTTTAATGCAGCTGCGTGGAGTACGATATCGACACCATGCATCTTGCGCATCAACTTGTCACGATCTCGTATGTCTCCGATGTACAAATGAACATGCGAGTTACTACTATATTCCTCACCCAGGAAAAAAACCTCGCTTTCGTTGTTGTCAATACCAATTACCTCTGCCGGCTGTTTTTCAACAACCTGGTGCAATAATTCACGTCCAACGGTCCCACATATACCCGTTATTAAAACATACTTGCCTATCCAATTGTTTTTCATACTTGCTCAACTTTTCTATTAAATTGAGAAAAAAGAAGGTTTCTTAACTATACTACTTATAAAACACCTGAGTACTTTATTCTAATCAAAACCCTAAAGAACATGTCATTTTTTTGGAGAAAAGATTTATACATTTCTAAAGGATTTTCCTTGTGGGATTCAGACTTTTACTCAAATTCTAGATTTAAAACGAGGGAATAAACCAAAATTATACAACCAATCTAAGACCTTTTACCGCAACAAATTATGCAACCCTTCATTTATTAGGTATACAATCCTCTCTGCTGCTTTACCGTCACCGTAATATGTTCCGTTTACGTCTTTTAGATTATGGGAACCATTATAATCTTTATACAAAATATTCCAACCACCTTGAACTGTTTCCATCCATTCTGTTTCTCTCCTTAATGTAATACATGGAACTTTAAGCCAGTATGCCTCCTTCTGTAATCCTCCTGAATCTGTTAACACATGAATGCTTTCTTTTAATAACTGCAACATATCAAAATAATCCACAGGATCTACAATTCTAACATTTACAGCAAATTTTTTTTTAGTATTTTCATAAATCTTTTTTGTTCTGGGATGGATGGGAAATATTACGTCTTTGCCTCCCGACATATCATTAACAAAGTCTATTATTTCTTCAAGTCTTTCCATATTATCTGTGTTCTCAGCTCTATGTAATGTTAATAAGTAATAACTTTTGGGAATAAGCTGTAGTTGCTCCAAGATAATAGGATGTTTCTCTGCAATTTCAATTGCATAGATAAGGATATCATACATTACATCACCAATATTTAGAACAAATGGATTATTACTATCCTTCTTAGTAATTCCAGCATCCGTGCCTTGCGAACAATAATCCATGGGAAGTATCTCTTCACCATACAGAAGGTTTTTAAATCCTTCATTCATCAAATTCTTAACAGCCGTTTTACTTGGGCAAAAAAGAAACGTAGAAACATGATCGGTTAGGATGCGATTGATTTCTTCAGGCATAGATTTATCGAAGCTTCTCAATCCGGCTTCCACATGGGCAACCGGGATTTGAAGTTTTGCAGCAGCAAGCGCACCACCCAAGGTTGAGTTTGTATCGCCATAAACCATAACGATATCTGGTTTCTCATTTATTAATACCACTTCTACTTTTTGAATAATCTTTCCTGTCTGTTCTCCATGTGTTCCAGAACCAACGCCCAGATGATAATCTGGTTCTTTAATCCCAAACTTATTAAAGAAAATTTTCGACATTGCATAATCATAGTGCTGTCCTGTGTGAATCAAAATATCCTTAATACAATTCTCTGGAAAATGTCCATTAAATTTCTTAATTGCGCTTGAAATTGGAAAATATTTTATAAATTGTGGACGCGCACCAACTATATGAGTAACTTTCATTTTTCGCATGGACGCCTTTATACTATTTCTGTAATACGTTTTCTCGAAAGTAATGAGGAAAAAAGAAACTAAAATAATCCCCATCTTTCCATACGGAAAAGTTATTCTAAATCAGTATTCATTATCCTCATAACCCGTATACCTTCTTCCAAACAGCAAAATTTATAAACCTCCAAATATTAGTAACGCCACTTTTCGGTTGGTTATTTATAAGTTTATCCCAGTCCTTCAGTATCTCCTTAACATTTATAAATTCTTCAAGGCCGGTTGTTATATAATTCTTAAGCTCATTTCTCATATCACAGAGCCATTGAAATTCAGGTGTTGCAAATCCTACTTTGTCTTTCCTCAACCTGATTTCTTCTGGTATTAAACCCTTTATTGATTCCCTTAAAAGATACTTGCTCCAACCATTGTGTATCTTGTAAACCGAAGGTATCTGAAAAACATATTCGATAAGATTGATATCATCCGCAAAAGGAGTTCTCGATTCTATGGAAAATCTCATCGAATTTCTGTCTTCATATCTGAGCAAAGATTTAAGGCTTTGCCAGGTTATTTGTTGATATAGCATATCGTTCAGTGATGTAACTGCTTTATGTTTGGCTAATTTGAACCTATCCTTGTGCTCATTCCAAAAATCAGTATCCAGATATTTGTACTCTCCATTTGTTATTTTAAAAACAAACCTTCTCAGGGGTAGTGAAAACAACCTAACACCATAAAGCTTTACCAAAGATGTAAACAAACAACCTATACTTAATGGAGAGTTGCCTATATTTTTTAATTCTTGTATGAATACACTTATACTTAAATTACTTAGCATTTCTGCAAAAAATGCTCTATAGTATGTGCTGTATCCTGCGAATAGCTCATCAGCTCCCTGCCCATCCAGAAGCACCTTTACGTTGGCTTCTTTTGCAAGCTTCATAACTCTGTATTGAGCATATATACTTGTTGAGCCAAACGGTACATCTTGTGTATAGACGAGATCCTCTAAATCTTCAAGGAAGTCCGTAGAATTAGGGAATGTCTGGTAACAGGAAGTTTTTGTACGTTCAGCCACTATCCTTGCCCATTTGCTTTCATCTATTACCTTGTCATTTTCATAACATGCAGTAAACACCCTTTGTCTTTCACCTATTTGGGCAATACTCTCATTTTCAAGAATCTTGTTTACTATGCATACTACTGTAGAACTATCAACACCTCCACTCAAGCAGGAACCAACAGGAACATCTGAACGTAGTCTTGAAGCTACAGCATTGGAAATAAGTTCACCGGTTCTTGTCGCAAACTCCACAAATTTATCTTCATTAAACTTTTCCCAGTTTCCATAGTATTTTAGACTGTGATATCTCCATTTCTTTAAAGTCTTCGTTGATATATAATAATGAAATCCACAAGAAGGCTGAAGTTCAATAATATTCTTGAAAAAACCCTCCTCTTCATTCTCTTGCCAGTTAAACACAAAATAATCAAACACAGCATTTGAATTTACTGAGGTATTAACATGGGGTATTGTGATTAGTGATTTTATTTCAGATGCAAAAGCAAATAACTCTGAATCTAAATAGTAATATAAAGGTTTTACTCCAAACCTGTCTCTTGAACCAAATAAAACATTCTTTCTTTTGTCATAAATAACAAATGCCCACATTCCATTTAGTCTATTCAGACATTTTTCACCCCATTCTTCGTATGCAGCTAAAATGACCTCCGTGTCTGTGTTTGTATGGAAGTTATATCCTAATGTCTTTAATTCTTCTCTTAATTCCACATAGTTGTAAATTTCACCGTTATGTATTATCCAAATTGTTTCACCCTTGTTACCCATTGGTTGATGCCCAAGTAAAGAGAGATCGAGTATGGCAAGTCTTCTATGTCCAAGAAGTAAATCTACGTTTTTGCTAAATTCTTCAATCCTTGGATAATTTACTTTACTGTCATTTCCAGTGAGACTATGGATTTCTTTTGTACTTGTGTCTATGGCCAAAAAACCCTCGTCATCAGGCCCCCTATGTTGGAGAGCATTAGTCATCTTTATTATCCACTCAGATTTAACATTCTGATTGCCATTAAATATGCCAGCTATTCCACACATCTTTGCATACTCATTTCACACAAATTCACAAACGTTTATAAAATTTCTGCAATCAAACTCTCATTCTTTTGAAGGTTTCTTTCAGAAGAAAGTTCATGTGCCGCCTTATCAGATTGGTGCTTATAATAATCAATTTTATCTTTAGTTAATTTGTTTAATTCTCTAGCCATAGTTTCAGGTTTAAAATCTTCTGCAACAATGCCGCAATTATAATTCTTGACAATTTTCGCCATTTCAGGAGAAGGCCCAATTGCTATCATCAATCTTGCCATAATAAATTCATAAAATTTATTGGGAAGTGCATATTTATTGTTAAAACTATTCCCCTCTAAGATATAAACTCCAATATCATACTTATTAATACAATTAATTACCTCATGAGTTGGTGTCGTTTCAAGAAACCTAATGCTTCCTTTATTCCTAGCCATGTACTTAAGCCTTTTAAAATAAGTCGGTAAAGTAGGAAGCAACATTAAATCCAAAGTAAAACTATTATCTAAATAACTCATCATTTTAATCATTACCTCTATTTTTCTTGATGGAACAGCACCACCATGGTGTATCAACTTTATATGGTTTTCATCTACCTGAGTTGGTTTTATATCTACATAGTCACATGCATTTGTAATAACGTCAGGTTTGATGTCAAAATTTTTATAATACTCATCTGCAATTCCACCAGAAACAGTAGTCATTCTGTCGCAAAATATTATATATTTTTTGCATAAATATTCCTTATAGTCCTTTAAAACGAATCTCCAAAAAAATCTATCTTCAAACTCTCGAGGTGCGTACTCATGAGCGTCAAGCAACACCTTTGCACCATTTGCTATCTTTAATGCAAATGGTAACGTCTCTATATCATTCGATATTATAAGATCGAATCTTTGATCTCTTAATCTAGCTAATAAAGTGTCAAATTTATAAGTATCCCAGTAAACCCTTTCGAAATCCTTAATCTTACAAAGTATAGCCTTCCTTACATTGCGAAAAAACGAGGTTGGTTTACGTTCTATTGGATAAAATACCACGTTTTCTTCTTCAGAACTTTTTAACCCAATAGTTGAAATAGTATACCTATCCTTTAAAAACCTTATCTGTCTCTTTACCCTTGGATCCTTTTTTAGGTCTCTAAAACAGATGATTAAAATTCTCTTCATATTGGCTCTTTAAATCATTAAAATTTTGGTCATTTTATGTGTTCTTCACAATACTTTTATATAATCCAAGGCATTCTTTGTTAATAAAGATAAAATTTCTAAAATCTGGAGATTTTTTTCAATAGTTATTCTTTGAAAGGACCTCGTCATATATTTCTAATATTTTCTTTGCAGTCTCTTTCCAAGAAAATAATTTAGCCCTTTCTAATTCCTTTCCCTCACCTTCCCTGCTGCTACCATACAGACCAGGGTTCCCACAATGATGAGTCTCTTTCGTTTCCAGATTACTCTAAGGTAATCAACCAATTCAATGGCATCTTTTTCCATACTTAATTCTCCTTTTTATTATTTTATTTGACCAAGAAAGGGGTCAGTGGTCATTAGTCATTGGCAGACAAGTCTTTTTGACGTTTACCTTGTCTTGCAGGTTCAAATTGGGAGATAACCGCCTTTCCGCATTCATTTGCCTTTTGAGAAAATATTGCCAGTCATAATATTGCCTTAATGTCCTATTCTCAAAATCCATTCTGAGGTTCTCATCCCTGTCAATAAGCACAACACCACTACTCACTATTTGAAAGCCAAGGATAGGCGGTGGAAGAATATTAAGGACTATTACCTGAACAGTCGACCCAACAGCTCGTGACAGTTCAGCTTCGAGTTCAAATGCAGGCCATCGCCCAACCTCCTCTAATGGTTCTGAAAAATATATCGCTATAT
>JAZGCJ010000181.1:0-4020 GCA_036476895.1 Thermodesulfobacteriota bacterium
TCTAACGGGAGACATCAACGACAGGTGGTTTGCATCGGGGAGTTTTGAGCGGCGTAAGGTGCAGAATCACGACAGCACGCTAACCACCAGGAAAGCGAGTAGTTTTGGTTTAGGCTATGTGGGTAAAGACAAAGAAACCGGCGAGACAAAGTTAAAGGCTTCAAACAGGCTGGAACTTAGATATGATGAAGGAGATGTGGATAAAGAACAGTATCTATTGTACAGTGCAATTGAAGGAAAGATTAATCCTGATACCACGCTTTTTGTCAATGCAAATTTATCCAAGACTAAGAATACAACCACTAATTCAACTGATGCGTTATACAAAGAGTTAGTATTTGGAACCGCTTACCGGCCGGTTAATTTCGATTGGTTAAATCTTATGGCTAAATATACCTATTTGAAAGATAACTCACCTGTATCGCAAAGCGACTTCAATGATATTGAGAAGGAAAAGGCGCATACTTTTGCCGGTGAGGCGGTAATAGACATAACTGATAAATGGCAGTTGACAGAAAAGCTGGCCTACAAGACGGGAGAGGAGAAGGTGACCGGATTTGATTTCACCAGCACACAGACCCGGCTCTGGATAAACAGGCTTGGATACAACCTGTATAGAGACTGGCAGGTATTTGGCGAATACAGAATTTTAGATCAAAAGCAGGCCCATGACCAAAAACAAGGCGTATTAGTTGAAGTAGCAAGGGATTTCGGTGAAAACATTCAGGCAGGAGTGGGATATAATTTTACTGACTTTAATGATGACTTGTCTCATCTTGATTACACCTCGCAAGGTCCATTCATCAGGATTACGGCTAAACTCTTTGACAGAACTCCTGAAGAAAAAAGACGAAGAAAAGAGCAGGTCAGAACGAAGAAAGAGAATAGAGAGAAGCGGCACCTGTTAAAGAAGAAAATATCTGGCATCAACAAAGAAGCAAAGAAGCTATATCGTAAAAAACTTTATGATAATGCAACTGCTAAATTCAAAGAGGTTCTTGTGAAGAAGCAACACTTCGGTTCTTCCCAGGATGCAAGACCAGCGGTGTTCTCTCCTGATGGAAAACGATATTTGGCGTGGCACAGCCCATCGGAGGAAAAGTGGGGCATGATAATAGATGGTCAGACACCAAAGAACGCAGCCTATGAGAATCCTGGAGTCATTGTATGGAGTGCGGATTCAACACTCTGGGCGTATACGGGCAAAGTCAACGACTCCGAATACGTGATAACGAGCCTGAAGCGTTTAGGGCCCTTCGATGCGGCCAAGAATATCTTGTTCGACGGATCGTCACGACTTGTCTTCATTGGCCGAGCTGGCGATCTTGACTCCGTGTTCTGTGAAGGAAAGAAACTAGGCTCATGGGATCAAGTTTTGCAACCATTCGGGGCTGAAGCGATCGTTGGAGACGTTCTGCATTGCATCGCCGTTAAGGGGAACGATGTGATGAAGCTAAAGATCAATCTGCCACCTCCAACGAACAGAACGCAGGTCGAGTTAGCGCAGCGTAACCCGACAAAACCCTGAGTATTTACGTAAAAACAAAAGGAGGAAGCGATGAAGTTAAGATTATTTAAAGATGTTGGTGCTATTGCGGCAATGGGTTTGTTTGTTTTTGCGCTGAATGTTTTTGCCGCCGAAACAGATAAGGACCTAACATTGGATGACGGCAGCGGCGATTCGCCGCAGGTTATCTTAGAATAAATAGGGATAGCTATCCCTACTTTCCTAAAAAGGAGGACATAAATCATAGCTAATCAATTCGTAAGTTCAACACATTTTATGGAACCGCAGTATCATACGAGAATAAAGAAGGATTAGGCCAGTATCCTCTTTTTGATAATTCCATACCAAGATCGGCATGCCTCATTATATCTTCTTCAAACTGAATCAACGCGAAATATGGCCCATTGATAAACTTGTTTTCCCACCATTTAAATTCCTGATATATTTCTTCAGTAGTCATCTGGCCCATAGGTCTGTATGTTTGTAAACCGCAGCAGCCAGTGAGTAATAGTATTGATATGAGGATAAGGAGTTTTTTCATTTTGATGCCTCCTTATTGAAGAGATTACCCCACAATTATGATTTGTGAGGGTGGTTTTATTGTATTTCTACTATTGAAAACTCTTATTTATAGTTTATAATATTAATAGAAACGCCAAGATAAATCCACTGGCAGGCTAATTATCATAAAAAGATAATTGATTATAAGCTTACCAGTTAACATAAATTAGCGGGTTTGTACACATAGCCTGTGTATAAACCCGTTTTTTTATATCTACCCCACCCCAAACCATATCTCGCCTGTTATATCCCTACATATCCTGATGTTTAAGTTTCCTGTAGTAATGTAAGAAAATAGCTCACTGAAGTTCTCTATAGCGAAGTTATAAAACTCTGGGTCATCAATTTCATCGGAAAGTATTTCCGCTTCCTTTTTAATGGCAGTATCAATGTCTATTTCCCCCTTGCCAAGGTTCTTCAAGCATCCAGCTAACTGTGATATACAAACCAGTGAGATATGATGAACGTATGGCTTTTCTTCAGTTTTGAGCCATTCTGGGTTGGCTATCATTGTGCTTTTCCCCCTTCTAATTGTTGCCTATGTCTATCTCAATAGGACATGAAATTATGGACAATATCTCCTGCAATGCTAATCGCAAGTGAGGTCGTTGCGCCTAATACAAGTAGGATGAATGAAAACAGCAAACTAATCATTAGTCTTCTCATATTCCTTACACTATCCAATTCCAATGACTGATGTGTAAAACATTTATTTATAATATACAATGAAGTCGCAAATTAGCAACTGCTCAAAAGTTGTATTTAAAACATCTTTAGTTCATATAAAGATGAGACTTTAGTTTCATTTAACATAGTTTTTCTTTATGTTTAAGCCACTTGGGATTGGTTATCATCCTGCTTTTCCCCTTAATTTCAATGCAATCTATATTTAACTTAAATTGAGCGCTCTTACCCCCTCACCAACCAACCAAAGGGATGGAATTATAAAGAGCTCCTTCCCTTTAATTGAGGAGGATAGAAGGCGAGGGCAAACTAACTCAGTGGGTGATATATTGTTAATCACCTCAATTTAGTTAAAATTATTATTAACAACTTTAATGCCAGTGTGAGAAGATTAGAGAGAACTGTTGTAATTTCATTTGATTATTAAACTTGTGACTAAATCTAAGGGAGTGTGAGACAGAAGATTAAATTATTACTGATTGAAAGATGTTGATTTAAATCAACTAAAATTAGCAAAAACACTAGATTTGTAATTTATGTTTTTATACTATAAATGGTTAAGTATGTTTATTTTTAACAACATCTTTTCATTGATAGTTGACAGGAATTTGACTTGTTTTAGAGTTCTTGAGATATTAAAACAAATGTCATGGAGAGTGTTGGTCAGTCTAAAACAGACATGGTGAGATTTGATGAAAGTAAGGCTTTTCTTTGGGTTTTAGCCATTCAGGATTGACTATCATTTTATTGATGTTAATTGGACAGGCAAAGGAGAACTAGAAGGCTACGACGATGATGGCAACTATTACGAATTAGAAGTAGATTAGCATTTTATCTAATATCCTGAACGATGGCTGACATGGCTGTAATGACTACGATGACTCCAATGACTCATGTGAGACTGGTGTTGCGATATATTTACTTCATCAAAAACACTATTAGCATGTTGAAGAACCAGAGGAGTTTCTTTGGTAATCTTTTGTATTTCCTTTTCTAATTCTAAATTTGTTTTGGCAGGCGAAGAAGTTGAAAAAT
The DNA here is from genome assembly GCA_036476895.1 of Thermodesulfobacteriota bacterium. GTDB lineage: Bacteria > Desulfobacterota_D > UBA1144 > Nemesobacterales > JAZGCJ01 > JAZGCJ01. The sequence goes on from JAZGCJ010000181.1 coordinate 3,788, forward strand.
CAAGAATGACAATCGAAGATATGATGAAAGCAATTAATTTTTTCATTAATTCTCTCCTTCGGTTTCTTATGTTTTTACGGGTTTTACGACTATTTTATTTCCCTTTAAGTCTGTGACCTTAATCCTTGTATTTTTTAATATCATTTCGCCTTCTGAAATAACATCTACTTTGTCACCTTTGATATTTGCGATTCCTGATGGTCTCAAAGAAATGCAAAAATTAAATTATATGC
>JAZGCJ010000182.1:0-2756 GCA_036476895.1 Thermodesulfobacteriota bacterium
TACTAATACCCAGTCTGACCAGGGAACAACCACAGGTAGGGCAAATAATTGTTTTCATGCTTTCTCCCTTCTTCGCTTGCGCTGACGGCTACAACTGCCCTTTAAGAGGCCTAACAAGTTATTATATAGTTTCTGTATAGCAACGAATTTTATAAAATATTTGACCCTCTGTCTTTTCTCTATGTCAGAAAAACAGGTGCTGCTTGCCCGACGATTAGTTTGGCGGGCCTGTCCCCGTCCGTACCGGCACGGGCGGGCGTCATTCAGGCGGGTGCGAGCAGTTTGGCGGGCCTGCCCGACGTTTTGTTTGGCGGGTCACTATTTACCCAAGCTATTTCTATTTGACATAAACATAGGATTGTGGAGCATAAGTGAGCCCAAAATCATTCTTTAGATCTAAGGGAGTCCTGTATTTTCTTGTGGTTTTTATCTTAATTGCATAAGCTGTATTTTTATCTCGGAAATAATCATCAAAAAAATTTTTAGTAATTCCTGCTTCTTTTTTGGTATAGTTCCATAATATTTCGGGTTTTTCTTCAATAATAGATTCAAATATAAATTCTCCTACTACCTTTTTAACTGGTGATGAGGCATAAACTATAACCTTGTTTGCTTGGTTAATGGAAAATACTCTCTTTCGGAATTCATATTTTTTAGTTCCTTCGAATATCTTTTCGGCATATTCAGGTTTAATTGACAATAAAACTTTCATTAGATTCTGACTCCTTTAAAATAGTTTCAAATTTGTCAAAGCTTATTTGTTCAAAACCTCTTGGAGCACTTGATATATCTTTTATCACACCCAAATCAATAAGTGCTTTTAGATTTGGTCTTTTTGGTAAAGAATACAAATATAGGAAATTAGCTATAAATGGTCTATTGCTCTTGTTGTAGTTCCAAAACTCTTTTAGTCCATCATCATTGAATACACTTCTCTTCCTACACAGCCTAATAAATTCAATTTCTCCATTTATTTTTGTAATTACGCTATCTACAACTCCAATCGTAGTCATAACGCCCTTATAATAACCTCCTGTCCTATAAAAGAGGAGTATGTCTCCAGGTATTAACTCACGAAAAACAGACCTACAGATATAAACTTTTTGAATGGCATTTCTATGAGGTTCATTCTCGACATAATCCTGTTCAGATTCAGTTTTCAATATTGAATCAGGAAATAATTCGGTATGATATTCAGGGTAGATTGGGACTATAAAATACCGTCGCTTTTTTGAAATAAATGGGTATGTCCTTTTTGGGTTTTTTTCGTCAGGTAACGGTTTGAAGTTTTTCACATACACTTTTTCCACCCCAGACTGTGAAGTTTTGACACCATGATACTCAAAACCCCAGTCTTTTATCAATCCTATTAATCGTTCATGCTCCTCACTTTTATCAAATATGGTTAAGTATATTTCATCAACATTATTTGCAAGTGAATTATCAAATATAATTTTTAGGAAACGTTCACCTAATTTGTATCCATTAGAAATAACTTTAAATGTGCCAACTTTTAGCCTACGCTTTTGGGCAAATGTTGGTTCTATATCTCTGTAATTCTCATCTTTAGCTTCAATCTTTACATAGAGAAACGCCAATAAATTGCCTCCCTCAGATTGGCATACGTATGCAACTTCATCTGACTTTCTATTAAACCATTTTCCAAACCCCTTGTAGTCTTCCTTGAACGAATCAAAGAAAGGATCATTTAGATTAAGGTTTCCAAAATATTCCTTTTTTACCGAAAGAATTTTATAGTCTGAAAGATCAGGATTCTCAGCAGTAGCTTTCTCTAGAAAATCATCTATTGTAAAGACTCGTTCAGCTATGCCAAGTCTGTTAGCTTTTGCATGAATGTTACGATCTTCTGTTATTAAGAAATCTACTCTATCGCAAAAAACCTCTTTTAGTAAAGAAGTATCTATCTTATCGTTTTCATTATGATCATAACTCGCTCTTAATTTTTGTATTTCGGGTACTTCAGGCGCTTCTGTTTTTAGCAGATTATAATTCTTTATTTTTACCTTAATTGTTTCGACTACACTGGAGTTTTTATGCTTTCTTATCTCATCAAGTGATAAAGGGTGAATACATTTTTCATAGTGAAGCTTATCTAGCCATTTAAAAAGAACTCCTATTTCCTTTATTGAAACTCGGCTGGCTTCCCTGTGGATAATAATATTGGTATCTAACAAAATTCTCATTCTTATCCTATACTTCTTTATTTAAATCACTTGATATCTCTTGTAACTGCTCTAATGCATCTTGCAAATCTTCTACTAGTTCACTCGCGATAATATCCAGATCGTGCATAATATTTTTTAACGGTCGCTGGTCCTATTTTTTCCGGTCCTATTTTTTCCCCTGAAGGCAATCACACAAGATAAACTAAAACATAGCAAAATATTCCTTAATTACGCAAATCCATCAAATATCATTCTGAACTTAATATTGTTTCGCTGTACGCATTTCTCGAAGTCTCTGGCTGAGTCGTTCAGCCCAGTACTGAAAAGCCTGTTCCACATCATTCCAGGCATTCATAGCCCCCTTGAGGGACTTACCTCCAGCACGTCGGTCTACCATTGCAGCGAGAATCTCACCAGTATTAGAATCCGTAATCTTACCCTCTACGCTAGCCGCACCCACAAAGGAATTGGTACCTGTGGCCAATTTCTTGGCACCGGATAGAAGAATGGCCTGAGGCACTATAGTCGAAAAGATATTTAATCCAACGTTTGACTTTCCTGCTTCAGTGA
>JAZGCJ010000183.1:0-6877 GCA_036476895.1 Thermodesulfobacteriota bacterium
AATCGGAGGAATCGGTCGTGGTTGAACACAGTCTATAGATTATTATTTAAACACTTCTAATAATGATTATCCGCAAAAGAGAAACAGGACATAGATGAATAATGAGTTTGATAACTTTTGTCTTGTCTTTGTGGCTGATTAGTGAATAGACGAAGGAACCTCATTAGATTGCCACGACTGACATTGTCAGCCTCGCAATGACTTTTGATAATTTAATTATGAATTACGTAACATCTACAATTACGAGTGAATAAAATGACTAACTTTAATGATATACTTAACCGAATTTAGAGAATTTAATTACCGGAAGGAGATATATATGGCTAATAAAGTAGCTTTAATTGCCGGTGGGGCAAGGGGCATTGGCAGAGCAATAGGAATTTCACTGGCAGAAAATGGTTTTTCCATCGCCCTTTGCTATAGAAAAAGCACCGCTGATGCAAAATCCACTGTCGAAGAAATAGAAAGAAAAGGTGGAAAAGGATATGAAGAAAAATGTGATGTATCAGATAATAAGGCAGTGGAAAGGTTTGTTAGTAACGTAGAAGAAGAATTTGGGAAAATAGATGTACTGATTAACTGTGTCGGGCCATACCATAGAGTAAATATTTTAAATGAATCTATAGAGGGATGGCACTCGATGTACGATAACAATCTTCATCCTGTTTTTTATCTTACCAGAGCAGTTGCCTCGGGGATGATAGAGAGAAAGTGGGGGAGAATTATCAATTTCAGTATGGCAAATGCAGATAAGTTAATTGCACAAACTGAAATAACCGCTCACTACATAGCAAAAGCTGGCATCCTGATACTTACCCGTTCATTTGCAAGACAACTGGCACCACATGGGATTACTGTAAATGCTATTTCACCTGGATTCATCAATTCGGGAAGCGCGCCGGAAGAGGAATTGGAATCATTGGTAAAAAGGATTCCTGCCGGATATATAGGAAATACTAAGGATGCTGTTGATACCGTAAATTTTCTCATTTCAGAAAAAGCAAAATATATTAATGGATCAAATATTCACTTAAGCGGTGGATGGGGACTTTAGAAAATATTTTTGAAAAGGAGTTCGTTTTATATATAATCAATTTCCGTTATGAATATTAAACTATTAAAAATATTATGCGATACACCCGGAATGCCGGGAGCTGAAGACAGGGTAAAGGATATTGTTAGAAAAGAATTTGCCAAATTATCCAACACAATCGAAGAAGATCCACTGGGGAATATTATTGCACATATCCCAGGTAAGGGTCCAAGACTGGTATTAGATGCCCATACAGATGAAGTTGGCTTTATGGTAAATCACATCGACCAGAGAGGCTTTTTGCATTTAATTCCACTTGGAGGAATAGATTCAAGGGTTTTCTATGGCCAGAGATTGATTATTTGGGGAAAGAAGCCAATGGTTGGAATGGTCGCAGCAATTCCCCCGCATATCAGTAAAACATCTAATAACAAGGAAGCTCCGGAAGTTGAGGATTGCGTTGTGGATCTAGGACTGAAAGCTGAAAATATTCATGACTTAGTCAGTATTGGAGATGTGGTTTCGTACAATACATCTTTTGAAGAAACCGAAGATTCCATAATCTCAAAAGCAATTGATGACAGAGTTGGTCTATTTGTAATTATAGAGGCACTTAAAAGAAAACCAAAGATAAATTGCGATCTCTATATCAGCGCTACAGTACAGGAAGAAGTGGGTTTAAGGGGTGCAAGGGTAATAACACCAGTTTATGAGCCGGATTTTGTAGTTGCACTTGAAGGAACAGTGGCGATGGATTTTCCCGGGGTTCCAGAATATAAAACATTGGCTAACCTGGGTAAGGGACCAGAAATTAGGCTTTCGGACAGGTTCCTGGTTGCACACAGGTCTTTTAGTTTTTTCATAGCTAACCTTGCGGAGAAAAACAAGATCCCATACCAGATCACAGTTAAAAAAGCCGGCAGCACCAATGCAACGGCTATGCAGGTAACTGGCAAGGGTAGCAGGGCAACTGTAATATCCGTACCAGTGAGATATCTCCACAGTCCGAGCTGCTTGGCTTTTAAATCCGATATCGCGGAGACTATAAATCTTATTTATCATGTGATAGGAAATATAAATAAATTTAAGTATTCTTAAATCATGAAAATAATTAAGTTTCATTTATTAAATTTGATTATTTTTTTAACCTTACCCCTTATAATTGTTAGTGTTCGCGCTACTCCAAATATAGAAAACTATCAATATAGAAATAGCCTATATTCATTAGAAAAAGCTAAAGAATTATTTTTTAATTATCATCATGATTTAAATAACATCGATAGAACAATAAAAATATTAGAAAAGGTATTAGAAAAATATCCAGACAACTTTGAAGCAAACATACTTCTTTCAAGGGCCCTGCTCACTTGTGGTTATATAATAAAAACAAATAAAATTAAAAGAATAGAGATATTCTCAAAAGGAAAAGATGCGGCTGAGAGAGCGATCAAACTTGATCCGAATAATCCTGATGCGCATTTGTTTTATGTTACTAACCTGTCTTCACTTGGTTATACAAAAGGCATATTAAATTCATTGTTTATGATTCGAAAGGTAAGACGGGAACTTGATTTAATACTGAAACTCGATCCTAATCATGTTCATGGCTTAGCTATGAATGGTGCATTTTTTATGTATGCACCAAGTTTATTTGGGGGAGATATTCAATTGTCAGAGCTGTATCTTAAAAGAGCTATTCAGCTGAATTCTCACTTTACAACAGGGAAACTTTACTTGGGGTTAAACTTAAAAAAACAGAATCGTTACGGTGATGCGATACAGATATTAACTGAAATCCTTAATGAAAAAGAACCGGATTTTTACCCTGATTGGTTTTTCAACAAAAAATTTGCAAGTAATATAATAACAAACATTAATAAAATTCGGGAAAACAAATAAGAAATGTATATTGATGAACTACTAATAATTTTCAACTCTAGCTTAAATAAGTTTCCTCGTATAGGAGTCACCGAGACCCATATTGACTTAAAGGAAAAGTTAGTAAACAAAAATTACGACATTCAGGACCAAGCTATAATTGAAGCAATAATAAGAGATGACAGGCAAACTCTGGAAGAAGGTTTTGAAGAAGTCCTTGAAATAATCAGTAACAAAATAGAAATTAGCAATGATATTGAAGACACATTATTGAATAATGAAATAACTGATTCAATTATAAAATCATTGGAATATATGATTGATTTTTATTATAACACCATGGTAAGCAAACATTTTTCCAGTACTTGATGTATTTTGTTCCATCTTTATTAAATTATTGATCACCGAATTACATGTCATTATTTCTTTTTACACAAGAGAGATTGCTTCGCTGCCGATTTATGGGGTATCCATATATTTTTATTTTCTCTTTGATAGTGGAACATACTTTCTATCCAACTCACCGAGGTAAACCTGCCTTGGCCTTGCAATTCTTGTTTCCTTGTCGTTTAACAATTCCAACCACTGAGCTAGCCATCCTGAAGTACGGGCAATGGCAAATAACACAGTGAACATGCTTACCGGCAATCCCATGCTCTGATAGATCAAACCTGAATAAAAATCGACGTTAGGATACAACCTTCGTTTAACAAAATAGTCGTCTTCCAGGGCAATTTTCTCCAATTCCAATGCAATATCTAATAACGGATTTTTACCGGTTACCTCAAAAACATCATGCGCAACTTCCTTGACTATCTTTGCCCTTGGGTCATACGACTTATATACACGGTGACCAAAACCCATTAATCTGAATTCACCTTCTTTAGCCCTTTTAATATACTGAGGAACTCTATCCTTAGAGCCTATTTCCGCAAGCATTGTCAGAACCGCTTCATTAGCACCACCGTGAAGTGGCCCATACAGTGCTGCTATAGCCGCAGCAGTTGCAGAATAGGGGTCGGGCAACGAACTGCCGACATTCCTCATAGCACTTGCACTGCAATTTTGCTCATGGTCGGCATGAAGAATAAACAATATGTCAATTGCTCTTACAATCGCCGGATCCAGCTTGTAAGTTGAATCAATTTTATACATCATATTGAGGAAATTTGCGGCATAGCTTAATTCATTATCAGGATACACATAGGGCAAACCCATCGAATGCCTGTAAGAAAAAGCAGCCAATGTTGGCATTTTAGCTATTAACCTATGAATCTGAATTTCCCTCAACCTTTCATCAAATATTTCTTTTGCTTCAGGATAAAAAGTGGAAAGCGCACCTACGGTACCCAGCAACATTCCCATTGGGTGAGCATCATACCTATAGCCATCCATAAATTTCTTGATATTTTCATGAATGAATGTGTGGTGAATAATATTGTGAGCCCATTGATCATACTGCTTTTGATTAGGCAGCTCTCCATAGATAAGCAGGTAAGCAACTTCCAAGAAATTACTTTTTTCTGCCAGGTCCTGAATGGGATAACCTCGATACTGTAAAATACCCTTATCCCCGTCTATAAAAGTAACCCTGCTGGTGCATGCAGCAGTATTACTAAATGCAGGATCGTAACTCATCATTCCAAACTCATCGTCCTTTACTCTGATCTGCCTTAAATCCATAGCCCTTATGTTCCCGTTTGCTATAGGAATCTCGTATTCTTTCCCTGTTCTATTATCGGTAATTGTCAAAGTGTCTTTAGCCACAATATTTCCTCCTCATTATGGTATTTATATCATCTGTTAATTTGTGGAATAATAGTAACAGCAAGAATGAATAATTCTTAACCGAGTAAACATTACCTTAAATTGGTATTTTTTCAAATTTAATTTGATCGGATTAATGAAGATAGCAGTGGTCATGTACATAGAAAATATAAAAAATATAATTTACATGTTAATTTTAATTGGCACCGGTGTAAAACAGATTATAAAGATAATTAACGAAAAAACGCCTAAAAATATTCTCTTTGAATCCAAGCCGATCTCATCATAATAAGTGGGAGGATGTTTGGTACCCATAATAGATAGTATTGCCGCCCATAATAGCCAACCAAGCCATCCTTCAAAAATTAAACTCTCATTAACCGAATTTAAATACCCACTACTGATTAACGGATCCAGTATAGGCTTGGTTCCCACCCCTAAAATTATTAATAGAGTTATCATAGTTATAGAAATAAATCTATGAAATCTCTGGGTAAAAAGAGAATATACGATATGACCACCATCTAATTGTCCGGATGGAATAAGATTTAAGGATGTTACGAATAAACCTACCCAACCAGCAAAGGCAATCGGGTGAAGATATAAAATAAATCCTTCGGGAATATTACCAAAAAAAGCCTTTTCAATAATCGTGAATAATATAGGACTACCTAATTGATACACTCCCTCACTTTCAGTAATATTCACCGGTACTATACTGGAATAAATCAGACCGATAATTATAATTGGGATTGTGGCTATAATACCTGCTAATGGTCCTGCGATTCCAATATCGAATAAAGCCTTCTTAGTTGGTATCCTGGAACCTATCCTTATAAATGCGCCGAAAGTACCGATAGGGGAAATAACCGGGGGTGCAGGAATAAAATAAGGTGGTGTAATACTTACCAAATATTTTTTTCCATAGTAATAATGACCCATTTCATGAGAGCCTAATATAAATAATATCGCTAATGAAAAAGTTATACCTTCATTTACAGATCCATGGGGTAAAAACCCGGTAAGAAATGTTGTTATTAAAGTTAATACAAATAGAACAATATGTATCTTTTTTAATTCCATTTATAAATTGTTGAAATGTGGGAATTTAAGGTGGATTATAAATTACCCTAAAATAATATAAAAAAAAGATCGTATATAATTTTTAATCAGAAACTTTCACTACTCAATCTCTATCAGCGACGGTGATATACCTTCAAGGGTGTCTATAATAAATCTTTGTATCTCCAGGGTCTTTTTTTCATTTAATATTCGTTTTTTAACATCACCTAATAATCCATTGTCCAATCTCCTGCATAAGTATCTCAACACCGGTGCCCTGGAAGGGGAAACACTCAGAAATTTAAAACCCAAAGATATCAAGGCAAGCGCACCGCTTGGAGTACCGGCAAGTTCACCGCATATGGAAATTTCTTTTCCAAAGTATCTTGTACTTTCAGAAACATGATTAAGCATTCTGATAACAGATGGATGAAACCCTGAGTACAGGTGACCAACTTTGTTTGAGTTTCTATCAACCGCTAATATATACTGAATCAGATCATTAGTTCCTATCGAGATAAAATCAACTAAATCTTTGTAATCATCAAGCTGGTATAAGATTGCCGGTACTTCCATCATAATACCAATTTCTGGCAAATCGGATGGGGCAATACCAATCTCTTTTCCTATTTGTTCGACTATTTCTCTTGCTGTTTCCACTTCCCACAGGTTTGAAATCATCGGAAGTAGTATTCTAAATTTGTAGCCTTTTTTGCTAGCCAGCAGAATTGATTTAAGTTGGTCTTTAAATAAATCCAGGTATTCCATAGAAAATCTGATAGCTCTTAGTCCGAGCAAAGGATTTTCTTCTTGTGGAAAATCTATATATGGGAGAAGTTTATCCGCTCCTATGTCTAATGTTCTTACCGTTATATAACCATCGAAACTTTGAGCAACTTTTTTATATATCTTTAATTGATCTCTAACTCCGGGCCATTTCTCAAACTGAGTAAATGCAAATTCCGTTCTAAACAGCCCAACATCTTTTATATTATTTTGTTTAGCGATTTCAATATCTATTGGGAAGCCAATATTTGCTGTGATTGTAATACCATTTAATTCATTATCATCAAGAAGATCTTTTTCAGACTCTATAATCTCTTTTATATTTTCAAGTTTCCGGAAATTACTTTCATA
>JAZGCJ010000184.1:0-23241 GCA_036476895.1 Thermodesulfobacteriota bacterium
TACTACTTCGTGGAACGTCTAATGCCCTAATTTATACCGGCAGTGATTTTATTATTTTTTGCATATGTTGAGACTTGTTCAGCACGTAGAAATGTATTCCGGGAACTCCGGATTTTAAAAGTTCTTTGCACTGAGCTATACATTGCTCTATGCCGATTTCTATTGCCAGCTCGTCATTTTCTCCCGCTTTTTCCAGTTCTACGGAAAGTTCAGTTGGTATCTGTGACCCGCACATGGATGCACTTTTCTTTATCTGCTTAGTAGAAAGTATTGGCATTAGCCCCGGTACAATAGGTACGTCTAATCCACTGTCTCTAACTTTTTCTACAAATTTATAGTAATGTTGATTTTCATAGAATAACTGAGTTATAACAAGGTTTGCTCCGGCACTAATTTTTCGTTTCAGATTTGCGATATCCGTATCAAAGCTTAATGCCTCTATATGCTTTTCAGGATATCCTGCAACTGCAATTCCAAAATGTTGATTGATTTTTTCTTCATACTCAAAATTTCTGATTAACTCAACAAGCTGGTATCCGTATTTGAATCCGTTTTCATGAGGTGCAAATTCTTTTTTGCCAGAAGGCGGATCACCCCTTAACGCAACAATGTTGTTTATTCCTAAATTGTATATTGTAGAGATAGTTCTATTCAGTTCATCTCTTGTAGCTCCTACACAAGTTAAATGACAGGCAGTTTCAAAATCGTATTCATCTCGTATAAATGAAGCAATTTCAATTGTTTTATCCCTGGTACTGCCCATTGCCCCATATGTAACTGTTATATAATCAGGACTTAAAGCTATTAGTTCTCGTATTGTGGCTTTTAAGTTGTTTAAACCTTTCTCGGTTTTTGGTGGAAAAATCTCAAAGGATATTATGGGATTTAGTTTGTTTAAGTAGAAATCCTGAATTTTCATTTATTTATGTGATTTGTAATTTAACTTAAGGCATAATTCTCTCACTTAGAAACAAATATGTCAATAATATCAATGAGTAAAGTTGTAAAATTAGAGTTGTTTCTAATTCTTAATCGTTTATTTTCAAGATCGATATTGACAGATTTTTGATAAAGTGTAATATGATATTGATTTTTAATATCAATATCAAGAAGTATAAGTAGTATGAAATATCATCAATACAAACCCTTAGATCTCAGAGGATTTTGTGTTCTATTATTCTTAGTAATTTTTGTGTGTAATCCAGGGATAAGTTTTTCAAAGGATTTGAATAGTTCTCAGAAAGCTTTTCAAAATCAACTTGGCAAGAAGTCACCTGATTCTGGTTATTTTAGCTCAGATAAGACAAAGGAGGTGGCTCAATCTAACCAGAATAGAAGGATAGAAGAACTTGAGAATAAATTAAACACCATAACAGAGGAGTTAAAACAACTAAAATCTCAAAAAAGTTTGCCAGATTCCAGATTAGATTCAATCGAGGAAAAGTTAAGTGTTTTAGCTGAAGAGATTGATAACATTAAACAGGATGCAGTAGTTACAGAGCATGCATATGAACAGGTATTTGGTGCGGCACCTGCTGCTTCCAAGGTTTACCTCCAACAAAAGAGAGGATTATCTGTAGGTGGATATGGTGAGTTATTAGTTGGTCAAGTTAGAGAAAATGGCGATAATATAGTAGATAACCAAAGAGTTGTTATGTATTTTGGGTATAAGTTTACAGATAGAATAATATTTAATTCTGAAATTGAGTTTGAACATGCTACAACCGGAACAAACCAGGAAGGACAATCGGGCTCTGTTTCTGTAGAATTTGCACTTCTTGATTTCCTCTTATATCCGGAAGTTAATTTGAGAGCGGGGTTATTGCTGGCTCCATTCGGGATTATAAATGAAATACATGAACCAACAACATTTTTTGGCGTGTTTAGACCGGCAGTTGAAACTCAAATTATTCCCACAACCTGGAGGGAAAACGGAGCTGGAATATTTGGGAATTTCGACTCTCAAGACTTTGGCACTTTAAATTACAGGGCATATGTTATGAATAGTTTTGATGCCAGGGGATTTAGAGCATCAAACAACAGAGGGTTAAGAATCAAAGGAAATAGAGCATTGTTTAATGATGTCGCTTTTGTTAGCAGAGTTGAGTATGAACCGGTACCTTATATCGGTATAGGTGGTTCGATCTTCTTGGGTAATACCGGACAAAACCAAAGGGTAAATGATCCTGGATCTCCATTTAACGGTGACGTGGTAGATGGTTTTTTCCAGATGTATGAAGCCGATTTTCAGGTTCAGTATGCAGGATTTGAAGGTCGTGTGCTGTTTGTATATACGGCTTTGGCTAATGCTGCCGAAATAAATGCTCTAAATGGTTTAACAGGAAGCAATTCTGTTGGAGATGAACAATGGGGTTACTATTTTGTAGGTGGATATAATTTGCTATCACTCGCAAATTTTAACAGTCAGTATCTTCAGTATTTTGCACCATTTATCAGATGGGAGCAATATGATACACAGGCTCAGGTTCCACAAGGATTTGAAAGAGATCCTGCAAATGATAGAAGAGAACTGACCGTTGGCATAAACTATAAACCAATTCCTAATACGGTAGTAAAAATTGATTATCAATGGAAAGACAATGAAGCTGATACTGAGAATAATCAATTAAACTTTGGACTTGGATATGTTTTTTAAACCTGGTTAAATAATTGGCTGTATTTATAGGCGTGGTTAACTCCACGCCTTTTTTTATTATAGGTTCACAAAATAAAATGAAAAGAACATTATTTTTCCTGACGCTGCTTATTGTATCATTTGATATATGTATAGCTAAAGTTTATTTAAAAAGAGATGAAGCACTAAAGTTGTCATTCCCAGAAGCCACGGTAATTGAAAAGGCAAATGTTTTTTTAAACGGTGAGGAAGTAAATGAGATTGAGACGATTTCCAAGGTTAAGAATAAATCAAAACTGTATGTTTTTTATATTGGAGTAAAGGATGATAACATTCTTGGCTATGCCGTAATTGATACACATGTACTAAGAACTAAAACCGAAACTGTATTATATGTGTTAAACCCAGATGGTTCATTGAATAAAGTTGAAATACTTGCATTCTTTGAACCTCAGGATTATATGCCTAGTGGTAAGTGGTTGAATTTGTTTTCAGGTAAAGACCTTAATGATACACTTAGGGTTGGTAAAGATTTGCCCAATATCACGGGAGCAACAATAACTTCCAACGAGCTATCAAATTCAGTAAGGAGAATTCTGGCAGTCTTTCAGGTTGCCAGAAGGAATAATAAATTGTAGTACGGATCAAAAATGCGCTTTTTTATTTCTTCTGATATCAGAAAAAACACACTTTTAAAGTTGATCGTTGCTTTTACCATACTATTTTTTGTGTTTCTATGGTTAACAAATCTGTTGTTGTATTTAAAGATAGGCTTTTCATATGAATCGGTTGTTGAATATTACAGGGGTTCGGAGGAGAGTTTCAGACCACCTAGAAGCTACCTGGGATTATTGGAAGAAGCACATTTTCATTTCTTCTCGATGGCTATAATACTCGTAACATTGAACCACTTACTGCTGTTTGTTAATCTAAACAATATTTACAAGTTCATTCTTATAATTGGATCTTTTGCATCTGCATTTGGTGATATTGCGGGTGGGTGGTTAATAAGATATGTGGCTCCTCAGTTTGCTTATTTTAAGATAGCATCTGTAATTATATTGCAAATCACCCTGGCTTTATTGATGATTATTGTTTTTTATTATTTGTTTAGCTTACAAAACAATAATAACTCTGATGAAAAATCTGGATATATATGACCTTTAACTAGCGAATTGCCTGTAGTTTTGTACAGCGTTTCCTATGTCCTGACATTGATGTAAATAACAGCTGGGACTTTTAATATATATATTGATACCCAGCAGTTTGTACCGGAGAGATTCATTGAACTTATAATTTTATTATTTTTTGTAAGGTTTCTAACCTATTCTCAATTTATTTCTAATCTTATTTACATCATAGTAGACTTCTTCTCGGCGTTTTGCGTGCTCATATATATTTTCAAGTTCATTTAAGATTACGTTTAGTTTTGTTAGCCCTTCTTTAGTTCTTGAAATTTGGCGAGGTGTTTGTCCATCAAGAGAAGGATGAGGTATGTCTAGCCACTTTTCGTAATAATCGTCAATATTGGAATCACTTTCGATTTGTTTACCTTTTTTATTAATTCCCCCGGCAACATTAAACTGGTCGAAATTTTTAACTATATCTTCTTTGTGCTTTATTAGACCTTTTAGTTTGGATTCTAAAAATTTCTTTGTTTCATTTAGGCGAATCATTGAATGGCACTCTATCGTTAAATTATCATTTTCAATTTCTATATTTGCGCAAATACTATCATTTTCTTTTGGTTCGAATGTATAGAGAATGTAGGGCTCATGAGATGAAGTTATATTTTTAATTTTATCAATATTGGAGAGTATCTTTTTTGCTTTATCAATATCAGATATTTTATATAGAGCTGAAGATAGAACAAATATATCACCCTCCTCATTTAAAAACTGAGGGTGCTTTGCAATGTCATCCAAATGTTGGCCTATTAGATATCCCCAGTCTTTGAGATAATCGCTTACATTTTTATTCTTTCCAAATGAATTTTTGTACTCCTGTAGGTGATTTGTATAAAAATCAAGAATTACTTTTTTAAAGATTCTGGGATAAATAGAAATAGCGTTTGGGAAAAAGTATTGTTCATTTACATATAGTGGCCTTGTGGCAAATATATTAGAAATCTTAAATTTAATTTCCAATAAAGATTGATCCGTAATAAATGGATATCCGGATAATAGATCTTTAATTTTGATAATACCATTATTTGAGATCTCTATTACTTCAAAGTAACTATGGTTTGTAATTAAATATTGTTCTAAAATTTGTTTTTCAATTTCTGATAAAATTTCAAATTGAGTTTTTTGAAATCTTTCAACAATTCTTTCTCCGTTATCTAACAGCTTAAAATCATGAACGAACCAATCATAAAATTTTGAAAAGTCATCATCGTTGATTGATTCTTCATAAATATCATCGCTTATTAGATCTGGATCGTTTTTCCAGATATAGATTGCTTCGGTTAATTGGCTCTGAATTTCTGGTTGTTCAGTAAAATCAAATATTTTTAATCTTAAGTTCTTATCATGTAGTTCAAAAGTTTCTTTATCCAATATTTTTGACATCTTTTGTTCGTTTAATTGTTTGATTAGTTATATTATACCTTGCGGTCTGTGAGAATGAACTTTCCAATAACCTTATTAGGAAATTTATTATTTTTTCTCTTTCGTTAAATCGTTTTTGAAATAAAAACTGTATATGAATGACATTTTAATATCTTACTTTCTTTGAATCCGGTGGATGAGGAATACCAACGAACTTCCAAAGTATTAGAACAGCAATACAAAATATAATTGGTAATACTTGCCCATTCTGATATAAGAAACCGGAAGACATGCCGCCAATTGATGCTCCCAAAAAATACGATAGGTTGTAAACACCCGTTGATGCTCCCCGTTGTTCTGACGGGATTCTCTGAGTGAGAAACGCTGGGAATATTGATTGGTATAGAATACTTCCAAGAAATAACATGATCCCGGAGGAATATAGAATGAATTTGTAGTTAAATCCAATAAGATAAAGGACAAATGAAATGATTAGACAGTACCATCCCCACCTTGATGGGCCGTCAAGAATCTTTTTCTTCTCGGCATATCTGACGTATGGAAAAACAAGGAGGGCACTTGGAATAAGAACAATAAAATATACCTTCCACAAGTTTGATTCATTTATTCCTAGATTCTCCCAACTAAGCGGATAGATAAAAATAAATACATTAAGTAAAAGTGAAAGGATGCCGGCAGAGATAAATAATTTTCTTAGATTGATGTTTTGAATTAACGCTCTGTAAGTCATGGCTTGATCGTTTGTTACATTTAATTTAATTTTAGGAAAAAAGAATAACGTTACCAAAATTGCGATTAAACCCAGCAATGTTAGAACATAAAATAAGGTACTAAAGCTAAATTCTGATGCAATTAATGGTCCAAACACTATTGCTATAAGAAATGCTGATCCGATTATTATACCGGAGATTGTAAAGGCCTGAGCTCTAACTCCGGGTCGTGTTACATCTCCCAATGAAGCCAGTGCTACAGAACCGATTGCGCCGCTGCCTTGAATTATTCTTGCAATTATTAGTTGGTTTATATCATCGGCAATGCCACAAAAAAAGCTCCCAATTGAAAATAGGAATAATCCAAATAAAAGAACTGGCTTTCTGCCGATACGATCACTGGCCCATCCAAACGGAATTTGTAAAATGCTTTGTATGAGTGCATATATTCCAAATGCAATTCCTGCCAGTGTAAGTGAGGATCCAGGGTATTGAATACTGTATACGCTAAAAACTGGCAATATTAAGAAAATTCCTAGCAGTCTTATTGATATAATAAATCCTACTGTTAATACACTTACTAATTCTTCTTTGGTTAATTTCATCTATTTTTATATATTGGAATGGTATGTTTAAGATATTTGGAGGATTAAGTTTATCACGAGTTGCTTAAATTGATAGCAAATAGGCGGTGTGTTATTATTTTTGAGAAATGTACTCAGAAATTTTTGAAATAATTGAAAGTGATTCATACGATAAGAAAATATTCGAGGGTTTTGAGTATTCTTCAAAGGAATTGGCAAATCTGATAATGAGCGGGGATAAAATACTCCCCGGTTTTAAAAGCCTTATTTTCAATATATTCGTGGCTCTTTATAAAAACAATGTTGTTTTCATTGAGCAGGAACTTTTCGGATATAAACATAAGCTCTATAACATGATTTTGCAAAAACTGGTGTCGTCGGAGAAATATGACGAGCTTAGGGAAGAAACTGTTCTCGACGAATATAAGTCTTCATTATCCACCATAATGATTGGGCAAGATTTTCTGGATTTTATCAAATCTGAAACCGGACTAAACAAGAGGAATTTACTCAATGAATGGGAGATTGATAAAACAGAAAGTGAATTACAGGAGCATGAAAGTGAATTGGAATATATAGGTGAGTTGGAAAGTGAATTTGATGATGATTCAAAAGGTGAGGAACTGGCAAAGGTTAAACATAAAATTAGCAATGAAAAAGAATCCTTATCAGAAGACCTTGAGGAGCTTAAGGAAAAACAGCTCAAATATTTGGAAAGAATTGAGACTGATCTGGAAAGGACAGCCGAATTCACATCTCAATCATCAACGGAGACTATTGAAAGCTTTGAAACCGATACCCCGAGTAATTCTTTTATAAGTGAAAACTCCAAAAATTTGGGTCATAAGATGGATTTAGCTAATAAGCTCGTAAACAGTAAAAAACTTAAAATTATGTTTGAATTAGTTGGCAGTCTTAGCAAGGAAATGTTGAGTGTTAGAAGGTCGAGCTGGTCTAAAATCGGAAGTGAACTATATAACGTTGGTTTGGGTGACAACCTATCAAATATAATCCCGAGTGAGTTAACTTATTTAAATAACAAGTATCTAAGGGCAGACTTTTACAAGAGGTTTTTAGAGAAAAGGCTCTTTGAATACTCTCTTATAGAGGATAAGGGTAGGGGGCCATTTATCATTTGTGTGGATACCAGCTCGTCTATGACTGGTGATAAAGAAATATGGTCAAAGGCGGTTTCACTTACGCTTATTGAGATTGCAAAAAGACAAAGAAGAAATTTCTTCATTATAATATTTTCTTCCCCTGAATATCCTCTTAAGATATTCAATTCTAAATCAAATTATAAATTTGGATTTGATGGTGACGATTTAATTGAGTTTGCGGAATACTTTAACGGAGGTGGTACCAATTTTGAATATCCACTTAACAGGGCGAAAGAAATAATTTCTGATTCCAAGTTTAGCAAATCGGACATAGTATTTATTACCGATGGAGAGGCATCTGTTTCAAACGATTGGCTAAATGAATTTATAAAGCTTAAAAAAGAAAAAAGGTTTAAAGTATTTTCTATACTGATAGACCTAGCAGGAAATGAGCGATGGGCGACTTTAGACTCGTTCAGTGAAAAGGTTTTAAAGATATCTGATTTGAAATCTGATAATTTGGTTGAATTATTTGCAACGTTGTAACTATCCGTTGACCTAAGTTTTAAATAAGGGATCATATAACTATCCCGATGAGACCTACATGGGCTGAGATTAACTTAAATTCCTTAAAACACAACTATCTCCAGGTTAAAAAATTAGTTGAAAACGACGTTGGTGTTATATCCATTGTGAAGGCCGACGCTTATGGTCATGGAGCAGTTGAAGTTAGTAGAGAATTGGAAAACTTAGGATCTGATTATCTGGGTGTAGCAACTCTTGAAGAGGGAATAGAGCTTAGAGAAAGCGGTATTAAATCCCCAATTATCATTTTGGGGGCAAACTATGGTCATCAGTATAAAGAGATTGATCACTTTAATTTAATACCCTCTATTTTTGATCTAAATACGGCTAAGGAATTTAATTCTAAATCGAAACAAAACAATAAGATATTAAAATGCCATATCAAACTGGATACCGGTATGACCAGGCTGGGAGTAAGAGAAGACGAGTTGAATAGATTCCTTGAAGAGTTCAATTTTATGAAAAATTTAGAGATTGAGGGTGTTTTCACCCATCTCGCCTCTGCTTACTTACAGCCGGAGGAATATACTTTTGTGCAAATGGATTTATTTAGCACGCTAGTTTCAAAAATTAGAAGATTTAACATTGATTACAAATACTTACATTGTGCCAATAGCGCTGCTATTCAAAGATATCCTGAGCTACACCTTGATCTTGTGAGACCTGGAATAATGCTCTACGGAAGCGGACCAAGATTTAATAAAGAGATAATTATCATAAAACCGGTTATGAAACTGAAAACACATATATTGCAAATTAAGGATGTTCCATCGAATACATCAATCAGCTATGGTGGCACGTATATAACTAAGAAGCGATCAAAGATTGCGACACTCCCTGTAGGTTATGCCGATGGATATATGCGAAAATTATCCAATAAAGGCAAGGTGTTGATAAACGGATCTTTGGTTCCAATCATTGGATCGGTGTGTATGGATTTGACTATTATTGACATATCTGATCTAGATGAAGTAAATGTAGGGGATGAAGTGATTCTGTTTGGTGATGAAAGGATTGATGTTGATGATGTGGCTAATTGGGCAGACACTATATCGTATGAAGTGCTATCCGTTGTGGGAAAAAGAGTACCAAGAAAGTACATAACGTGAGTAAATATGAAAAATATTTATAAAACTAATTCTTTAAAATCGGCTCTAATGTTAGTTTTGTCACTGATATTTTTTACTGGCGGGGTGCATGGAAGCGATGTATTTAGTTTGGGACCGCTCTTAACTATTGAGAAGGATGATGAGACTAATTCAACAAATATAGACGCCCTTGGTCCTTTTATAACAATTAAGAATCGGGAAGATTCCAGTGAATTTGGTATTAGGCCATTAATTTATAATGTAGATGATGATGTAAATGATAATGATCAATTTGACTTACTTTATCCTCTGATTACTTACGATCGGCAAGGTAAGGATGTATGGTTCCAGACACTGGTTTATTTGATTTATTATAGATCTCTCGTATCTGAGGACAATAAAACGGATAAAAAGTTCTTCATATTTCCATTTATTTTTTCAAGAAAAGCCAGAAATCTGGAGGATAGTTATTTCGCATTGTTCCCTATCTACGGGAGTTTGAAGAACGTTTTTAAAAAAGACGAGATAAATTTCTACCTTTTTCCATTGTTTCTTCAAACAAAGAAAGAAGGGTTGGTGAATTCAAGCTTTTTGTGGCCCTTTTTTGGGGCTTACCACGGCAATGGTCAGGAAGGATTTAGGTTCTGGCCGCTCTTTGGGTATAGAAAAATACCTGATCAGCTAGACGAGCAGTTTGCCCTGTGGCCGATTTATATTTCAAGACGGTATAACTTTTACGGAGATGAGAGAAGATCGTTTTCGATTTTACCGTTTTACTATGGTACAAGATGGCCGGAGAGGAAACAGGATACTTATCTATGGCCGTTTATTAATCATACCGTTAACGAGGAGAAAGGATTTGATAGGTGGGATTTGCCATGGCCAATAGTTAATTTTCAAAAGGGGGAGAATAGTTATAATAGGGTATTTCCATTTTATTCCAAAAGGCAGTTGGAAGGTTATCAGGAAGGATTTTACATGTGGCCTGTTTATAGATATAAAGAAGGTGAATTTTCAAATTATAACAGAAGAAGAATTGCTGTATTGTTTTATTTGTATAACGATGTTAAGGAAGAACCACTGAATGAAAATGGTAAAAGCAGGAGAAGAATTAATGTTTGGCCTTTATTTTCATACGAAAGAGATAACGAAGGAAATAAGAAATTCCATCTATTATCTCTATATGAGCCTTTTGATCCGTATAATAAAAATGTAGAGAGGAGTTATTCGTCTTTCTGGAGAATATATCAATGGGAGAAAGATCATCTGGGCAATGTTAAATCAAACTTCCTCTGGAATACTTTTCGCACGGAGCATAAGAAAGATTTTTATAGAATCAGCCTTCAGCCGATAATTCCAATTTTTTCATTTGAAAAAAATGAAGACAAATTCAAATTTAATTTAATTGGCGGGGTATTTGGTTATTCTAATGATGGCTATGTTAAGAAAATAAAACTTTTGTTTATCCCAATTCCAATTGCCAGAGTTGAAAGTGCAGAAAAAGTAGTGGAGATTGATGATGAATAATGTGCTCGTTTTTTTAAATACTACCGGTGGTTTATTTAAACTGCTATTGGAAAGTATCTATTGGTCTAAATCTGCGTTCAGAAACAGAGATAAAATAATAGAGCAAATACTGGAAATTGGCAATAGAACTTTACCGGTTGCTGCTTTAATTGCATTATTCCTTGGTGGTGTTTTAGCATTGCAAACGGGCCCTGTATTAGCTCGATTCGGTATTGAAGAAAATCTGGGAGGTCTTGTGGGAATTTCTTTAGTAAAGGAAATAGGCCCCATTATGGCTTCTATTTTGGTTGCTGGCAGGGTTGGTTCCGCAATGACTGCTGAAATTGCATCTATGAGTGTGTATGAAGAGATAGATGCATTAAAAACTATGGATATCAATCCTGTTAGATACTTGGTTATGCCCAGGTTCCTAGCAATCTTGGTCGCACTTCCTATACTGGTTATTTATATGGATGTGATTGGTTGGTTAGGTGGGGCAGTTGTGGCTGCTGCAAATCCCGATATAAACGTTTCGTTTGATATTTATTATAACAATCTTTCAAACATAGTAGATTCACATGCCATTTTTAATGGGTTAATAAAGGCTATGTTTTTTGGAGTAATTATATCTATAGTTTGCTGTTATATAGGTTTGATAACGAAAGGAGGCCCTAGGGAGATTGGCAAGTCTGTTACTAAGGCAGTTGTTATTTCCTTTATTTTGGTAATTATTTTTGATTATTATATTACTAGGACTTTGATATTTTTGAATATTGATTAAGGTCTGGGTTCTTAAGCAATGGAAATAAATTATACAGAAATTATTAGCAAAAATAATACTAACCAGAAGCTTATTCAGTATAGAAAAAGCTATCCGGTAGGTATTGAAATTAGGGGTTTATATAAATCATTTAAAGAAAATGAAGTTTTGAAAGGAATTGATCTTGAAGTGATGCCCCAGGAAACATTGGTGATCTTGGGAAGAAGCGGAGCCGGAAAAACTTTACTATTAAGACACATTATAGGTTTGGAAACTGCAGACAGTGGAGAAATATTGTTTAACGGCATTAACATTAAAGATCCTGAGATTAGAAGTAAATTTAGGTTTGCTATGGTATTTCAGTCTACTGCACTATTTAATTCACTTTCAGTTTCTGAGAATATCGCCCTATATTTAAGGGAGCATCGCATATTTGCTGAAGAAGAAAAGATTTCTCAAATAGTAAAAAGTACTTTATCGCTGGTTGGATTGGAGGGTAAGGAAAATGAAATGCCATCCGTGCTAAGTGGTGGTATGAAGCGAAGGGTCGCAACAGCCAGGGCACTGGCTATGAATCCGGATATGCTATTGTTCGATGAACCAACAACCGGTTTAGATCCTATGATGACCAGAACTGTTGGGGATCTGATTCTAGATCTTAAAAACAAGATAGAGCTAACCCAGATAATTGTCACACACGACATAGATCTCGCATTTTATACAGCCGATAGGATTGCAATTTTAAGTAATGGAAAGATTATTGAAGTTGGGAATGCAAATAAAATAAAAAATAGTGCAAATAAAACAGTAGTAGATTTTATTACTCCACAATTTTAGTAGGGGAGGATTAGCATGAGCAGTCAAATAAAAGTAGGGATCTATGTGGTAATAGGCTTGATAATATTATTGGCAATTTTTGATTTTGTAAGTGATATACCGGTGTTTTCGAAAAACATAACATATTATGCTTATTATGACTCAATCAGCCAGTTGCGCGAGGGTAGCTTAGTAAAGCTTGAGGGTGTTGAAATAGGGAAGGTAACGAATATTGAAATTGAGGATAGAAAAATTAAAGTAACTATGTATGTAAAGAAAGGGGACTCAATCAAAAAGGATTCGGTAGCGGGGATTAGACTCACGGGCTTACTCGGTACCAATTATGTTAATATCTCATTTGGATCATCTGATAGTGCGATTGCACAAAATGGATCGGTGTTAAACGGGAAAGATCCGGCAGACCTTAACGTTATTCTCTCTGACGTACAATCTGCAGTTGGATCTATCGATTCTGCATTAAGTGCATTCAGCGCACTGGGCGAGAATAAAGATAAGATTAATAACTTAATTAACAGTTTCGATTCCGTTCTCTCAGATGTTGCACAGGGAAAGGGCACAATAGGGAAACTGTTTAAAGATGATTCGGTTTATAACGAAGCAAACTCGGCACTTATAGAAGCTAAGCATGCTCTTGGAAATGTGAATGAGATTACATTAAGTATTAAAGAAGGGAAGGGTACATTGGGGAAACTGTATATAGACGATTCCTTATACACAGAAACAAAGGATGCTTTTTCCAACATTGCACAATTTACCAGTAAGCTTACTAAGGCTGAGGGAACTTTCGGAAAGCTGTTAAACGACGATACACTTTATAACGAAGCAACCGAGGCTGCCACTAATTTAAATTCAGTGCTTAAAAAGATAAATGATGGTCAGGGTACGATAGGAAAACTTGTAAACGACGATTCTCTTTATATTGATGCCAAGGATACTCTGAAGAAAGTGGACAGGAGTATTGATACGGTTGAAGATCTGGCACCTCTCGGGATAATAAGTACAGCTTTCGGTATTGTAACTTTCTTTTAATGAAAGTAGAAGATATTTATTTGTCCTCAATTGACTTTGAAGATGACAGATTCCGGGTTGGAAATGGCCGCCCTGATAATGCCCTTATAGAATCCATACGTCAGTACGGAATTATTAACCCTCCTATACTTAAAAAAATTGATAAAAACTACATTTTTGTAACCGGTTGGAAGAGAACCATTGCTTTTAGATCAATTGGTGACTCTAAACTGTTGGCTAAGGCTTATGACGGGGAAGAGTTGTCTGATACTGATTTCTTAAAAATCGTATATCTTGATAATAAAGATAGATATGACGAAGTAGATAAATCTTTACTTATAAGGAAGTTCATCGAACTTGCAAAACTCAATGAAAATCAAATTAGGGATGAAATTCTACCATTACTAAAAATACCAAACAATAAAAAGAACCTGGATAAATATATCTTAATAGGGAATCTCAGTGGAGAAATCCTTGATGCTTATTATTCTGAAAAAATAACCTTCCAACAAGTTGCCCTTTTGTCGAAATTGAAAATTGAGGGCAAGCTTGAGATTTTTAATAACGTGGTATTAGAATTTAAGTTAAACAATAATG
This sequence comes from Thermodesulfobacteriota bacterium, assembly GCA_036476895.1. Taxonomy (GTDB): domain Bacteria; phylum Desulfobacterota_D; class UBA1144; order Nemesobacterales; family JAZGCJ01; genus JAZGCJ01. The sequence continues at coordinate 13,981 of JAZGCJ010000184.1, forward strand.
AGGCAAGGGAAGTTCTTAGTGAAATTGAGGAGATCGTTAATAGGGATAATCAAACTGTATCGGATATCATACAATTTATTCATTCAAGAATTAGTGGAAGTCTGGATAAAAATAGTTTTAGATATGAACTCAAAAAGCTCAGATACCCTGAATTCGTCTCCGTAGAGAATAAATATAAATCCCTATTAAAAGAGTTGGATTTTCCAAGCAGTATTAACTTGGTCTGTGGTCAGTATTTTGAAGGGAATGATTTCGAATTGCGAATGAAAGTGAAGGGCTCTCAGGAACTTAAAGAAAGTTTATTGCATATTAATGAACAAATTGATAATGGGAAAATAGATAAATTATTATCTATTATAACAAAAGGTTATTAAACTAATTTAACTTTTTAATATGTATTTCGTTTAGTGTGGATGTTATATATTTTTATGACAGTTATTTGTTAATTTTTCTAATTCATTAAAACTGTTCCATAGGGAAAAGGTTAAAACAGACATTCTAGAAATTGCCAAAATCAATCATGATAGCGTTAAGTAGTAAAAGTTTATTGATTCCCGATTGATACATTCAGGAATGACGGGTGGGGGATATAAGGGGATGACAGGTAGGAAAGATCGCAGCAAAAAAAGGGATATACCATACAACCCTGCACACCCCATAGGTCATACTCAGCGGAAGCGGGGGTATCCAGATATTTTTTATTTAATACTGAGTTTATCGAAGTATTTATCAAGACAAGGTAAAAAAAGTAAATTCCCCAATTAGTTGAAACAAATCATTATATGTTTTCTCCCGGAAATTATGTGACATTTGTAGTGTCTAACAAGTTACAAATATCACAATAATTATGCTAGTATCATAAAATATGATCCTTGGAATTATTGGAGCAGACAGTTTTAGTAATTACCAATTATTTGAAAACAGACTATTGTTTTATTTTACATTTGATAAGGAGGGAGATAATTCGGTTGTTAATTCAATTAAATGTGGTGGCAGCAGATCAACAAAGCAATTTACTGAGGAATTTTCTGAGAAATATAATATAGATGTTGATTACTATAGGCCTGAATATGACAAATATGGAAAAAAAAGGGCTTTAATAGTGTTAAATGAGTTGGTAGTTTTGGCTTCCGATGTTCTTATAACATTCTGGGACGGAGAATGTAAACGGACAAGAAATGCAATTCTAATAGCTAGAAAAGTTATGAAGGAAACTGTAATAATCTATATTTAATTGCATTTAAATTATTTAACAATCTAAATTGTTTTATTCTCATTATGAAAGTGGTTTGCATATGGTAGATAGTGCTAGGGTATTAACATTTTATGATATCCAATTAAATTTCTATTATTACTAATTTTATGGGAATCAGTAGTGTGTCTAAAAGTATGAAGTAATTTGTTAATTGTGAAGAATAGAATCCTAATATACAGTTAATACTTTTGCTGAAGATTAATTTATCATTTTTGTTATGAGAACGGTAATTCAGAGAGTAAAAGAAGCTAATGTAAGGGTAGGGGAAGAGGTTGTCGGAAATATATCAGATGGTATTCTCGTGTTTTTGGGTGTCGGTAAGGATGATAATGAATATGATGTTGAGTACTTGGTTGATAAGGTCTTGGGGCTAAGGATCTTTGAAGATGAAAACAGGAAAATGAATCTTTCAGTTCATGATATTAAAGGGGAGATCTTGGTTGTTTCACAGTTTACCCTTTATGGGGATTGCAGAAGGGGAAGAAGACCCTCATTTGAAAAAGCTGCTTCTAGCGATGATGCCGAGAAGCTGTACAATTCATTTGTAAAAAGAATTAAAGTAAGTGGTTTAAGGGTACAAGCCGGTAAATTTGGAGCACTGATGGACATTCAGCTTGTAAATCATGGCCCGGTTACCATACTATTAGAGAGTAATAAGTTGTTTTAGCTTAAATTGGAACGTATATATGTTGAAGCATTACATTAAATAATGTATATAACTTACCTATACTAAAGATAAATATTATGATTAAAAAAGTTTGTACAAACCCGAGGGCAAATAGGGATTTTACATTAGAAGAAAAATTCGAAGCAGGTATAAAACTCCAGGGTTCAGAGGTGAAATCATTAAGAAACAGTCAGGTCAGTATAAAAGAGAGTTTTGCAATGGTTAGGGATGAGGAGGTTTTCTTAATAAATTCTTATATTGCCCCCTATGAGGCAGCAAATGTTTTTAATCATGATCCACGAAGGGAACGAAAGCTTCTTCTTAATAAAAGAGAGATAAAAAGACTAATTGGAAAAACACAGATCAGGGGTTATACACTTATTCCTGTAAAAATTTATTTTAAGAATGGCCTGGCCAAAATTGAATTGGCTTTAGCTAAGGGTAAAAAGCAATATGACAGAAGAGAGGATATAAAGAAAAGGGACATAAAACGGGAATTGGAAAAAGCTGTAAAAATAAGACGTTGATTCAATTTGATTTTGTATTATATTATTATCTATGGGGGCGATATGGCTTCGACGGGGAATGAGACGGCTTATGCTGCATGTCGAGTTCTGCTAACTCGTAAAACTGGCAGTGCACGAATAAGTGCCGAACCAATTAATGCACTCGCTGCCTAAATAGAGCGGCGACGCCGCTTAAAGCCTTGCCCGTTGGGTTTTAAGGGGCGACATTATAGCGGGCTGGTCATTTGATGATGCTTGATAAATCAAAGACGAGAAACAATATCAGGCTGGCGGTGAAACCCTGCCTATCGGATATTTCACTGTGAGATTTAATAGATAGGATAAACATGTAGATGCTAAGTTTAGCTCTTTCTCGGACCTGGGTTCGATTCCCAGCGCCTCCACCAATCGTACAATCTAATTTATTACATTGATTTTCTGATGAGACTGAACCGCAGAAAACCATACGAGATAAGACCTTTGAACATTGATATTGGAGTTATGAAATACGCTGAAGGCTCTTCTCTAATTGAGATGGGAGATACAAAGGTTTTATGTTCAGCCACTGTTGAAGAAAAGATTCCACCGTTTTTAAAAGACACCGGTACTGGATGGGTAACAACCGAATATTCCATGCTACCGCGTGCAACTATAACAAGGACAAGGAGAGACTCCGTTAGGGGGAAAATAGGTGGCAGGTCTCACGAAATTCAAAGAATAATAGGCAGGTCCTTAAGATCTATAACTAACCTCCAAAAACTGGGTGAAAGGACCATATTGATAGATTGTGATGTAGTTCAGGCAGACGGTGGAACCCGGACTGCTTCTATAACAGGCGCATTCGTTGCACTTAGCGAAGCTGTAAATTTTTTAAATAGGGAGGGTATTTTAACAGAAAATCCAATCAATGATTATATAGCTGCAATCAGCGTTGGAATTGTTGATGGCGAACTTTTGTTAGATTTAGACTACGAAGAGGACACAAGGGCAGAAGTTGATATGAATATTGCAATGACGCGGTCTGGAAATTTAGTAGAGGTTCAAGGCACTGCCGAGGGAAAACCATTTTCTAAAAATAAAATGAATGGGTTAATTAAACTTGCAGAGAAAGGTATTATGGAACTGATTAGTAAACAAAGAGAAATTTTAACTTAATTGTATTTTAAAAATGATAGAAAGGGCTGTCCTTGCAACAAGAAATCCAGGTAAATTGGGAGAATTTAAAACTTTATTCTCAGGTTTTATATTTGAACTAATATCTTTAAAAGATTTACAAAACCCGCCAAATATAATTGAGGATGGAGATACATATAAAGCAAATGCCTTAAAAAAAGCAAGGGAAATTTGTGCTTTTACCAAGGATTTGACAATCGCCGATGATTCGGGACTTGAGGTCGAAGTATTGAAGGGAAAACCGGGGGTAAACTCAGCCAGATATGCCGGTGAATATGCAGACGACACCGATAATATTAAGAAGCTCCTAAATGAAATGCAAGGAAAAAGAGACAGGCGAGCAAGATTTATATGTTGTTTAGCCCTAGTTAAACCAGGAGGTGAGGAAATTGTTGTTGAGGGTATTTGTGGTGGAGAGATACTTGAAAAACCCAGAGGTAATGGTGGATTCGGGTATGACCCGGTATTTTTAATAAATGAATTGGATAAAACTATGGCAGAATTAACAATTGATGAAAAGAACAGTCTTAGCCACAGGGCAAAAGCAGTTAATGCACTTTTAGAGGTGATTAAAAATAAAAATATGTAATTATTTTATTAATAAATTTGAACAATAAACGTAAATTGAATATATTGATTTTTATAAATTATCTTTCTTTAGATTTTATGATCATAAAAGGAATATGGATTGAAAAAAACTAAATTTATTTTTGTTACTGGCGGTGTAATGTCTTCCTTGGGAAAGGGACTAGCTGCTGCCTCCTTGGGGGCACTCTTAGAGTGCAGGGGTCTCAGAGTCACCCTTCAAAAATTGGATCCATACCTGAACGTTGATCCGGGAACTATGAACCCCTTTCAGCATGGAGAAGTCTACGTTACTGATGATGGGGCAGAAACTGACTTGGATCTGGGGCATTACCAAAGATTTACTAACTGCACAATGACCAAGAAAAACAATATCACTACAGGGCAGATTTATCATTCCGTGATATCAAAAGAAAGGGAAGGTGTATATCTTGGTAAGACGGTACAGGTGATACCGCACATAACGGACGAGATTAAATCTGGAATATTGGAAGTAGCGGATGATTATGATGTGGTGATTGTTGAAATAGGAGGGACTGTTGGTGACATAGAGAGTCTCCCATTTCTAGAGGCTGTTAGACAGTTAAGAACGGATCTTGGAAGAGAAGACACACTATTTGTACATTTAACATACGTTCCTTATGTTGCTCCGGCTGGTGAACTTAAAACTAAACCAACACAGCATAGTGTTAAAGATCTATTACAGATTGGTATACAGCCCGATGTTTTACTTTGTCGTACCGATAGATTCTTACCTAAAGATATAAAAGAAAAGATTGCACTGTTTTGCAATGTAAAGATTGATGCCGTTATAACTGCTAAGGATGTTGAATCCATTTATGAAGTACCACTCATATTTTTTCAGGAGAAATTGGATGAGATTGTTATTGAATATTTGAACATGTGGACAAGGAGGCCGGATCTGACCAAGTGGGAAGAGATTGTAAAGAAGTCTAAAGAACCAATATCGGATGTGTGCATAGGGGTGGTTGGTAAATATGTGTCGCATAACGATTCATATAAAAGTCTCCATGAGGCTCTTGCTCATGGAGGAATAGCTAATGACTCGAGAGTAAATATTAAGTATGTAGATTCAGAGGAAATTGAGAAAAGAGGAGCCGATACCTTTCTCAATGATGTACATGGTGTTTTAGTGCCTGGGGGATTTGGTAAAAGGGGCCTTGAGGGAATGATAGAAGCTATAAAATTTGCTAGGCAGAAAAAGATTCCATTTTTTGGTATATGCTTGGGTATGCAAATGGCAGTTGTAGAATTTGCAAGAAACGTATGTGGTTTATTAAAAGCCCATTCACGGGAATTTCAAAATGACATTGAGAACTCTGTGATAGACCTGATGGAGGATCAGAAAAGTAATAACGGTATGGGTGGAACAATGAGACTTGGTGCCTATCCATGTGACATAGCTAAAGATACAATTACGTATAGTGCCTATGGAAAAAGTAATATTTCAGAAAGACATAGACACAGGTATGAGGTTAACAACGAATATAGAGATATTCTACAAAAAAATGGTTTAGTCTTTAGCGGTGTGTCGCCCGATAATAAGTTAGTTGAGATTATAGAATTAGAAAAGCACCCATGGTTTATAGGGTGTCAATTCCATCCGGAATTTAAGTCTAAACCCCTAGTCCCACATATGCTCTTTAGTGATTTTGTAAAAGTGGCTATGGAATATAAATCTTCCTTGACCGCTTGATGTCATATTCATAAAAGTTAGATATTTCGAGAACAAAATTTAAGATGTAAACTTTTTACTCTAAACCTTTTCCAATTTGTCCCTGAATTACGCAACATTTGCAATATTGACACATGCACTAAAAAATAGATTCTTATTGATTATACTTTTAGATATATGTCCGGTACAAGTCCTTTAAAAGATGAAATCATTGTTTATAGGAAAAGAAGGGAGCCTTCTTTTGGAATTGTTTTTTCGACAGAAGGTGACAAGGTAAAAGTGTTTACTGAAGATGGCAAAGAGTTGGAAATCGATATTAACAAAATTGTTTTATTTACTAAAAGTAAGATTGGCAGCCAGCTTGTTCATAGTGAAAAGAAATTGGAGCTTAGAAAACTAAGGAAAGAATTAGAAGAAAACAAGAAATCTGTTGATATTAAGACATTGTGGGAATGTATATCTGGAGTGCATGATCAAATCTCCTTTAATGAGCTGTCTGATTTTTATTACAACGGTAAAAACAAGATGGAAGATCTTCAGCTTTTCTGGGCAATTGAGAAGGACGATACGTATTTTAAGAGAAATGGCGATGTATATTCACCTCAATCTGAAAAAGAAGTTTTTGACGCAATTCAGAGAAAAGAAGCACAAAAAAAGAAGTTAGAGGAACGAAAAAAAGCATTAAACTGGTTAAGAACTGTAGGTAGTGGAAAACCAGCTGATAATAATGGATTTAATCCGGATGGACTAATTGAGCAGATTAGAAAGTATGTGATTTATCTTGAAAACTATAACTATTCTTCAGAGATGAAATCTCTATTGTTCGAGGCGGGTATAAATGATCTGGAGGGGGCTATCGAATTTTTAATTAAGATAGGTGCTTGGAATGAAAATAAAGATCCAATATTCATGAGGTATGGAATTGAAGAAAAATTCCCGGATAAGGCCAATTCAGAAGTTGTTAAATTATTGGAACTTAAGAGACAGAGATTATTAAATGAATACCAGGACCTAACATCTTTGAAGGTTTATACAATTGATGATAAAAACACATTTGATATTGACGATGCTCTCTCAATTACCGAGGATGATGGTAAGGGATATGAAGTTGGTATACACATTTCAAATGTTGCAGATACCGTTCCGATTGAGAGCGAATTAGATAGAGAGGCCGAAGCTCGAGCTGAATCTGTTTATTTGCCGGATAATATTATACATATGAGTCATAAAGAACTTATTGAAGAGCAGAGCTTGTTTGAGGGTTGTGATAGACATGCGATATCTTTATTTGTCAATTTTGACAACTCTTTTAATATAAAAAGCTATAGGTTTATCAAATCAATTATAAATGTTGATAAAAATTTAAGTTATTCAGATGCTGAAGAAAATTTGTGTAATCGAAAACTTGGAAGCAAATTATTTGAAATAGCAAGTTCACTCAGAAAAAAAAGAATGAATGAAAATGCATTCTCTGTCGATCTGCCACATCTTAAATTCAATATTGATAATATGGAAGTCTTATCAGTAGAACGATACTATATGACCAGCACTGCTCATAGGATGGTCTCTGAATTTATGATATTAACGAACTCATTAACCGCTAAGCATTTCTTAGAGAAAGGTATTCCGGCTATATATAGATCACAAGCAGAAGGTATTTCTCAAGATGCTTTTAGTTTAGATCATGAAGATCCGCTATATCCGCTTAAAGTCATAAAATATTTAAGACCTTCTAAATTAGGAACTACTCCTAATAGGCATTGTTCGTTGGGAGTAAATCAATATGTTCAGGTGACATCCCCGATAAGAAGATATCTGGATTTAGTTTTACAAAGACAACTTTCTGTTTCTATTGAAGGCAATAAAGTGCCATATTCAGAAAATTATCTTGAAACTCTTTATAAAAAGGTAGAAATATCCATTCGTGATAAAAGGATAGTCGAAAAATCACGAGAGCGATATTGGCTTTATACTTATTTAAAGAAATATGAAATGAAGGAGATTGAAGGAGTAATCTCCTCGGTGTCTGATAATCGGTTCAGTATTTACATTCCTGAATATTTAATTGAATTGCCGGTTAATTATTCATCGGAAGAGCCTGTGGAAGGCAGTAAAGTAAGGATAAAGATTAACAGTGTTGATATATTAAGAAGAAAAATTCAGTATTCTTTTAAATTTTGTTAACCTATCAATTATTTGGCTTTAAGAAATTATAAGTTTGTTCATAGCATTCTATTTTCTTTGATTATACGCTTTTAACCTATGAAAGAAAGAACAGTTGAAAGGGCTGATTTCCATCTAAAAATCGTTCAAGAAATAAGCGATATAGTGAACAAAACCACTGGTCTCAATACTATTATGAAGAGAATAGTAAGCAAGATTGGCAGATCGCTTAACCTTGCTGTTGTTTCTGTATATATATGGGATAGTGAAAAAAATGAGCTCGTCCTTCGAGCTAATAGGGGTCTTAAAATTAATCCTGAAAAAGACTCCATAACCTTGAAACCCGAAGAAGGTTTGACTGGTTTAGTTTTTGAAAAGCACAGGCCAATCATTGAAATGCCTGCTTCACATCATCCAAGGTACAGATACTTTCCTGAAATTGGTGAGGAGGAGTATGAGAGTTATATAGGTGTCCCAATAATATTAAATAATAAATCTATAGGGGTTCTTGTTGGTCAAACAAAGGAAAGAAGATTTTTTACTCCTGCCGAAGAAACTTTGTTTGAGATTATATCGGCAAGGTTAGCCGGATTGTTAGAGGTTGCAGACACATTAGACAGGTTAAAAACACCCTCAATTGTTAAACACGAGACAAGAACATACCAGGGAAAGGGGGTTTCTAGCGGTATTGCAATCGGTAATGCTTTTCTGTTTCGAGGTCTTTTCCGACAGCTTCGGGATGAGAAAATCGATACATTATCTCCTGATATTGAACTTGAAAGGTTAGACAAAGCAATTTCGGATGTTGAAGACGAACTTCATACTCTTATTGAAACGATATCGTCCGATGAGATCCTTTCTCAAGCCGAAGTCGATATATTTCGTGCCCATTTACTTATATTAAAAAGTACTGTTTTAAAAAAGACTATTACCGATATCTTAGTCAAAAATAAATTTTCTGCTGAACATGCCGTTATTGAAGGTATAGAAACAATAGCCGAGCAATTCGAAAGCCTTGAAGATCCCTACTTAAGGGAACGAGCAATGGATTTTCGTGATATAGGTGAAAGAATCCTTCATGATCTGTTAAAAAGTAAAAATGGTGGGACAAGCTTTGCCGAACCTGAAAAAGGGGCGATTTTGATTGCTCATGATATTGGTCCATCTATTATCTCAATGCTTAATAATAAAAAAGTATCGGCTATTGTAACAGAGC
>JAZGCJ010000185.1:0-2896 GCA_036476895.1 Thermodesulfobacteriota bacterium
TTACCTATGCTCAACTTTATGTTTAGATCACTTTAACAATCAGCCGCCACGCTTTTTGTTAGGTGCCTTTTAAATTAATACTTAGGAATTTCAAGGTTGGAGATTGCTTCCCCTTCGCAATACTCAGGGCTTTGGCTCACACGCTCGCAATGGCAAGTGTGAAGAAGTGTCATTGCGAGGAGCATGAGACGAAGCAATCTAATTTATTAATCAATTAAGATGCGACCCTGGGCTTGTGCAGAGCGTCTTTAGTTTCAAGACAAGTCCCTTAATTTCATTCACCTATTTATTCCAGCAACATTTCTTATACTTTTTCCCGCTACCACAGGGGCAGGGATTGTTTCGCCCGACTTTTGGTTCTGAACGAATCGATTCTTCTTGCTGAAAATCAGTATAACCATAATCATTCAAGTCGTTATTAATCTCTTCCTCCTTCTCTTCATTGTAACCAGCCCATGTGGTCAAAATATGCGTATATCTATCATAAATATTAAACAATTCGTGTTTATAGTAATCCCTCTCCGGCCTGTTAATAATGTCTTTTTCAACATCCTGAAAATCACCGCAAATGCCGATACTAACCAGGTCATTATCAAAAAAAATTCTAACTAAAGGCAGCAGCTCTTCAGCTTTTAGTTGTATAATATCGCAAAATATAAAGGCAATAAAATCGCTGTCGATAAGATTCTCATCATCTTTGTTGTTAAGTAAATATTCCAGTACATCTTTTATCCACTTAACTATCTCAGGCTTTCTCTCTGGTTCATGATAAACAATCTGTGCAACCGCATCGCAAATTCCAGACCTTGCGAAAGTATATATATTTGGCTCAAGCACAAATGTTTTAAGCTTTTCCAATTGATTATTACCCAATTGATATATGGTTCTCCATACTTCTTCATTTAAGAAGTCTCCAAGCCAGAATTCAAGCAGTTTTTCTCCCTGTCTTAATAATTGTAAAACCTTGTCAAGACTTTCAGTTGCATTCAATTCAGTTAAAAGAAAGATTGCATGAATCGGAAATGTTTGCTCTTCTTCAATCCATTCGTCTTCATCAACCTTGTTTTTAAAATATTCAAAACGTCTGACTATATCCTCAAGAATGGTTTCAAGGTCATTGATCATGCTTGCACGAGGCAGACATAGTATTTCTTTTATAAACTGATGATCTATACGCATGCCGTTTTCATACAACTGCCGAATTTCTGGATGATTAAATTCAGGCTTTTCAGTTGTCTGAATCGATTTATCATAAGCCCTGGTCTTCACTTTTCTTTTCGTTCTTTCTTCTTCCTTATCTCTTTCAATACCTGCCTTCATCCTCTCAGGCAGCAGATATTGTAACGCCTTATAAGTATCAGGATGCTCCGCATCAATTTCTTCCATTATCTTAAACCTGCTTTCCGCCGCTTCCAGGTTACAAATGGTAGCAAAATAAATAACTGCAAGTTTATTAAAAGCCATCACCTCGCTGACGTGAAAAACCTTTCTTTCAGGGTAAAGCGCCTTTATCTCCATCAAGTCTCCCAGCACTTCAGGGATTTTGTCATATTCCTTCTGCTCGAAATACTGGGCTGCCAGATTGATTCTGCCAAAAAAATAATTGGGATGCTCCTTCAGTATCCAGTTATTGCATTCATAAGCCTTCCTGGTATTCCCTGAGAGGTTGTAGGCTACAGTCAAGTAATTTTTGAACTGTGGTACCTGAGGATATGTCTTTATAACCTTTAATAATTTATTGACTATACCCCGCTTTTTATCCTGCACTTCATGGTATAAATCCTGTACAAGATCTTTTATTTCAGGAGTAATGCCAAACTCCTTGTCCATGAAATCAGGCTCCCCGGTTATTTCATACCCAAACATTTTGTAACGGTCTGAGAGGTTTTTAGAATTATTCATAACATTGGCTTAAACTGGAGGTCGCAGAAACCGGAGAACTGGGGTGTTACCCATTAGAAGGCTATTGTTCCTTTATAATAGACAAGTAAATTCCATGATTTTATCTCACCTTAATACCGTCTTTTGCAAGCAAAACTCAAATTTTAATCCAACACGATGTTCATTTTATATTACTGATTTTTCTGTGGCTAAGTACGAAGTGCATTCCAAACAGGCCACAATATCTTCTAAGGAATGTTCTTCACCAGCGGCAATGTGGCTTAATATTACGTGCACAGGAATACGTGTTCCCTTAATACATGGCTCGCCGCCACAAACTTTAGGATCAGAAACAATACGTTCATTCATATTATCTTACCTCCATTAAAGACAGAAGATTGAGTAATTCCTTCATTTGCAAAAAATAGCATATTTTACATTTAATTGCAAAGAAAAGGTGAAGTATACATATGGAATTTTGGAAAGGTGAAGGCTGGCAAATCGCTTTCCGAAGCGCTTAAAAAAGTCGGCGGGCCATTGGACGGTGGGGAAGGACATCACCATCATCACTAACATTAAAAACAGTCGTTGTCCCTAATTACTTAATTACTTAATTACTCAGTTTCGGAAAATTTATCTGGATAGATAAAGGTGTCATTGCCGGTATTATAAGGAGGGTCGATGTAAATCATCTTGATCTCGCCAAAATAAGACTTTTGTAAAACCTTCAGAACTTCAAGATTTTCACCTTCAATAAAGATGTTTTCCGTATTATCAAAATTAACTGATTCTTCCTTGCAGGGAACAAGTGTTGCGGTAGTGGGGGATTGAAGTATTCTAAATGCATCCGATTTTCCGGCCCAGTTTAATACATAGCGTTCATTCTTGAATTCTATGTCTTCACCCAAAGCAACTTTCAGTTTTTCCCAGTCTATTTTGCCTTCCGTAAACGCTTCGGGAATGACTGTCTTAAGTTTTTCAATCTTCTCATCTGTAATGTCTAACGATTTTCCAT
>JAZGCJ010000186.1:0-21536 GCA_036476895.1 Thermodesulfobacteriota bacterium
CGAGGCTTTAATCCTCTCAAACAATTTCATGTTATTTGTAAATAAAATGTTAAATTTTGTATGAAATAATCAACTATTTTTTAAACCCCCAAATTCTACATTAGTTACAATAGAAAATTAGTGCTAAAAATTAACAATTTCCTCAAATTGAAAAGTTCGAAGTGTATTCAAGAGCCCCAGCAAAAAAATATTGAAATATATATATCTAACCACAAAAATACTTTATTAAAACGCTTAATTTCACTTCTTATTATCATTTACCTAATCTCGAGAAATATAATCCATTAAATTTTGAAAAAAATCCGGGAAATACGAAAAAATCATCAATTATCTATTGAACTTAGAAAGTTAATTCTATACAATCAATATGTTCGGTGATAGGTTTATATATAACATTATATTTCTTATTTATTATAGTGAAGAATTATAATTAAAGAATGGATATATAATGGATGACAATGAGAAACTGATTGATTCAGTTCATAAGAAGTACCGCAGTATGCTTGACGAGGGTGCTGACCCTTATGAATGGGCATATGCATGGCGTTCAGAGTTAAACAAGGGTGGATTCAGGGCTGTAGATTTTCTAATGCGCGAAATCGTAGACACCGGCAAGTGTGTGGGCTGTGCTGCCTGTGTAACTATATGTCCCACCGATGTATTCGATTATAAAGATGAAAATCCTGTTGATACTAGAAAAGATGCATGTGTATTTTGTGAGTTGTGTGTCGATGTGTGTCCTGTGCTTCGCCCACCAGACAAAGACCTTCGCAAGTTACTCGGGTTCAAAGAACCTGTAATTGATGAAGGATTCGGTCCATATAACTATGCTGTTATAGCACGGGCAAAAGATCCTGAATTCTTAAAAAGGGGTCAGGACGGTGGTGTAACATCGGCTTTACTGATTCATGCCTTGGAAAATAATACAATAAAAGGTGCTGTCATAGGCGACGTTCTTCCCGAAAATCCTCAAGTGGGAATTCATAAACTTGCTACAACGCCCGAAGAAATACTGGCCTGCAGCGGCTCCCGCTATACATATTCACCAAATACCGTAGCTTTAAGAGAGGCTATGGAGCGTGACATAAAACCAATTGCAGTTGTTGGAGTGCCCTGCCAGGTAGATGGTGTCCGCCAACAGCAATACAGCAGTATCCGTCTCGAGGTTGCCAAATGGTATCAAAAAAATGTTCCTCTTATTATTGGCCTTTTCTGCTCAGAGAGTTTTACTCACGAACACATCACACTGATGGCTGAACATTTAAACGTTGAACCAAAGGATATCGTAAACGTTAACGTCAAAGGTAAGGTTATTATAGCTTTGAATGATGGGCGAGAAGAGATAATGCCTTTAAAAGACTTCCATCCCTACGCCCGTCCTGCATGCTTATATTGCTTGGACTATTCTGCTGACAATTCTGATATTGGTGTAGGAGGTATAGGTTTACAAGGTTGGACATTTGTAGCTGTTCGGACCGAAAAAGGACATCAATATTTTCAAGCTGCGGTAGATGATGACCTGTTTGAAATTATGCCGGTAGACTCAGTACCCCGGGCAAAATCACTACTTATAAAATTATCCAACCTAAAAAGGAACAAACCGCTCCCTGCACTAATGCCTACCCTGCAGGAAAGAATTGAAATAGGAAATACCAGCCCCAAGACTTTTTACAAAGACTATAAACCGCCTGAGAATGGAGGAAATACTTAATGACTTCGAACGGTTCTCAACCAATACTGGAAGACATAAATGTAATTGTAGCTGGTCAGGGTGGAGATGGTTCACTTACTGTGGTCACCCTGCTTGCGGAATTGATGAGAAACTACGGATTAAATGTATATACAGAAAGAGACGTTTTATCCAGAATAAGAGGCGGACATACGTCCGCAACACTTCGAGCATTTTCAGGTCAACGTTATTGTATCGGAAGCAATATCAATTTGTTGGTAGCATTAGATGAAGAAGCTGTAGAGAAAAACATCCGTTATCTTGATAGTAAGAGTATTGTAATTTTTGACGATTCCGGAGGTAAATTGGACAATGGAACTTTACCAAAAGGAATAACACTGTACTCTTCACCGTTTAACCGCATAGCAATGAGGACCATGAGACGCGAACTGTATAGAAACAGTATTGCGTTTGGAGTTGTCGGGCGTTTGATTGGTCTTGAAGACGAGTCTTTAAGAGATATTTTCAAAAAACGCTTTGCGCGTTTTGGACAAGCCGTTCTGGACTACAACCTAGAAGCATTGGATCTTGGTTTTAATCTGGCCGATGAATTCGGACTAACATCCGGGTCCGGTCTTTATAAAATCGAAAAGAAATCCCCCCAAAATCATCTTTTAATAACAGGAAATGAATCATTATCACTGGGCTTTATTGTTGCAGGCGGCAGATTTTTCGCCGGTTACCCGATTACTCCGTCATCAGAAATACTGGAATCGCTGCAGAAATGGCTTCCCCAGTTTGGCGGAGTGGCAAGGCAAACGGAAGACGAACTTTCCGGTATAAATATGGCAATCGGTGCCGCACTAACAGGAGCAAGAGCAATGGTAGCCACGTCGGGCCCCGGTTTCTCATTGATGCAGGAAGGTATCGGTCATGCTGGATCGGCCGAGATACCCCTGGTTATTGTAGACTGTCAAAGAGCAGGTCCTAGTACCGGAATGCCAACTAAACCGGAGCAAAGTGATTTAAACATGATGGTTTTTGGCGGTCATGGCGATTTTCCAAGAATAGTCCTAGCTCCCGGTCATCCGGAGGACTGCTTCTACCTTTCGGTAGAGGCAACTAATCTCGCATCGAGATATCAATGCCCCGTATACATTTCAATGGATCAGGGCATATCACAGAACATAGCCATGGTTGACCCTTTTGATTTAAGTAAAGTATCGGTAGACCCAGGTTATCTTTTAAATGCAGACGATATAGAAAAACTGGATGTCTATAAACGTTACGAAATTAATGACGAAGGTGTTTCCCCTTTTGTTAAACCCGGAACCCCCGGAGGATTTTCACTTGTAACCGGCAATGAACACGATGAATTCGGACTTGTTTCAACAGATCCCGACAACCGTGTTAGGATGATGGACAAACGTATGAATAAGATTGAAAATGCAAAGACTCTTTTACCCAAGGCGCGTCATTTTGGTGAAAAAGAAGCTGAAATTGGTTTTATTGGGATCGGGATGACATACGGTGTTATTCTGGAATCCATGGAACTGCTGGGAAAAGAGGGGATAAGCTCACAATATTTACAACCGCGTACCATATGGCCTGTTTTAGATGAAGTAATCGATTTTGTTGAAAACTGCAGTCGGGTTTATGTGGTGGAGTACAATGCTGTGGGTCAATTAGCCCATCTGTTTATGCATCAGGGAGCCGATTCCACAAAAATAAATAACATTCTCAAATATAACGGAACTCCCTTCAGACCGTATGAATTAGCCCAAAGGGTGTTGACGGAGGAAGAGAAATTTAAGAAGGTTAAGGAAATTAAGAGAAAGGGGGTATCATCCAAATGACCAAAACATTTCAACCGGCAAGACCAATTTGGTGCGCGGGCTGTGGCGACTTTGCAGTACAGGGAGTACTTGAAAAGTCATTTAACAAATTAGGTATTCCACGAGAAAATCTTATGGTCATAGCCGGGATTGGATGTGCCGGAACTATACAGAACAATTTTCAATGTTACGGATACCATGCACTTCACGGTCGTGTGCTTCCCACGGCTATCGGGGCTAAATTGGCAAATCCTGAACTTACGGTTATAGCAGCTGGTGGTGATGGAGATGGTTATGCAATTGGTGTCGGTCATTTGGTACATACTTTTAAAAGTAATCCTAGCTTTACATATATAGTTATGGAAAATAGCAATTACGGATTAACAAAGGGTCAGGCTTCTCCAACCAGCCCTTTAGGCTATAAATCCAATGTTGAAGAAAGCATGGACTCTATTTTACTCGGCCTTAGCTTTCCCACATCAACTTTTCTTGCACGCGGATTTAGCGGGCACCCAGAGCAATTAGAAAACCTGATGGTTGCTGCACTTGAACATACAGAGGCAGGTAAAGGATTTGCCTTTCTCGAAGTGTTGTCTCCCTGTGTTACTTATTATGACACTCACAGGGAATGGGCAGCTAGGGTAAAGAACGTTGAAGACGACGAAAACTACGATCGTACAAACCGTGGAAAAGTGTTTCAAAAATTACTTGACTGTGCAAATAATGGCCAGATTCCAATAGGCTTGCTATTTGAGGGAGAACACGCATCACTGGAATCACTCGTTTTTAGGAATAAAACCACACCTCCCGCTCTTCAGGATCCAAGCCCGGGTGAAAATATGGAGGATTACAAAAATCTGATGCATTCATTTATGGGCTAGGTTTACCATAAACTTGTTTTCTATAATTAAATAGCAATTTTCATTATCCCGTACACCCAAGCATTTTCGTGTTTCTTTTTATCTATTTCTTTTTATTTATCTGCCAGTGTCTTAACCTTACTTTTCTTTCAAAAGTATTTCATATGTATCGAGTTATTGTTCCATTGAATCCTATTAGAAACCAATTTGTTACCCATAAATCTAAAGATAAATTCACAAAGTTGCCTCAAACATTGCCCTCTAAATTACCGACACTAAAAAGCATAATATCCAGAATACCTTTTGTTATAAATAGCTTGTAATTTTCTTAACACTCACAAAACTCATCATTTAGATACTGACGAGTCTGCTCATTTTGAGGATTATTAAACATCTCTTCCTTGCTTCCTTCCTCTATTACCTGACCGTTACACATAAAAATCAAGTGGTCTGATATGCGCCTGGCCTGGATTATGTCGTGTGTAATAAAGACAATGGTGTAATTAGATTTGAGCCTTAATAAAAGATCCTCAATTGCAAACGTTGATACCGGATCAAGCGATGAGGTTGGTTCGTCAAGTAGCAAAACCTTCGGATTTACAGACAATGATCTTGCTATGCAAAGCCTCTGTTGTTGTCCAATAGAAAGTGAATCCGCTTTGTCATTTAAACGATGAGATACTTCTTTCCATAGAGAGACTGCCTTTAAGTTGTTCTCAACTAATTGCAATCTTTCATGCTTCTGTAATCTCTTGTGATGCTGAATACCAAACAGGACATTCTGACTTATTGATCTAGGAAAAACACAGGGTTTTTGGAATACCATGCCAATTTCAGTTCTTAATTTCGTAATATCAGTTGTATTGTCATAAATACTATGATTGTTAAATTTAATGTTTCCATCGAATGTATAACCTTCCATATCATCATTAATCCTGTTAATACTCCTGATAAGAGTTGTCTTGCCGCTTCCCGAAGGACCAATGATACAATTGATCTTGTTTGCCTTAATCGAAACATTCACATTGTTAAGGACGTGAGAATCATTGAACCATACATTGAAGTTTTCTATATCAATGATTGGTTCCACTTCATTTGAATAAGATTCAATAATCTTAAGATTTTTATTCTTCATCTCTTGCTAATGGTTGTAAGTTTTATTCTTGTATATAACCCGGAAATACTAAAAATCATAATCAATGATATTAGCACAACGCTCGCACCCCACGCATTTTGTAGTGCTTGGGGATTTGTTGCCTGCTGGGCAAGTGCCAGAATATGTGTCGGCAGGGCGGTTACCGGCTCGAAGAAAGACCCGGGAACTTCAACCCCTGAATAAGCAGTGGCTATAAACATTATAGGGGCAGTTTCGCCTGCAGCCCTTGCAAGTCCTATTAAAAGACCGGTTATAGCCCCCCCTATACCTTGAGGCAGTAATACACTTGTAATTACCTGCCATTTATTCAGACCCAGCGCCTGTGCATTTTCTTTATATATCCTCGGTATGCTGTTTAAAGATTGATAGGTTGAAAGAACTATTGTGGGTAGAATCATAAATGCAAGTATAATAGAGCCAACAAACCATGATATTCCCGTATTCAGGATGTTTACAAAGAGTATCAAACCAAATATACCAAAGATTATGGATGGAATACCATTTAGTCCGTATATAAGTACCTCGAGCAATTTTTTAAATTTACTATTACTTAGGTATTCACTTTTAAAAATTGCCGTTCCCAACGCTATTGGAAAACTGATAACGGCTGCAAAGGTCACCAGTAGCAGGGTACCTATAATCTGATAAAAAATACCGCCATCGGACCCAAAGTTTTTTGAAGAAGTCAGAATGAATTCAGGATTAATAGCTTTGATCCCTTTCCAGAAAATCACAGATAGGAGAAAAAAGAGTACAAATAAAATAAAACCGGTAGCAAATTTGGTAAGCGTTAAAAGGAAATTGTTGTAGTTACTTCTATTCATATAATCTTTTTTCAACCCTGAAAAGTATTTGCACAATAAAGTTTAATACTAATACGACCAATAAAAGAATTAGCCCCATAAAAATCAGTGAACTGAAATTTAAAGACCCGAATGCGGATTCCGATATTTCCCTTCCCAGTTTTGAAGTGATGGTTTGACCAGGAACAAATACATTTAATAAAGACTTTGGAATTTTATCTATACCCCCGATAACGAGCATAACTGCCATAGTTTCACCCAATGCTCTACCAAGGGCTAATAGAATTGCACCAATTATGTCACTGATAGCAACAGGAAGAACTGCGTCTTTAATTTCTTCAAATTGATATAACCCGAGACTACGTGCAGCTTCCCGGTACTTCTTTGGTACGTTTTGTAAAGCATCGTCCGAGAGAGTTACTATAGTTGGAATTATCATGATTGATAAAATTATTCCGGCCGTTAATATAGTCCTGCCCGTTTCCAGATCAAATAAATTCTCAATCCATACACTGAAAAACGCAACACCTATAAGCCCATAGATAATAGAAGGAATACCAACAAGAATCTCTAATATATATTTGATATAGAACCTGTATTTCTGAGAAAGTATTTCGGAAATGTATATTGCAGATAATACCCCTAAGGGTACGGCGATAACAAGAGAAATTATTGTTACTAAAACAGAACCGTATAGCATTGAAAGTATTCCAAACTTTCCATCCGACGGATACCATTCGGTTGTAAAGAGCTGGAAACCGTTTTGGCTTATGGCACCCCAACTATTTAAAATCATGAAAATTAATATAAGCAGTATAATTACAGAACAGATAAAAGTACTTGTAAGAACATACGTCAAACCTATTTTGTTATTTAACCCTAACATAACCCGCCTCTTCTACAATGCTCTGCCCTTCTTCACTTAAAATATAATCTATAAATTCTTTCGTCTTTCCAGCAGGCTCTCCGTTTGTCACTAAAATTAAATCACGAACAACTGGAAATGTACCATTAACCACGTTCTCTCTTATTGGTTTTATGGTTTTACCATTTTCTATAGCAATTGAAAGACCCCTAACCTTGTCATTCAGCCATGCAAGAGAAAGCATTCCAATTGCTGCATTACTCTGAGCTATTGCAGTTTGTTCTTCATTGTTCGATCCCAGCACAATATCAGCACCAGGTGCCTTTGCATTTTTGTTTCCAAACACTGCTTCCATAAATACATGCCTAGTTCCCCTCGATGCTTCTTTATCAACAACAAGGATTTCTCTATCCGGCCCCCCGATCTCGTTCCAGTTGGTTATCTCTCCTTTATAAATTTGCCCAATTTGATCTAGGGATAGTACCTGAACGCCTTCTTCGTAAATTTGTGTCGAAACCACAGGTATAACTGCGTCCTTAGCAATTGAATTAGTAATAAAGTTCACATCCGGGTAACTATTCACTTCATCCCCCGTTATGTCACGTGAAGACATGCCCATATCTATTTTACCTTCCCCGAGCTGGTTGATTCCAACCCCCGACCCTCCACCATTAATAACTACTTTTATTCCAGAATTATTTGTGAATTTTTCGGCCGCAAGTGCAACAACAGGCAAAACCGTGGATGAACCAGAGACCGTTATGCTTTCCTTCTTGGAACAACTTGAAATTAAAATTAATAGTAACACTACAAAGGCAAAATTAAATTTCATGCTAAACCACCAGTTTTATAGAGTTATATATTATAAAGAAGTTACAGATTTATATCATATAATTATTAAAGTTTAGATACCGATTATGTTAATCGCTGTTTGGAAATTATTCTATAAGGGCAGTTTTTAGCTTCTAGTTATTTTTGGCTAAATGTTTCGCTAAGAACTCTTTTAAAGCCACTGCGTTGTTAAATTTCTCTTCTTTAGAAGAATAGACCAATGTTGATTTATTATTTTTCACTACTTCGATTAACGAGTTTAGCATATCAATATTCGAATTGAGTTCTGAAAAGTATCTCTCCTTAAATTCATTCCATTTTTTAGGATCGTGATTGTACCAATTTCTAAGCTCACTTGAGGGAGAAATATTTTTCATCCAATGATCAATCTTTACTTTTTCCTTGGATAACCCTCGTGGCCATAGCCGATCTACTAAAATTCTTACACCATCTTTACTCGATGGTTGTTCATAAACTCTCTTTAGATTTAGATCCATTATTAAAAAACAGATTGATTATCTCTTTTAATAACTATTCCCAGATTTAATTGCCATATTTTACTTAAAAATTACTATGCTAATCTAACATTCCAGTTGATTTAAACCATTCTTTAATTATAATGAAATGTCTCTTTTTTAAGACTTGCTTTAAATAAAGGGGACAAAGGAGATCCAAAATTAATGAGCATTAATACAAAACTGTTGATACGTGATGGCCTAGAAGATACATATCCGGATATATATACATCAGATGCGGTTGCTGCTATTGAAGTGCTATCCAGATTTAATCAAGGTCAGAAAGAAGTGATGGTAAAAAGAATCAATAGGAGAATCGAAAGAACCCGGAATAAAGAGAGAATAACATTTTTGAACCCGGAAGATCGTATACCACGTACCGATATAAAGGTACAAGATGCCAGAGATGGAAAATTTGAAGGACCTGAAATTCCCCACGATCTCCAAAGGCAATGGATTCAAGGCACCGGTCCTGCAGCTAAACCCAACTCTCCGATTGAAAAAAGTATAAGAAACGTAGCATACGCACTGCTTTCAGGTGCTGATGGATGGATGTTTGACGGTGAAGATGCCTTGGGTCAAATAACATCAATGTCACTGGATAATCAAAGAAACCTTAAATTGGCTATTCGTAAAGATCCAGTTTTTTTAAAGTCGGCAGAACAGGTTTCGGGTGAGATGAACAAATGGGGAAAGGATTTTTTTGGAAAAGAAATAATTGATGATTGGGAAAAACAATTAGACTTCACAACAAAGATTTTCCGTTGCCGCGGACTTCATTTAGACGACAGGCATATCCGAGATGAAAACGGAATTTCAATGTCCGCTTCTATAGTTGATTTGTGTCTTTACGTAGTCAACAACTATAAAGAATTACTAAAAAATCGTTCATCTATTGTTTTATACCTGCCTAAAATACAGACAGCAGAAGAAGCTGCATTATGGAACGATATGCTAGCTTCCCTTGAGGAGCAATTAGGCATCGAAGCTGGAACAATCAAGGTCTATGTACTCATTGAACAGCTTGAAGCAACATTCCAGTTAATGGAAATCAGAGCGGTTCTCGGAAAACATTTTGTAGGCTTTAATACAGGCAGATGGGATTATATAAATAGTGTTGCAGATGCCATGGCATGGGATAAGAACTTCATAAACCCCAATATAGAATCAATCACGATGACTTACGGTTATATGAGAATCTACGAAGACAGGGTTCGTAGAGCAGTCAACACCCCCGATATTAACGGTATCTTTGCACTCTGGCAGGGCGGTATGGAACCAAACATCCCTGTTGGCTCGAAAGAGGGCGTGGAAAGCAGCATGGAAAAGGCATATGCCGGTGCTGTGCGTGAACAGAAAGAAGGTGCAAGCGGAAAATGGGTTGCACACTGGAAGATGGTTCATATCATAAGACCCGTATGGGAAAAAGCAGGTGAGGATAATCAGCTTGGAAGAAAATTTCCACCACTATCATACACCGAGCAAGACACACAAAATTTAACATTGCTCGATCCGGCTCCAAGAACAATTAGAGGAGCCAGAAACCTTTTAAGTGTTGGCCTTCAATATGGAAATGCCTTTGGTCAGGGATTTCAGGCAGCGGCCTTAAAACCTGCAGATTTCTTTAATAACGACAATGTATTATATTTGATGGAAGATGCAGCTACCGGTGAAATTCGACTGAGTATACTTTGGGAATGGATTCATAAAGGGGCAAGACTCACAGAAGATGATCCTGAGACAGGGGTTAAAGCGGGAGAGGTATTTTCCGTTGTACTATTTAAAAGACTGCTGGCCGAGGAATATGAAAAACTTCGTCATGCTAAGGACAAAGATGTTCATGATGATTCCAAGGATACAACATTACCTATAGCCAAAAAAATCGTTGAAACTTATGTGTTAGATGATGCCAAAGTACCCTGGTATATTGATCTTTTAAATATAAATTTAAACAATCACAATTTACAGAAGGCTGAGGAAAGAATCGATTTATATATGGTTTCTTTCAGAAAAGATGGTACCAGAATTACAGAGAACCTTGATTTTCAACCATCTATATAGCCTTAAAAAATGGGAGAAGGAGTATTATAATGGGACTAAATAATAAAGAAATTGCCGAAATGAAAAAATCGTTTTCAAGTCCTCGCTTTAAGGGAATTACACGCTTATATTCCCCCCGCCAGGTGGTTGAGCAACAGGGAACAATTCGAAGAGACTATTCGATTGCCAAAAATGCTTCAGAGCAGTTCTATAAACGCCTAAGAGAGCTATTTGCCAAGAAAAAACAGATAACAACCTTTGGCCCTTATTCACCGGGTCAAGCGGTAATGATGAAACGCATGGGAATTGAGGGAATCTATTTAGGTGGTTGGGCTACATCGGCAAAAGGATCAATCTCTGAAGATCAGGGCCCCGATTTGGCAAGTTATCCTCTAAGTCAAGTGCCCGATGAGGCAGCTGTACTTGTACGTGCATTATTGAGTGCCGACAAGAACCAGAAGTTTACAAGATCAAGAATGACTGAAAAAGAACTCGAAGATGTCCAGGTTTATGACTTCAATCCTTATATTATTGCAGATGCCGACACCGGACACGGCGGAGAGGCACATGTTCGAAATCTAATCAGAAGGTTTGTGGAGGCTGGGGTAAGTGGTTATCACATTGAAGACCAAAAACCTGGCACAAAAAAATGTGGCCACCAGGGCGGGAAAGTGATTGTACCGGTTGACGAACAAATTAAAAGATTTAATGCAGCCCGATTCCAGTTAGACATTATGCAGGTGCCGGGAATTATAGTTGCTAGAACCGATGCAGAAGGGGCTGCACTTTTAGACGGTAGGGGTGATGAACGAGACCACCCATTCATTCTTGGCGCAACAAACATCCATGTGCCGGGATATAAAAATTGCTACCTTGCAATCCTAAAGAGATTTTACGATAAAGGAGTAAAGGAGATTAATGGTCATCTGCTCTACAGAATCTCAAATATAGAATACCTCGAAGCGTATAGATGGTTTAAACTAGTAGGAATTTTGTCCTATATCGATGACAGGATCGACTCATTAAAAAAGAATAAAGGTGCAGGTGTAGAAAAAACTCTGGACGATGTAGCAACTAAATTTGTGGAAACCTGGGAAATCGAATCGGGATTGAAAACCTTTGGAGAAGCCGTGGCCGAGTTGATGGAATTTGATATAGAAGAAGGTAGAGAACTCGATATGACAATAGAGCAATGGCTGGATTATTCAAAGCAGGTTTCATTTCATGAAGCAAGAGAAAAAGCCAGGTCTATGGGTATAGATGCAAGTTGGGACTGTGAACTTTCACGAACACCGGAAGGGTACTACCAAATCCAGGGCGGTATTGAATACGCAGTTGCAAAATCTCTTGCCGTTGCCCCCTTTGCGGACATGCTGTGGATGGAGACCAAAACCGCAGATCTAAAAGATGCAAAGAAGTTTGCAGATGCTGTGCATGCTTTGTACCCGGATAAAATGTTGGCATACAATTTGTCCCCTTCATTTAATTGGGACACAACGGGAATGACGGATGAAGAAATGAGAAAATTTCCAGAAGAACTGGGTAAAATGGGCTTTGTATTTAATTTCATAACTTATGGCGGACATCAGATCGATGGATTGGCCGCTGAGGAATTTGCCACTGCTCTTCAGCGAAATGGTATGCTTGCTCTAGCCCGCTTACAAAGAAAGTTCAGACTGCTTGATTCACCATACAAAACTCCTCAATCACATGTTGGTGGTCCGAGACTGGATGGCGCTTTAACGGCAACATCAGGTCGCACCGCAACTACAAAAGCAATGGGCAAGGGATCTACCCAGTTTCAACATTTAGTTCAAACAGAAGTCCCGCCAAAACTCTTAGAAACCTGGCTTGAGGACTGGTCTAAGTACTATAAGTTTCTGGGAAAATTAAAAGTTGAATTGAGACCCCATGTTGCCGGTTCGGAGATAATGGAATTGAATATATGGAATAAATCTAATAAAAAGATTGCTGATGTGATCTTTACCAGGATACAGGATAGAATGAATAAGAGTATGCTATCCGTAAGGGATCAAAACACATTTGAAGAGAGATATCGCCAGAAGAGATTGATGACCTTAATTCACCTGTTTTTAATTCATCGTTATAAAGCAGTCTCCGTGCATTATGTAAGTCCGACAAAGGACAACCATATACAGGCAAAGGCTATGAAGAATCTGGGTATTTACACTCATGTTAATACAGAAATAGGCGATATAATTGTCGCAAATATAAATCATAAACTCGTAGAAGATTTAATTAATCCGGATGATCAAACAACCCTTAATGACCTGATAGCAAAAAAACCGTTAACTAAGAAGAAAAAAGCGGTAAAAGTTAAAAGTTAAATTTAACCGGATAGCGCCTTACGCGCATCCGGTTAATCCTGCAGGGAAATGGTTGTATAATAGCAAGTCATGCTATCTGTATCTCCTTAATATGTTTCATCTACTTCAACCATTCCTTCAATTACTTGTGGTACATCTTTTGCCATTTCAGCTCATATCTCATAATAGGGTTAGTATTTTTGAAAGAATATATTTAGAAATATCCACTCTGATAAGAATAATAATAGTATAGTGTTAAAGAATAATTTCCTGGACAACTCTGCGAACTTTTGCATTAGGGAGCTTAATTAGTACTCTTTTATCACTGGAAGTGTACCTGCATCTTGAACAGCGAAAAAACAACCTTTTAATAACCAAATGGTTTTATTTGATTGATCTTTTCTCACAATATTGACATCGTGGTAATAATAAAGTAATTCTTAATTCATTATGTCTTTATCAGTTTCAGTCTATGAAAAAGAACCGGGGATTTATATTTTAACCCCTGATGGATCTCTTGATACAAATACGTACCAAATACTTGAAACAGAAGTAGAAACTATCTTAAAAGAGGATCCATTTGTACTAATATTTGATCTTGAAAAACTCAAATATATAAGCAGTATGGGAATAAGGGTAGTAATAAAAGCAAGTAAATCTTTAAAAGAGGTTAATGGAAAGCTTATTCTAACAAATTTACAACCTCAGATTGAGAAAGTTTTTGAAATAATCAAGGCATTGCCGAATCATCGGGTATTTAAAAACACCGATGAAATGGACAGTTACTTAAACAAAATTCAAAATAAAATTATTGAAGATAAATCCTAGAATCAATACCTTTTCGTCATAGAAATTAGATTTTTATTTTCTTCCCTTTGGTATTGCACGTCATCCATATAGCTTTTTACCAGAAGAATACCAAGCCCCCCAATTTCTCTGTCTTCCAGCGGTTTATCCAGGTCAGGCTCATCACAATCCAACGGGTTAAAAGGCTTGCCGTCATCCTCGATTCTAATATTTATTAAACCATCTTCTTTTTCCAAACGTAGCAATATAAAGTGTTCAGACGAATCTTCGAACCCATATGTAATTATATTTGTTAGTATTTCTTCTATTGATAAATTCAATGCAAACAAGACCTGAGAAGACAGGTTATTCGATTTAACAAACACCTCGAGAATATGATTTATTTTCTTGAGTTCAGACACATTGTTTTTTACTGAGATTGAAACAGTTTCAGCCATTTTTATGCTTTATTTTCTATTGATCAGAATTCTTAATTCTATTCGAGTTTCAGACAGTCAATCTTCAAAATATATTCATTGATTTCGAACGTTTTTGTGATGCCATCTGTATGTAAAAGTATTATATCACCAATGCTCAAATTTCTAGTAGTGCTTAATTACTTAATAACCTCGTTGAGCACTGGCTTTATACCTTCTTCATATTCATTATTAACGACCGAGTAGTTGCCCAAAATTAAGGATAGTATTAAGTTGCTTACCTTTAATTTTAAAAGTTCATTTTTTGACATACTCATAGTATTTCAATATTTATACCATAACCGGTTAAAATAAGGACCCTGGCACTTCCATTAAATATATTCCATTTCATATTTGTTTGAATTGATTTAGAAAATTATAATACCAATATTATACATTTGCCTGGTAAACAAAAATTTAAGCTAAAAAGGAATTATGTAAATAATGTGTAAATTGACAAAGATTAAAAATTTTTTAGACAAGTATCTACGGATTGATCATATAAATGACACTTGCTGGAACGGATTACAGTTTGAAGGCAGAAAATCTGTAAAAAAAATTGTATTTGCCGTAGATGCAGGATTAGACACTTTTAAAGAAGCCCGATCAAGTTCGGCTGATTTAATTGTTGTTCACCACGGCCATTTTTTGAAAAGCCAAAATCCCTCCATTAATAATTGGGCAAAAAAAAGAATTGATATTTTATATGAGAATGAAATCTCTTTATATGCATGTCATTTGCCGTTAGACAGGCATAAAGTGGTCGGCAATAATGCCCAAATAATAAAATTAATTGGAGCTGCTATTAAGGATGAGTTTCTTTTCCATGGAGGTAAAAATATAGGATGGGTCGGTGAGTTTGGTAAGGCTTTGAATTTAAGTAGAATAGAAAAAAAGCTAAACGACGAACTTGGTTCTATTTGTACTGTATTACCATTCGGCAAAGAAATGATTAAAACAGTTGCTGTATGTAGTGGTGGTGGTGGCTACGGCGGGTTTTATGATGCAATGAATCTGGGTGTGGATCTTTATATAACAGGCGATGCAATAGAAATTTTCCATAGTGCTAAAGATTCCGGAATGAATGTAATATTTGGCGGTCATCATACAACTGAAACAATAGGGTTAAAAGCGCTTGAAAAAGTTATAAGAAAGAAGTTTGATGTTGATACTGAATTTATTGATTTACCCACAGGGCTTTAGCGCTTTGGAAAATCACAATCTCTTTATTAAAAATGAAATTGCTGAATTAATCTAATTGATTTATCTTTATTAGATATGCAATTGATTATAAATTCGCAATTGCTTTGATTGACAAAGTATTTGGCTGTACTTAGAATATGTTTTCTTAGAAGTTTACTGAGGTGATACAAAAATGGGAAGTAATGTTGTAAAAATATTTGATACGACCCTTAGAGATGGAGAGCAGGCACCCGGCTGTGGTATGACTACAGAAGAAAAGTTAAGGGTGGCTCATCAACTGGAGAGGCTCGGTGTTGATATTATTGAAGCCGGTTTTCCTATCTCATCTATAGGTGATTTCGAATCTGTAAAATTAGTTGCCGAAAAGATAAGGAATTGTGAAATTGCAGGGTTGTGCCGTGCTAATATTAAAGATATTGATAGAGGCTGGGAAGCCGTTAAAGTTGCAGAAACCCCTAGAATTCATACTTTTATTGCAACTTCCGATATACATTTAAAACAAAAGCTAAAAAAATCTCGTGAAGAGGTCCTAGAAATTATAAAGATGGCTGTGAAACACGCAAAGAGATATACAGATAATGTGGAATTTTCATGTGAAGACGCAACAAGAACCGATTTGGACTACCTTTGTAAAGCCGTGGGTACTGCTGTAAAATCAGGTGCAACAACCATTAATATTCCTGATACCGTCGGCTTCACTTTTCCCGAAGAGTTCACTCATATCATAAGAACCTTATACGAGAAAGTTGATGGGCTATATAATATTACATTAAGCGTACACTGCCATAACGACTTGGGACATGCTGTTGCCAACTCGATAGCCGCTATAAGGGAAGGTGTAAGACAGGTTGAATGCACGATAAACGGTCTAGGAGAAAGGGCGGGAAATGCCTCTTTAGAGGAAATAGTTATGGGTTTGAAAGTTAGAAATGACATTAATCCATATATAACTAATGTTAATACCGAACAAATTTATCCAACAAGCAGGATTGTGTCACAAGTAACCGGAGTAAATGTACAGCCAAATAAAGCTATTGTTGGTGCAAACGCCTTTGCACACGAGGCGGGAATTCATCAAGATGGGGTTCTCAAACACAGACAAACATATGAGATAATGACCCCCGAGGAGGTGGGAATTCCTTCTAATAAAATAATTCTCGGAAAACACTCCGGCCGTCATGCTTTTAGAAAACGGCTTGAAGAATACGGCTATTATCTTGACGATACCAGTTTTCAAACAGCATTTAATAAATTTAAGGACTTAGCCGACAAAAAGAAATATGTGTTCGATGAAGATATAGAGGCTTTGATTAGTGAAGAGTTTGTTAGGTCCTCAGAGTTCTATAAGCTTGTTTCTGCCAATTATAGTGGTGGTACTAATATGGAACCGGTAATAACCGTAAAGCTTATAATTGATAAAGTGGAAGTTGCCGTATCCGAGCACGGGGACGGAGCAGTTGATGCAGCATACAAAGCCATTTCTAAAGCAACAGGTACCAATCCTAACTTGGAAAGTTATATTGTTTCAGCAATAACGGATGGCACCGATGCACAGGGAGAAGTAACCGTAAGGATAGAGGAAGATGGAATTATAACTCATGGCCAAGGTGCAAGTACAGATGTAGTGGTAGCAAGTGCCAAGGCTTTTATTAATGCCTTGAATAAACTCCGCTGGAGAAAAGAACATCCCAAAAAAGCAGTAATTTCTGGTATGTGATGATATAATTTCACTCGAATAAAAATCTCTAATTAAATTAGAAATTATGCCATTTCCATCAGATACCATTAATAAACTTATCGTAGCCGGTTATCCAATATTAAGTCTAATTACGTGGGAAGAAGATAGAGTAATTGAAACAATAACAAAACTGGGAAAGGATAAATACGGCGAATCTTTAAGTTGTTTTAACTGGTCTTGCACAGATGGTTTAAAAAATAATATTGACGGTAAGATCGAAAATACCAATGATCCTGCCGATGCACTTTCACATATATTAAATACCGATGGCAGGGGATTTTATTTCTTTAAAGATCTACATTTCTATTTAAATGACCCGAGTATTATAAGGAAATTAAAAGATGTATATAACAATGTAGAAAAAGGAACCAAGTATCTGTTCTCATTATCTTCATATATAAACATTCCACCTTACCTTGAAAAAGAAATAATCATAGTAGATATAGGGCTTCCAGACTTCGAAGAGGCAACTGAGATATTTGATAAAGCAGTCCAAGAGCATTCTACAGAAGGTTTCAGGGATTCTCTCAGAGAGAATGTTAAGTTAAGGTGTGTGAATTCTTTATTGGGTCTAGGGCAAAACGAAATGGAGCTGGCACTGAGAAGAGTACTGATAGGCAGGGAAAAAATTTATCCAGAAATAGTCGAAGACCTTTTGGAAGAAAAAGCTCAACTAGTAAGAAAAACCGGAACGCTAGAGTTTATCCGACAAAAAGAAGATTTAGATGATGTAGGTGGATTGGAAAACCTCAAAGAATGGCTGGTGACCCGATCGTTTGCGTTCTCGAAAGAGGCAAAAGAGTTTGGTCTTGATACCCCTAAGGGTGTACTTATTATGGGTATAAGTGGCTGTGGAAAAAGTCTTTGCTCAAAAGCAGTTGCCTCCAGCTGGAATCTTCCACTGTTAAGGTTGGACTTAAACCAAGTTTACAGTGGGACATTTGGTTCTCCTGAAGAGTCTTTTACAAGAGCTATTAAAGTTGTTGAAGCTACAGCTCCGTGTGTTTTATGGATTGATGAAATAGAAGCCGGCCTTACCAGAAGCGGCGAGAAAACCAGCGATTCGCCCGCTTCAAGGATATTCGGATATTTTTTGACCTGGATGCAAGAAAAAAAACAACCTGTGTTTATCTCTGCTACCGCGAACCAGATTCATCTTCTGCCCCCAGAAATATTAAGAAAGGGAAGGTTTGATGAAATCTTCTTTGTAACTTTGCCATCTCAAAGAGAAAGAAGAGATATTTTTAGGATCCACTTACAAAAACGTGGGAGGAAACCAGATGATTACGATATAGAATCTTTAGCCAAAAACACAGAGGGATTTACTGGAGCAGAGATTGAACAGACAGTAGTATCCGCACTTTTCGAGTCTTTTTCAAAAGAAAAAAAACTAGACGACAGAGAGCTTGTAATTGCAGCATCTTCTACCGTACCTCTCTCTACAACCATGAGAGAGGATATATCAAAACTAGAGCGTTGGGCTGCCAATCGAGCAGTCAAAGCTTCACTATAAGGTTTCCCAATTCATATAAAACTACAAATTAACTTTTTTCAGGATGTCTTAAAGCATAGGAATTAAACAATATTTACAACCTTTACAGCTGAAAATGAAATTAATGTAAGAAGGATGGAAATAATAAGGGACAGACGCTAATTATTTTAATTTACTTTTTTCTCCTTCTACACAACAATTAATGGTTAAGTTGTGTTGGTTAAGGTGATAAATTATGTTAAAATGAAAATTGTTATTCAATTCTTTATTGATAAACGTAATTAAAATGTTTAATATTTTTTAGAAATGGAGATACTCGCCCCCTTTTTATTTTGCTCAGTGGTTATTATTTTTGTTATAGTGCTTGTAATAAATTGCAGATAATTAAATAAATTATATCTTTTAACGATTAATTATAATCGCCCAAAATAGTT
Organism: Thermodesulfobacteriota bacterium; assembly: GCA_036476895.1. Taxonomy (GTDB): domain Bacteria; phylum Desulfobacterota_D; class UBA1144; order Nemesobacterales; family JAZGCJ01; genus JAZGCJ01. Next base: position 19,031 of record JAZGCJ010000186.1, read on the forward strand.
TTTCTATTCATATCGATTCGCAAAAAGTCTTATATGACTCATAGTATTTTCATTAATTGTTAAACAAAATTTTCTAATATCTTCTGGGATTTTTATATAATATATCTGATTACAATATCGCCAAATACATTCCTAAAGTTTTAATTCCTTATTATTTTAATTGAATTATCATAAAATTAATTCGGCAAACTATGTGTTTCATAGGCGATAACCCAACGGTTAAACACAATGTTTAAAATAAACAGTAGGACTCTCATTAATAAATCATTTATAATTAATAAACATCAGTTTGTATGTGATAATCTTAGATTAGGATGGTATATCAAATAGCAGGAGATTCATCCCTGGATAATTTCATTAAGGGGAGGGAAAACCAAACTTGTTTGGTGGCGTCGTTAATTGTAATAGGCAGCAATGCCCCATACTCCCATAAATTAATACAAGCCTTTTCCAATTATGTTAAAAAATATAGAGAGGGAATTGATTTGGATTATCATTCCCTGGTTGATCAACTAAACAGCAATACTTATAAACTCTTTTTGTCTCTTATTTTAGAAGAGAGTAGCAAAAAGAAATTTAGCCAAGAAAAAATATATAACACGGCCAAAAATATTATATACAAATTTATCAGTGATAATAATAACTTTATCGAGCAATTTTCTTTATCGTTTAGGGATACAATTTCCCAAAAGGAAATTACATCTATGAATGGTAAGGGAATAACTCTATAGATACATTCCTTTTTTAGATTTTGTTAATATTGCAATATTGGATAACTATTTTGAGTATGTCATAAATACTCGAATTTTCGAAAATAAGAAAGAGGGAATGAGAAAAATCTAATTCCCTCTTTCTCTTAAAGGAGGATGGAGGATGACAAATTAATACTTAAGTATAACTCTTAATATGTAATTTGATTATAAAGTATTTAACTTAATTTGTCAAATATAAAATAAAAAATCATTAAATTAGAATTTAGGGAAATTCATATATACTCAATCCCTGTTTTTAATAAATGTATTTAATAAGTTAAGGATGGAAATTAACCGTATATATCTATGGTTTAAAACCGAATTTATTTAATAATATAAGCGTAATATAGTAACAAACAACTGTAAGTATAATTGATATTAATATACTAATGTAATAGTTGATTCCTTTTCTGAGCAAAATTGGTAATGAGATGAATAGTGCTAATGAAGGTATAACAAACCAGAATATACTGATTGATAATCCCGATATCTTCTCAGTATCGTTTGTATCAATATACAACCATGTTAATGCAAGTACCGACACAATTGGTATAGAAGCAATCATTCCTCCTATAAGTGAACTTCTTTTAGAAATTTCAGATATTAGTACAATCAAAATAGCTGTTATTGCCAATTTAATTATGTAATAAATCATTCTATTTACTATCCACCGATTCATAAATATTTAACAAAATGTGCAACATAACTCTCTAATTGGGTTATCTATTTATAATAAATCCCACATAAACGAGATGCGATTTGTAGTGTTAGCATTTTAGGGCTCTGGGAAAGCTCCGGAAATAGTAATTAAATTCAAACCTCTCGTACAATTTAAGTATCCAGTCAAATTAGTTTTAGCGTTCAATATAAATTTCATTCGTAATAGAATAATATATATTTGACAGGCAAACAATTTCACACTTTATGCTTAAATCTGTAAATTCTATTGTTTACCAATATAAATTGATTGATGGAGGATATAGCATGCCAAACAAAATAAAAATATATTTTATAACTCAATCGCTCTTATATCACTCAACACAGCAAATGCCCAAGTTGACGAAAGAGCCGCTAAATCGGCTAATGTTCTTTATGCTTCTATGAAAGTTTCTGCCTCTAATAAAATTCCAAGCTCATTATTAAAAATTACAAGGTGTATTATAGTAATCCCTTCACTAGTTAAAGCCGGAATATTGGTTACTGTTGAAAGAGGGAAGGGACTTGCAAATAGTAGACACCCCGAAACCGGCAAAATGGAAACCGACCGCATTTTATAATGCTACAGGAGGGGGTATTGGTCTGTCTATAGGTGGTGGATCTTTCGACATAATAACTTTGGTTACAAGCGACCTAGGTGCAGGGGAACTGGTGTCCGGCAAGGTTATCCTGGGCTCCAGTAAAGCTACAGCCGTGGCAGGAAGCACAGGGAATGTAAATATTGCTGAGTCAAAAAATGCCTCATTTATTACATTATGCAAAGCCTGAAGACGGTCTTTTTTCAGGTGCTGATCTTGGGGGAATAGAAATCGATTTTAACTCTGACGGTAATTTAAGAGCTTACTAAGAGCTTACGGTGTAGCTCTTTCCGCATATCAAACACTGTTTGAAACAAAAGACATTTACCCGAGAATTAAGATTTTTCACGATGCATTGAATCAGTTTGCACCGCCTGAGAAACTAGAAAAGTAAAATATCTAATTCAAATTTTGCGAACTAGACATCGAAAGAGAAATTATATTACTTAGTAACTGCAG
>JAZGCJ010000187.1:0-5913 GCA_036476895.1 Thermodesulfobacteriota bacterium
CTCATATATCTTATTTAACGCTTTATCCAGATTCTTCGGGTTATTCCCACCGGCCTGTGCCAGATCTGCCTTGCCCCCACCCTTGCCATCAACTATCTCAGCCAGTTCTTTGATAATTTCTCCAGAATGAAACTTGTCAGTAAGATCATCCGTTACACCAACAAGTAAAAATGCTTTGCCGTCACCACTACTGCCCAACACCGCCACTCCTAGACTTAGCCGGGATTTTAGACCGTCCCACACCTTTCTGAGATCACCAGGATTTGTATCAGGGATCTCGACAGACAGGATATTATACCCGTTAACCTTTTTCACATTTTTGATAATTTTACCGGCTTGTTCACTGCGAGCCTTGCCCTTAAACGACTCAAGCTCCCTCTTTATCGATTCATTTTCTTCCAATAACCTGCCAAGCCTGCTTACAACCTCGGATTGCGGCACATTCAGCAATCTTGTCATTTCGCCGAGAGTACCCTCCTGACCCTTCATATGGTTCCAGGCCGACTGACCGGCAAGAGCTTCGATCCTCCTCACACCAGCAGACGAAGCGCCCTCCGATGCAATCTTTACCAATCCAGCCTCTCCTGAACTATCAAGATGAATCCCTCCACACAGCTCCTTGCTATATTCCCCAATCGACACTATCCTAACCTTATCCCCATACTTCTCTTCAAATATAGCGGTCGCCCCGCCTTCAATTGCCTCATCATAAGGAACATCCGTTTGTATTACTACATCGTTATCACACCTTACCCTGTTGTTTATAATGTCCTCAATTTTATTTAACGTTTTCTGATCTATCGACGAGTGATGGGTAAAATCGAACCTTAGCCTATCCGGAGCTACCAACGACCCGGCCTGCCCTACATGAGAACCCAGTATTTCCTTTAATACCGCATGAAGTATGTGCGTTGTTGTATGATGGGTTCTAACACCTCCCCTAAATGCCCTGTCGACCTTGAGTTCGATCTTGTCCCCAACCCATATAGACCCCTTTTCAACCTTAACAATATGAATAATGAAATTTATAACCGGCTTTTTGGTATCTAAAACGGTGCCGATACCACTCTCGCCTTCAATCTTTCCCCTGTCCCCCATCTGACCGCCGGATTCCCCATAAAATGGCGTCTTATCAGTTATTACCTCTACATCATCACCTTCATTAGCATTATCAACCAGCACTCCGTCCTTTATTATTGCCGTTATCCTTCCTTCCCCATCAGTTCTGTCATATCCGGTGAAGTCAACACTGAGACCCCCTGAGAGTATGTCTCTATATAGGGGAGCAAGCCCTTCCTCGCCCGAACCCTTCCATGCTTTTTTCGATTTGTTCTTTTGCTCGTCCATTGCCTTTTCAAAGCCTGCCATATCCAGACCGAGACCCTTTTCAGATGCTATATCCTGGGTTAAATCAACTGGAAATCCATATGTGTCGTACAGTTTGAATGCTACATCACCTGAAATAACATTTTCACCCTTCAGCTTTATGAACTCTTCATTCAGGAGCAATAAACCCCTGTCAAGCGTCTCGAGAAATCTTTTTTCCTCGCTCTCCACAATTTCCATGACAAAATCAATTCGCTCGTTTAGCTCTGGGTAAGATTCCGACATTGTTTCTTTTACAGCTTTTGTTATTTTATAAAGGCACGGTTCCACTATGCCCAGCATGTTTGAGTGCCTTACCGCCCTTCTTAATATCCTTCTTAAAACATATCCGCGCCCCTCGTTGGATGGAAAAACACCGTCTGAAACAAGAAAAGTGACCGCACGTGCATGATCGGCGATCACACGCATCGAAACATCAGACGAACTATCTTCCCCATAACTTTTACCGGACAATTTTTCGACTTGCGATATTATTCCCCTCAACAGGTCTGTCTCGTAATTGCTCCCTACCCCTTGCATAACCGCCGCGACCCTTTCCAGACCCATGCCGGTATCGATACTTGGGTTTGGCAATGGACCGAGATTTCCATCTTTGTCCCTGTCGAACTGCATAAAAACAAGGTTCCAAAGCTCTAAATACCTGTCACAATCACAACCCACAGCGCAATCCGGCCTATCGCACCCAAACGATTCACCCTGATCAATAAGGATTTCAGAACATGGTCCGCAAGGTCCGGTATCTCCCATAGACCAAAAGTTGTCTTTCTCGTCCATTCTCACAATTCGTTTTGGATTAATATCAGTCTCTGATTTCCAAAGATCCACCGCCTCTTCATCTTCCCTGAAAACTGTAACCCAGAGTGATTCTTTGGGCAGTTTATAGACTTCTGCTATAAGCTCCCAACCATAGCGGATTGCATCTTTTTTAAAATAATCACCAAAAGAAAAGTTTCCCAACATCTCGAAAAAGGTATGATGCCTTGCAGTAACCCCGACATTTTCAAGATCGTTGTGCTTGCCACCAGCACGGACACATTTTTGAGATGAGGCAGCTCTCGAATACGGTCTCTTTTCCAGACCAAGAAAAACATTCTTAAACTGCACCATTCCTGCATTTGTAAACAAAAGAGTTGGATCGTTCTTCGGAATCAATGAAGAACTCTTTACTATCTGATGCTCTTTATCTTGAAAATAGTCTAAGAATAATTTTCTAACTTCTGATCCTTTCATCTGACCTGACTGATAGGCTTTGTTTCTCTGTTATTTTTGTCCAGAGGGTAATTTGCAGCCAACTGACCGCATGCCCCAAGTATATCTCTTCCCCTGTTTTTCCTGATTTTTACATTTATACCAAAACCAGACAATATCTCCTGAAAGTTTAACACAGTTTCCCGGTCTGGTGTTTTATAGGGAAGTGGATTTGCCTCGTTAAACGGGATAAGGTTAACCTTACACTTCATTCCTCTTAGTAATTCACCAAGGCTTACAGCATCCTGATTCGAATCGTTTATCCCCTTTAGTAAAACGTATTCAAAGGTTATGAATTTTCTCCTGGGTTGAGGATACTCCTTAGTCGCTTTTAACAATTCTTCAATAGGATATCTTTTATTGATCGGCATTATCTCATTTCTTAACCTGTCCGACGGCGCATTTAAAGAAATGGAAAGATTAACCGATATACTCTTACCCAACTCTTTAATTTGCGGTACCAGCCCCGAAGTTGAAACGGTTATTCTTCTTTTTGAGAAACCGATGAAATTTTGATCAATCAGGATTTCCAGTGATTTAATTAAATTATTTATGTTATCAAGTGGCTCCCCCATTCCCATAAAGACAATATTCGTTACCTTTTCTTCCATATCCCTGACTTTAAGGAATTGACCAACTATCTCAGAAGGGCTGAGGTTTCTTCTCTTTCCCACCATGCCGGTCAAACAAAATGTACATCCGATAGCACATCCTACCTGGGAGGACACGCAAAGTGTTTTCCTGCCTTTTTCAGGAATTAGGACACTCTCTATCTTTTCGCCGTCGTGTAATATGAATAAATATTTTTTTGTCCCATCTTTAGAAGTTTTGTTTTCAACAAGGCTTACTGGAAAGTTAAGAGTGAGATTTTGTTTTAATTTTTCCCTGAAACTCAGGGAAAGATCGGACATTTCATCAAAGGAGGTGACATTTTTTTTATACACCCAGTTCGTGAGCTGATTTGCCCTGTAAGGTCTTTCATTAAAACCGGAGATTAACTCTGCAATATCCGAGGGACTTAAATCCCCAAAATTCAACTTGTCTTCCATCTTATTATTCTAATTAATATTTCAATATAAATAGCCTATGAATCAGAACACACCCTCTTCAACTGTAACAACCGAATAATATTTATCTTCACCGATCACTATATCCTTAACTCCAACGAAACTGTTAACCGACTCGTAGACTTCGGGGGAAAGCAGAATTTTCCAGTTTGGTGAAACATCGCATATAGATGTAGTGTATTTAACAACCTCTTTTACCCCTTGAGGCACACCGGCCTCCATATAAAACCGAATTGACTTTAACCCTATCCCAATCTTGCCATTGATTCTGACATTGCCATCTTTATTTTTATCATTAGCGGTGGATGCTAAGAGTTGAATAATTTCAACAGAAGCCGACACCGCCCTTAACTCGGGATTATTTATCTCGTCGGGAACATTAAACAATGCAATTATTTCATCCTTTAATAAAGCCTCTATTACCCCTCCGTAATTCGAAACAATATCGGATGCCTGTTTCCTAAAATCTTTTAAGAAGGACGCCAACTCCGAAGGATCTAATTCTACTGACTTGTTAAAATCTGAAATCTTAGCAACAAGTACGGTTACATTCCTATTATTATTTTTGTTTTCTTCAATTTCAAAGCCTTCATGATCATTTTCCATCACTATCTGAGGCTGGAAACTCGGATCATCGCTGTCATCAACTTCATCCTTCCTTCTGAGCTTATCGACCATCTGATTAAAACTCTCAAACAACCTAATCATTAGTAAGGTGTCTTTATTATCGTTGCTTAATTCTATGGAAGCTGACAGATCACCTCTGGCCACCTTGCGATTGGATCTTATTAACTTCTCGAGGTCTGAACTGGAATCTCTGGAAAAAATCCTTATACCAAGTAGCATTAACAAGGAGAGGCCAAGACCCGAAAGAGCGCACCAAATAATCAGATAATACAGGTTAGCTTTGCTCGAATTATCTCTAATGCCCAGCTCAATATACGAACCACTTGTCAGGCCATCCAATCTATAAGTTTTTACATTCTCACTATTATTACTGCCATAACTTTCAATCAAAGAACCCTCGTCACCCAAAAGTTTAATAAATACCAGATTTTGATTATTGTTCAGTAGATCTTTAGCCTTCTGGGGAAATTCGCCGGCTTGTCTCATATTATTCTCTATTTTTGATATCTCGGCCTTTAATACCTGCCCCTCAGTAAAATAATTACTGAATAGGGCAATAAAAACGGAGAACAAGACTAAAATAATGACAAGTAATAATCCGCTAAAAATATTTATATTGAATGTATTTCGACCAATACTCATAACCAAATATGCCTATAAAAAATAATCAACAGATTAAGAATATAATTAATAAATTAATTTGTAACAATCAAAATTTTTATGAGCCAAAAGAATTAAGAACAAATTGTTTTTACGATAAATCTTGATTGATTAGAAGTGAAAAAGGAAACAATTGTGATCAAGAATTTTAAATATACTAATTGAGTCTAACTATAATTTATTTGATTGATTTGATATACAAGATGTTACTCCAAGACAGCTTCATAACAAAGTCAAGATCAACTTGAAATCAGCATTAATTCGAATTAGGAACTACGTCAATTTTTGTTCTGTTCTTTGCGGCTTTCCGAAATTTCACGACTCCATCAACTAGAGAAAAAATAGTAAAATCCCTGCCAATTCCTACATTTTGTCCGGGATGAAAATTGGTACCCCTCTGACGTGCAATAATGTTTCCCGCTATTACAGATTCACCACCAAATTTTTTAACTCCTAATCTTCTCCCCGCTGAATCCCTGCCATTTCTGGTACTACCGCCTCCTTTTTTTGTTGCCAATGATATACCCCCCTAATTATTTATATCCGTAATTTCAACCTTGGAATATTTCTGACGATGCCCATTTTTATTTCTATAACCCTTTCTTTTCTTAAACTTAAATACAATTATTTTTTCCCCCTTTTTCTCACCTAGTACCTTACCCTTAACAACCGCATTCTCCACGTTCGGTGTTCCAACAGTTGCTTTATTATTGTCGTCTGTAACAAATAGTACTTCTTTAAATTCAACAGACTCCCCAATACCAACATCCAGTTTTTCAATGTCTATTATATCTCCGGGTTTAACAATGAACTGCTTCCCACCGGTTTTAATCACTGCTTGCATTTTAATACTCCTTGAAATTAAATAAAGACCCTAAATTCTTGCCTAATTTAAACATTTTGTCAATTAATTATAACCATTTGA
>JAZGCJ010000188.1:0-5048 GCA_036476895.1 Thermodesulfobacteriota bacterium
TCTGGCAATGACTTCTAACTGCATTGATATATTTTCTTATTACTTTTTTTAGTTCTCTATCAATTACAATTTCACCCTTTTTTAGAAACTGTATCCAGAAATATACATCTTTAAATTTTTTAAAATGGCAATTTTGAGCCGCTTATTATAATGATAAAAATAAAAATTTATACATTATCGTCAATTTTAAATTATGAATGTTTCAATAATTGACTTTATATAAATAAAGTCCCCATGGTGGTGCGGTAAATATATGCTTGCTGTGCTCGTTTGTAGAAATAAGCTTTTCAAAGTCATGAACTGTGATTTTGCCCTTGCCCACTTCTACCAGTGTTCCTGTTAGCATTCTCACCATTCTTTTTAAAAAACCATCTGACTCTATGCTGAATTGGATTATTGAATTATCCATCTCGCTGATGTTGGTTTTAATAACATTTCTGGTAGTGGAGCCCCTAGCTAATCTGCCTTGTGAAAAATTTACGAAGTCATGTATGCCCATTAAGCTTTTTGAGGCCTTCTTCATCTCGCCTACATCGAGGTTATGATCCACATGCCAGACCCTGTTTCTGTCAATGGCAGTGCGGCAACTCCTATTTAAGATTTTATAAACATAAATTTTACCGTTTGCAGAATACTGGGCATGAAAATCTAATGAAACCTCTTCTGCACTAATGATCACTGTGTCTGCTGGAAGATTTGAATTTAATGCTTTCTGGAATTTGATAGGGTTTAGTTGACATGTGGTTTTGAAATTAGCAACCTGACCAAGAGCATGTGCCCCGGAGTCCGTTCTGCCCGATCCGAATAAAATGGTCTTTTCTAAGGTTATTTTTTCTAAGGCATACTCTATTGTTTCCTGTACCGAGACAGCATTCTTTTGTCTCTGCCATCCCGAATATTCCCTGCCATCGTATTCAATAGTTAATTTTATATTTCTCAATTTTATCTAAGATTTGGTTCTTTCAAATTTAATCCTCGGATCCAGCATTACGTAGCATATATCAACAAGGAAATTTGCTAATACAAGGATTACCGAATAAACGATTGTTATTCCCATTACCAGTGGGTAATCCCTGTTTGTTACCGCCTGAACAAAAAACCGGCCGATGCCCGGTATTGCAAATATGTGTTCAACTACAAAGGAACCCGTTACCAAAAAAGCGGTTATCGGACCCAAGACCGTGATAACGGGTATAAATGCGTTAAAAAGTATATGCTTTGTTACAACGGTGAATTCGCCGAGTCCTTTTGCCCTTGCCGTTCGTACAAAATTTTCATTTGATATGTCCAGCATGCTCGCTCTGACAAGGCGCGCAATATATGCGGCAGGCCCGGCTGCCAGAGTAAGAGCAGGAAGAACTATATAATCAAAACCTCCCCAGAGCGCAGCAGGAAACCATTTTAATTTGATTGAGAAAAAATATATAAGTACAGCTCCAACTACAAAGCTTGGTACCGATACAAGAACTGTTGAAAATGTTACGGAAATGTAGTCCAGGATTCCCTTTGAACTTATGAAAGAGATAACTCCGGCGGATAAACCAATTAATATCGATAATAGCAGCGCTACAATTCCCAGCTCAAACGATACCGGAAGCGTTTCCCCGATGATCTCATTTACCGATCTGTCTACATATTTATAAGACGGTCCGAAATCTCCCCTTACCAGGTCCTTTAAATATAAAACGTATTGCTTCCATACGGGTTGGTCTAGATTGTATTTGGCCTCGATGTTTTTTTGGATTTGCGGCGGGAGCTTCTTTTCCAAGTCAAATGGCCCACCTGGCAGTATTCTTAACAGAAAAAAGGTTATGGTTATTACTGATAGTATTACAAATAGACCGGTAATGAACCGGTTTAAAACAATCCTAGTCATTAATATTGGTTAGGGTGAATTAACCTTCTTTTCGTATTACAAAACTTTTCTTGGACTGCAAACCATTTGAATCTTTTGCAACAACTGTAATCAGGGTGATCTCTTCCTTGAGCTTTACTATAACCGATAATGGTACCTCTACATTGTCGGAAGGTATTAGAACTACCTTATCGTTACCCACAAACACAGATACAAGCTCAACCTTATCACTGTCGACAATAGTTCCATATATGGACAGTAAATTTGTCTTGGTGCTAAGGGGCATTTCAGTAATATTTATTTCCGGAGCAGACTGAAAGGTATGTTCGGAATTTTGGTTATCTATGACCTGTTTTAGTACGTTTGTAAAAAGGATATTGTCTTTACTAATCCATCCACTTAAACTGTTTCCCAGTTCAACTTTTATCCATTCTTTATCTTTATCGATCGTGTTAAAAACTTTTCCCTTTTCAGCAAATCCAACTACGGGTGCTTCCTCAAATTTTCCTCCCCGGATCGGTGTCTGATCTAGGGTAACAACAACCTGTATAGGCCCTTCATTTGGATTGGTGTATTGATTGTCTTCGGGGATATTGATTTTGCTAATCAAACCTTCCCTGAAAACCTCATCAGCGATTTGAAGCTCCAGTTTTATTTCATCTTTGTTCTTTACCGTATATGAAAATGTTACTTCGGCTATATTTCCTGGAGAAAGATTATCAATAGTTGCTCTTCCATTTTTGATGAAAACGCTCTCACCTGAGAGATTTTTTATTGTGGCAATCGTCTTTTCGGAGGTCCCTTTTCCAATGTTTTTTATCAGAACTTTAAGCAACAAATCTTCACCAGACTCGTGGTCTGCGTTTCCATTACCAACGGGACCGTTTGCCCCGTCGTGCAGAATTTCGTAACTGAAGGCATAAGCGGGCCTGGGAAGTCTTTCAATTTGTGTCATGAATTTATAATCGGGATATTTGTTGTCGGAACTGTCTTTAAATTTCAGGGTTACCATATCTTCTCTGGATAACATCCATTTGGGTATTTCAAATGCTGTAATCCACTTTTTCTTTTCTCCGGGATCAATTTTGCCAAAGATAAATTCTTTGCCCTCTAAAACGGTATTTTCGGAATTGGAAATTGCAGACAGCCTGTATATAGGCTCGTTTCCTTTGTTCTCAATCTGAATGCTGATTGAGGTTTTTTCACCGGCTTTTAAATTTACTGACGAGGGTTCCAGGTTAACCTCAAGGGTGGAATTATTGCTTGATTTGCCCAGGGTCCAATCTATTCCCAGGTCCTTCCACCTGTTCTGGATTTTTTGTTCCTCTATGGTTGACAATTTTTTAATTTCGTTTTTTGCTTTATCGAGGGATTCTTTCCTGGTGGGTTTAGTTGAAGACTTTAGTATCTTTTTCGCTACTGCTATGTAAAAGTCATTATTTAATCTTTCCAGCTTTTCCTGTTTTGTCATTGCCTCTTCCGGCTTTGTCTCTTGTGAGTCATCTTCCGCTTCGTTAATGGGTTCAAGATAGGTTATTGAATAAAGGGGCTTTTCAGAGATCACAATCTCTTTATCTTTCGGGTTTTCTCTGTTGTCATTGGGTTTGTTTTTAAATACTACTTTATCTTTGGATATTATGGCAGGGTTGAGACTTATGTCGGGCGTTATCCCGGTATCCTGTATCGAGATATCACCCGGTGTTAGGTCTTGAGCTATTGTGAGCTTTAAAGCAGAACCGTCCTTTAGATCAAATATTTGCTGTACGGAGCCTTTTCCAAAAGTTCTTTCCCCTATTAACGCGGCCCTCTCATTATTTTTCAAGGCACCCGCAACGATCTCGGATGCACTTGCACTGCCGGAGTCTACCAGGACTATTACATTGCCATTATAGTCGAGACTCTTCTGCTGTGCATTGTATCGCTTTTTAGAATCGCCAATCTGTGTGGTTACTATTACCCCTTGTTTGAGAAACAGATCGGAAATTTTCTCGGCCTGGTCCAACAGCCCGCCGGGATTACCTCTTAAATCTAGGATTAGGCCGCCAAATTCACTGTCATATTCACTCAGATTTTGATGGACGCTGTCCAGGGTGTTTTTCTGAAAATCCCTAATCCGCATGTAGATGATATCATCTCCAAGATCAAATGATTCCACGCTTTCGATTTTTATTGTGTCCCTGACTATAACAAACTCTTTGGGTTCAGTTAAGCTTTCTCTTCTAATATGGATATTTACAGGTGAGCCCTTTTTCCCCCGTAATTTACTTACCGCTTCTATCAAAGACATGTTTATAGTTGATTCGTTTTCAATCTGTACTATCTTGTCGTTTGGTTTTATTCCGGCTCTGTATGCAGGAGTTCCTTCTATCGGAGATATTACGGTCAGCTCTCCATCCCTCAGGCCTATTACAATCCCAAGCCCCCCGAAGCTTCCCTCAGTTTCAATCATAAACTCTTTATACACCTGGGGTGTTATTATCCCGGAATGGGAATCAAGTGTTTTAAGCATTTCATCCAATACGGCATACTCCACTTCCCTGATTGTGGGCTCTTTGGTCTTGATTCTCGGTGATATAAATCGAAAAACGTTATCCATTTTTTCAATAATTGAATCGAGGTTAAAAACGTTGGTATAATCAAAAGTCTTCTCTTCATTGGAGACTTTTATGGTAAACGTTTTACTGTCCACATCGTTTGGGAAATGGACTAAAACTTCATCAAGGGTTCTTTCAAGCCGGTTCATACCGTTAATAAACATCTCTCTTGGGTTAATTCTCGATTTGTCTACGTAGTATCTTTCCAAATACTTCATAACGGACATCGTTATCTCAATCCCATCATTCCCTTCCTCGGATAGAACTTTGGAAGAATGGAAAGAGATAAACAATGCAGTTAATGAGATTAGCAGTGTGGGTATGAGAAAAAATTGTTTTAATGAGATTCTATTCAATTAATTTGCTCCTTGTAGCGGAAGGCTTTAGCCTTCCAGTTATTTAAATATTTAATCGTTGCCTTCCATATAATTTACATCATGGAGACCTAAAGGTCTCCGCTACGTTATTAATTATACCAACATTTGTAGACCTATGTTTTGTAGAGGAAGGCTTCAGCCTTCCATTTATATAGGCATTAGCCTTCCATAGAATGTGGCTCAGCTACATTGTTTAATAAATGTTAAACATAATAAGTATTC
>JAZGCJ010000189.1:0-5683 GCA_036476895.1 Thermodesulfobacteriota bacterium
TCTAGTTTCATCTGATTTGATCGAAGTTGAAAAAGTTCTTGATGAACATGTTCAATCCCCTATACCATTGGCATATGAGATTTCAAAATATCTTTTAGGTAGTGGGGGTAAAAGACTACGTCCTTCAGTGTTATTGCTTGCAAGTGGAGCTTGTGGAAATGTAGAAGGGAAGAAAAGGATCTATTCAGCCGCTTCACTCGAACTCATTCACACTGCATCCCTACTACATGATGATGTTGTTGATGAAGCAACATTGAGAAGAGGAAAAACATCATCAAATATGATTTGGGGTAATAAACCAACGGTTCTGGTTGGTGACTTTATGTTGGCTCGTGCATTAAACTTAATGCAGTCCTGCGGAGAACTAGAGTTAATTGATTCAGTAACTGAAGCTGCTTCCAGACTGGCGGAAGGTCAGGTACTGGAAGTTATGAATTCGCAAAGGATGATTGATTTTACTGAAGAGGTTTGTTTTGGAATTATTGAGAATAAAACTGCTTCGCTTATTGAAAGTTGTGGAAGGGTTGGGGCCATACTTGCCAATGTGGATGCAGACTTAAAAAATAAGTTTAGCTTCTATGGGTTTAAGCTGGGAGTTGCTTTTCAGCTTACGGATGATGCCTTGGATTACTCAGGAAACGAAAGCGAATTTGGCAAGGAAATAGGACACGATCTATTGGAAGGTAAGATGACACTACCACTGTACTATTCACTACAAAATGCAGATAAGAACGATAGAAAAAGGGTAAAAGATTTTATCGAGAACATGGATATGGGTAATGGAGATATGAGTTTTGTATTTGAGATCGTTAAAGAATATGGAGGGGTGCAAAAAACTTTAGAGAAAGCTAAGGATAGTGTTATTGAAGCAAAAAAAGCCATTGAATCTGTTCCTGACAATGAATACCACAAATCCTTGGATCTTTTAGCAGAGTACGTTGTAGAGAGAAATATCTAGGTTCATTTGCTCTTGGCTTCATTGAGATAAAAAATCATAATCTTAGCATCCTCCCCTGTATCAGAATAATATTTTTTTCTTACCAGAACTTCCCTAAATCCTAGTTTCTCGTAAAGTTTTATAGCGGCAATGTTATTAACTCTAACCTCTAGAAGAATAAGCCTTATGTCTCTATTTTTAAAATGATTAATGCAGTCGTTGATTAATAATTCCGCATACCCTTTTCTCCGATGCCCGGGATGGATAGCTATATTTAGAATGTGCACTTCATCATATATAATCCATGTTGCGATGTATCCCAGTACTGAAGAATCTTCTTTTAGAACCTTTATATATGCCTTCGGATATTTGATTTCTCTCTGAAACAGGCTCTTAGGCCAAGGCGTAGGAAAACTAACGGATTCGATCTTCATTATCTCATCTATATCATCAAGTGTCATGTCTTTAATTATAAGGTTATTATTCATTGAATCGGATCATTTTTATTTCGGATTTTATTTGATGTTTAAAAATGGTATGGTCAGTGTTCTTGGTTAATCCGGGTTTAAACTGAAGTATATATCCAACAGTTTATTTGCGGCTTTAAATGGGCTAATTTCACCGGTTTTAACCCTATCCTCAAGTTCCAATATTATGTTTTTTATACGACTGTTGTTATAAAAACTGTCTTTTAATTCGCTAATAATTGTTTCGTGCATCCAAAGTATGGACTGATCTTGTCGTTTTCTATCGAGATAACCGGTATCATTCATTCTATTGTGATGGTTTTGGACAGTTTCCCAAATATCACTTATCCCCTCCATTGTTATTGAAGAGCATTTAATAACTTTGGCAACCCAGCCGTTTTCTTTTACAGGATATAATTTAAGTGCGTTTTCGTACTGTTTTTTTGCGATCTCTGCCATTTGTTTGTTCTCACCATCCGCTTTTGTTATTGCAACACAATCTGCCATTTCCATTACACCCCTCTTGATTCCCTGCAACTCATCCCCGGCGCCGGCTAATAGTAGGAGAAGAAAAAAATCAACCATTGAATTGACAGATGTCTCAGATTGTCCAACACCCACTGTTTCTACAATTATGGTGTTAAATCCTGCCGCTTCGCAAAGAAATATTGCCTCCCTGGTTTTTTTTGCCACTCCCCCTATAGATCCCCCCGAAGCCGAAGGTCTGATGAATGCATATGGATTTTGTGACAGCTTTTCCATCCTTGTTTTATCGCCCAATATGCTGCCCTTGCTTTTCTGGCTAGTTGGATCTATGGCCAGCACTGCAACCTTTTGTCCGGAGTTCTCTATTATATAATTTCCTAATGCCTCGATAAATGTACTTTTCCCAACACCCGGTACACCGGTAATTCCAATTCTGATAGAATTTCCGGTTAAAGGCAGGCAATTATCGATAATTTTCTGAGATAACTCAATATCGGCTTTTATAGTACTTTCAATTTTGGTTATTGCTTGGCTTAATATCACCCTGTCTCCATTTGATATGCCATTGACATAGTTTTCAAGTGTAAGTGGTTTCTTTTTTTTAAATTTTATTACTTTACCTCCCGGGTCCGACGGTGCCAGGGGATTGTGACTCGGTTTTTTTGAATTATAGGAAGTGTCTTTATCTTCAGACAATTTTTTGCCTCAGTCTTTAATAATTGTTAATCATTAATTCCAGGATCTCCTGCGCAGCCTTTGAAATGATCGTGCCAGGGCCAAATATTGCCGCTACACCAGAATTGTAAAGATAATCGTGGTCATGTTTCGGAATAACGCCTCCCACTATTACTATGACGTCTTCCCTTCCAAGTTTTTTTAATTCATCAATAAGTTGTGGTACAAGTGTTTTATGGCTGGCAGCGAGGCTTGAAATGCCTATAATATGGACATCGTTTTCCACACCTTGAACTGCTACTTCGTGTGGTGTTTGGAAAAGCGCTCCTATGTCTACATCAAAGCCCAGATCGGCAAAGCTGGTTGCAATAACCTTAGCCCCTCTATCGTGGCCATCCTGCCCCATCTTTGCTACCATAATTCTTGGTCTGCGTCCGTCGATCTCGGAAAAGCTATCTGCAAGTTCCCTGGCTTTTTTAAAATTGTTGTTTTCCGATATTTCAGATGAATATACTCCTGAAATTGATCTGATAACTGCTTTATATCTGCCAACTACTTTTTCACAAGCATAGGATATTTCCCCTAGTGTAGCCCTTTTTCTCGCCGCTTCGACAGCGAGATCTAGTAAATTTCCTTTTCCAGTTTCAACACATTTGGTAATGGAATCCAGTGCTGCCCTTACTGCGCCATTATCTCTAAGTGCTTTAAGTTTCTTAAGCATTTTTATTTGAGCATTCTTGACCGCTGTATTATCAACCTCCAATATATCAATCTCGTTATGTTCGTTTACTCCATATTTATTTACCCCGACAATAATATCCTTACCCGAGTCTATTCGAGCCTGCTTTTTTGCTGCCGCTTCCTCTATTCGCATTTTGGGAATACCGGTTTCTATTGCTTTTGCCATACCACCTAGGTCCTCAATCTCTTGAATCAAATTCCAAGCTCTGTGTGCAATCTTATGGGTGAGATATTCCACGTAGTATGAGCCTGCCCATGGGTCTATTGCTCTACAAATGTTTGTTTCTTCCTGTATATAGATCTGCGTGTTTCTGGCAATGCGGGCAGAGAAATCGGTTGGAAGAGCAATTGCTTCGTCAAGGGCGTTAGTGTGTAGGGACTGTGTTCCTCCTAAAACCGCGGCCAATGCCTCACTGCATGTGCGCACTACATTATTAAATGGATCCTGCTCTGTCAGGCTCCAGCCGGAAGTCTGGCAATGTGTTCTCAACGCCATAGATTTTGGGTCTTTAGGGTTGAACTGGTTAACAATCTTGGCCCATAGCAATCTTCCTGCCCTCATTTTTGCAATTTCCATGAAATGATTCATTCCAATTCCCCAGAAAAAGGATATTCTCGGAGCAAAGTCGTCTATCTTTATTCCTGAATTAACCCCTGTTCGGAGGTACTCCAATCCGTCGGCCAAAGTATACGCTAGCTCTATATCAGCAGTCGCACCAGCTTCCTGAATATGGTAGCCGCTTACACTAATAGAGTTGAATTTAGGCATATTCTTGCCTGTATACTTGAAAATATCGGCTATTATTCTCATTGAGAAATCGGGTGGATAAATGTAGGTATTTCGTACCATAAATTCCTTTAGGATATCGTTTTGAATTGTTCCATTTAAGCTTTTGGGTAAAACACCCTGTTCCTCTGCGGCTACAATGTAAAAAGCCATTACGGGAAGAACCGCCCCGTTCATTGTCATTGAAACCGATATTTTATCAAGTGGAATTTGATCAAATAGGATTTTCATGTCTAAAACGGAATCTATTGCAACACCCGCTTTCCCAACGTCTCCCTCAACCCTTTCGTGATCAGAGTCATAACCTCTGTGAGTCGGCAGGTCAAATGCCACTGAAAGCCCATTTTGACCTGCGGCCAGGTTTCTCCTATAGAATACGTTTGATTCTTCGGCAGTCGAAAAACCTGCATATTGCCTTATTGTCCACGGCCTGGTGGTGTACATAGTGGAATAGGGACCGCGCAGGTATGGAGGGATTCCGGCTGCATAGTGTAAATGCTCAATTTCGTCCATGTCTTTATTGCTGTAGAATGGCCGTATTGGGATTTGCTCGGGTGATAACCACCCCGGTTCATCGGTTGAAGGTACGTTTATATCGTTAAAAGTTTTCCCTGTCCGTTCGGAATCATCAGTTTCGTCTCTAAGGTTGGATTTGTAGTCGATTTGTGAAAAATCTGGTTTCATAATAATCTCTTAATATATTGGTTTATATAATTCCTAACTTTTTTTGATAATGAGAGAGAATTTTAACGGCATCTGAACCACTGTATATAAAGCCTTCAATTCCGATTTGTTTAAGTTTTTTGAAATCGTCATTGGGGTAGCCTGCAACAACAATATGGGTTTGGGGTATTTCATTCTTTATCATGTTACAAATATCTATACCGGTTTTTAAATATTCATTGTCGGAACTGCATAGAACCACTATTTCAGGTTTTGTATCAACCAATGAAGCTATACCATCGTTAATATTATCAAATCCGGGATTCTCAATTATCTCAAATCCGGCACATCCAAAAAAATTTGCTGTATAAGTGGCCCTTATATTCCTGATTGCCAGATTATCCCCAAACGGAAAGGGGAATACCTTGGGGAGTTTCCCGGTTTTTTTGAAATAATTCTCCGTTTTGAATCTTAGACTTTCAAACATAGAAGGTCCCCTGTACGGGATAAGGGGAGTGATGGATACGCTCTTTTTATTGTCAATATTTATGGTGTCTCCTAACTTTATATTCCCGGTGTTCATAAACTCTGCCAGCTCCAGTATTCCGGTGTCACTATTTATCTTGTTTTTTCTATTGCTTATATGAACTTTATTGCTCTTGTAAATTTCAGAAATCTTATCTAACATCCTTTCGTCTCTGTTCGGGTAATGGTTGGTTCCTAAAAAGATATCTTTCGTCTTTGCTATATTTGAATCTCTATTTTGTCTGGTTTGTTCAATGTCATGTTGTATTGAACCGGATTTTAGGGATTCTATCATTCCTCCACGTTTCTCAACCTGCTTAAAGATTTCCAAGGCTTCCTTGGAAATCATATCGGTAAGGTTCTCAATATAATATGAACCTCCGGAGGGATCCACAACCTTGT
>JAZGCJ010000019.1:0-2557 GCA_036476895.1 Thermodesulfobacteriota bacterium
CAATTACAAAGGAAATATCATCAGCGTTAACTCGAACTTTGGGTAAGTTTGGTGTAAGCTTTTCCTGTAAAGATATATGCTCAGTTTTGTTAAATATTCCACAGTTTTTTAGCGATGATCTTATTAAGACATTTAAATCCTGTAGCTTATTGCAGAGCTCAGCAAGTAGAATTCTGCTCTGGAGCCTCTCCAGAACAATCTTAGCTTTAGTATTTGAATCCCATTTACGATATTTCATAATGCCTCCCCTTTCTTAAGTAAGACGGTATTATAAATCAAAATACTCTAATTTACACCCTTTTGCTTAATAGTGTTCAGTATGTTGACTGCCGAGATATTCCCATAAACCATCTTCGGCAGTAATGCTGTCTTTTCTAATCTAGTTACTTGTACGTTGTATATTGAAAATCAGGAAATTATGTTGATTTATTTGAAGAGTTCCGTGAATCTTGGAACGCGGTGTAATTGATGTATGATTAGGTCTCTGCAGAAAACGCAGATATAGATGTGAGATAAAATGCGGAATAGTAGTAGCAAAAGTTGCTTTTTGCATTATCTCCCTTCCTAAAGTATGAAATGCATGCAACTGCTAAAATTTACTGAAAGTAAGTACAAGCCAAACGTGGGTGACTTATTCGGCCAATACAGGTGTAATGTTAATTAAATGAAGACTCCTGTCAAGCAAAATCAGGTTACAGTGTAATAAAAGTAAAGAAATGAAATCGATGGAAGTTAAAACTATGCTATATATAGCCCTTTTCCGCTTGACATTATCATATCTAGTGCTAAGCTAACAGCATTATGAAACAAGAAAAGTCTACAGAAAACGGAGTCGAATTGATGAATGATGCACGGAAAAAGAGATTTGATATAGTTCTAGTATGGAGGTTTGACAGGTTTGCCCGTTCCACAAAACACCTTGTAGATGCCCTGTACGAGTTCAGGAACTTAGGTATAGACTTTATATCGTATCAGGAGAACATAGACACAAGTTCCCCTTTGGGTGAAGCGATCTTCACAATCATATCGGCAATGGCTAAGTTAGAACGAGACATTATAGCAGAACGTGTTAAAGGTGGATTACGTAAAGCCAGAGCCAATGGTAAACGATTAGGAAGACCTAAAAGTGTGATTGGTTTTGATAGATTATTTAGTTTTAGAAAACAAAATATGTCAATCAGGCGAATAGCTAATGAAATGAAATTATCTAAAGGAACTATTGAAAGAGCATTAAAAATGTGTCTTTAAGTGTCTCAAAAACCCTTGAATTTTGCATGTTATAAACATAGGATTTTCAATAGTCCAGATTCGTCTTTTAGGTGTCATATAAACATGTGTTTTTGGGACAGTTATGATTTGTGTGTTATTAATACCTACTCAATTACTTGTAACGTCGCAAATAAACGGCAGGCAAAGCGACGCTTTTAACTGTCAGAGTGTATATGATTATTATGCCATTTATTGCATACTTGGATTAGCTTCCTTAGAAAGATTCATCCCTATGGTTCGAATAGTTCCTGTTCTTGGAATAGGATTAAGTACTTCTATCTCCAACTCACCATATTCATTATATTTATTTGGGTATGGGTAATCTGGACATTTTAGCCAATAAACAAGATATATGCCGTAATCAGTACCAATACGCTGCATGTAAATTGGCAGTTGTGTTGTAATACCTTCGACCAAGTCAGTAGACTCTGCTTTTTTAGCTTCAATTGCAATCTTCCGAAGAATATCGCCGACTGGTGCAACAACATGAAAATCCATCCTACCCACTCCGGCAACTGACTCACAAGTTACATCAAAATTTTTCAACCCACCGTAAACACTCAGGAAAGAAGCAACTTGTCTTGAAATGTCTGGCTCATCAACAGGTTTCCAAACATTTTTATTCGTTTTTTTCCACAATAGTCTTTCTGCTCCATGGCGCCTAATATCCTCTTGGGAAAAATGCAGGGAATCAATCAACGTGGTAAAAAACAGATCCATATTATTGTACTTAGCGTTGTTGAGAAGGTTTTCTTTGCGAAGAATGTTAACGATCTCGGCAGGAGGAACTGTGATTGGGGTATGAACAGCTCTTAAATGGCTATTCATATTGGTAGAGGAATCCAGAAGGACAATACCACAGGCAATGGCGTCAATATCCCATTGGAGCGTAACACGGCAAGGATCATCACCAAGATATTGATCACTGCGTTGGCAATACTCATTGCGCCTTATGAGAACCTTCCCATCATTGATTTTGGCTTCAAAAATAAAATCCCCATATGTAAATGAAAAAAGTTTAAGAGAGCTTCTTAAAAAACCTTCGCGTGCTGTAAAATTAATTGTTCCTTTAGCCACGCAAAAATCTGAAAATGCTACTTGGGACTTCATCTGTGGAAAAAGTTCTAGGCGCACACGACCTAATTTTCTTATTTCGTATTTCATATCCATTGGGGGCGTAACAATCTATTATATAGTTTCTGTATAATACCATTATTGCAATGATATCCAGTCTGAGGTTTATAATACTTAAGGACTTACTAAAATCAAGAGGAAAAGGAGTGGTGTG
>JAZGCJ010000190.1:0-2525 GCA_036476895.1 Thermodesulfobacteriota bacterium
GAATTTTCCATTTCCTAAATTTCGGTAAAGCTTCGGCGTGTGCTGCTTCTTGTTCGTTTCGTGGCCCGGCCACTCGGAACTGTTGACCAGGAAAATATCGGGCAGCCCGTCATTATCATAATCCAGAAAGCCGCCGCCGCTTCCCATGGTTTCCGGCAGCCATTTTTTACCGAAGGCTCCGGTCTCATGAATAAAGTCAATTCCTGCGTCCTTTGTTATATCCGTAAATTGGATAGGAATGTGACTTGAATTAGTTTCTGTTATTGTATAGCTCGGCTTGGTGTATTCGGGTGGTTTCTGTTCGACTTCGGGTTGGTTCTTTTTGCAAGCTAATAAAACAGTGATTGAGATTAAAAGGGTAATGTAAGATTTATTCAAGTTCATGAAAATAATTCTTCGCTTCAATCTTTAAGTTCTAAGTTATCTATTCTAGTGAAATGCTTTTTCATTATGAGTTACAAATACCAAATCGTTCGCGATTGCGATTCCTGCGATGATGAGATCGTCCGTACTCCGCTGTCGCTATGACGGTTGTTATGCTTTTTGCTGGCTGGTAGCCTGGTCTATTTTTTCTTGAACCCATAGATTTAGTAGAGTTTCTTCGCTAATTCCCCGCTCTTCAGCTATTTGTCTTATCTTTAATGAAAGATGGCTGTCTAATGGGTAATATCTGTGTTGGGATTTGATATTCACATCAAATTCCACTCCAGTTTGTTCTCCGAATTCAGTAGCATCGTGTTCGTCCCAAAACGCACCAATTTTCTGATAAGTGCGAGCCTTTGAGATTGGTGTTTTACCTGACATATTTTTTCCTTTCTTTTTGTGACATATCTCTTGCTGAAACAATGATAGCTCGTTCGTCCTTTGTATAGACAAAAAAGACACTTAAAAAACGGCCTGTATCTGTCCGCCCAAAAGCAGCATATACATCTTCTCCAGGTTTATAACCCTTTTCCTTAAAGTGAAATTTAGGTTTGTTTTCAAATACTTCAATGATTTCTATTTCTTCGACATTATGTTTTAATAGAAGCTTTTCGACAATATCTTCAAGCCAGATTATTCTACTGATTTCCAAATCTTCTCCTTTGCTCGAAGCCTATCCTAATCTAAGTTGCCGAAGAATATTATCATTTACGAGTCGAATCCTTCGCGGAGCATCGGCACCATCGTTCACAGCTCATCTATTATTTATAAATACGCTTAATTGCATTTTCAACAATACTTGTTGGATAACCAACATATTCTAAAAGTGCAATTGCATTTCTTGTAGTGGAAGGACCCGAATGAAGTTTATAATCAAAAGAAAGACCTTCATTACATACTTTCTCTCGAAAATGAAAGTTATGATAATCAATATTATTAATCCCCTGTTAAACTGTAAACTTCCCTAAGTCCTCCCTTTACTTCGCCTATGACATTATCGATATGGCTGTTGGAAACATCTATATAAGTTGATGGTAACACCACTCTTTCAGGCTCTCGATTAAACGGAAACCTAACAGCCAAAATATCTAATTCAGTTTTGACGCGACGAGTTTCGCCCGCGGCATTTTGATACTCAATTGGTGCATGAACAATAAATCCGGATACGAAATATCCATTAAGCCTTAGATACAAGGCAGCAAGTTTCTCTTGTAATGTACTTTTTTCCATAACGCAAAATCTTGTGTCAGAGTGGTCTACACTTATCGATGCTCCTAACAATTGATTATATTAAACATTAACGCTGTTAAATGTTAGCAAGATACCTTTCGAAATTGTCTTTGACATTCTTTATTATCATGGAAAGATAGAGATAGGATATCTGTATCAATCAAGGTTGGTTTCAATATTCTGCCTCCTTGAAAAGGCTCCGGCCCGGTCTTTCTATCTCAATTGTGAAATCATCAAAATCTTGATCAGACATATTTTCCCAACACCCTGCAAATTCAATTATTTTTTTGGTCTGATTTTCTTTATCCTGCTGTCGCAAGCAATTTATAAAATGATTTTTCTTATCCAAGACTTTCATTGAAATTAATATGAAATTGTAAGCTGATGCGTCCGAATCTTCTGCGCCATTAAATTTGCACCTGGATTTTTCAGTTTAAAAGCACGTGTAATCTCCTGAGCTGATTCATCGATTTGATAATATTCATAGGCTGCTCTGGCTACTTCGGCTTCTTTTTCTCGACCCAGCGCACGTAAACACAACATTCTGTGATAGTGCCCGACTCTATCCTCGGGATCGATTTTCAGCAGCTCCGTAAGCGCCTCAAGAGCTTTATCGTATTGTTGATTCAAATAATAAGTTCTGCCCAAATTACGCCAGGTGGCTCGATCTCCCGGAAATTGTTCAAGAACTCTTTTATAAGCTAAAACTGCTTTTTCGTATTGGCCGTCCTCCTGCAGGGCAACCCCCCAAACCCAGGCTACCCGGGTATCCCCAGGTTTTATTTTTTCGCATTTCTGAAGATACTCATAGGCTTTGTCGATGCCGCCGTCTCGCACCGCTGTTTTGGCCAGATTAAGTGCTCCTTCAATTA
>JAZGCJ010000191.1:0-4469 GCA_036476895.1 Thermodesulfobacteriota bacterium
AGAAAAGTATATGTTTGCTACATTACCCAAACCCACAGCAAACATATGGTGAGCCCAAACACCCAGACTAAGAAGTCCGATGGCAACAGAGGAACCCGCAACGAACTCATAACCGAATATGGGTCTTCTGGAAAATACTGGAATCACCTCTGAAATAATACCGAAAGCGGGTAGTACTAATATGTAAACTTCCGGGTGACCAAATCCCCAGAAAAAATGCTGGTAAAGGATTGCGGAACCACCATGTGCTGGATCAAAGAATGTGGCACCTAGCAGTCTATCCAGAAGAAGCATTGCAAAGGCGGATGTAATTATAGGCAAAACAAAAATTAATAAGAATGAGGTGACGAGTAACATCCATACAAATAATGGAATTCTTTTCATTGTCATGCCAGGTGCTCTTAGCCTGAGAATTGTTACAACATTGTTTAATCCGGAAGCAACTGATCCTATTCCGGTACACAGTAATCCAAGACACCAGTATGTTGGTCCCTTATTTAAAGAAAAAGGTTTTTCACTGACCGGAGCATAGCTGAACCAACCAACGTCAGGTGCACCACTCTGCGTGAAAAAACTGTAGTAAATTAAAATTCCTCCAAAAACGAATAACCAGAAGCTTAAGGCATTCAATCGTGGAAATGCCATATCCTTTGCTCCAATCATGAGAGGAAGCAGATATACCCCTATACCTATTAAAAATGGCATGACTACAAAGAAAATCATGGTTGTCCCATGCATCGTAAAGAGTTGATTGTAGAATTCAGGTGAAATAAAGTCGTTTTCAGGTGATGCAAGTTGAATCCTGATTAATAATGCTTCCAGTCCACCGATAAGAAAAAATACCAGGGTTGCAATTAGGTACATAATTCCAATTTGCTTATGGTCAACGGATGCTACCCACGATAAAAGCCCCTCATTTTCACCAACTGAGGGTAGGGGTTCTATATTTTCAGGAACTAACGGTATTCTACTCATTTAAGTCCCTCCAGGTATGCAACCAACTCTTCAGCTTCAGAATCGTTTAACTTTAAATTAGGCATCAGGGAACCGGGTTTATATTTTTGTGCGTTTTTTAGCCAATTTTTTAAATTCTCTGGGGTATTCTCTAAAACTCCGGCGCCTATGGTCTGGCGAGTATTTAGATGGGTCAGATTAGGTCCTACGTTGGCCGCAGAAATTCCTGATATCGCATGACAGTTCATACATGCCTCTTTCTTGAAGAGTCGAGCACCTTTTCCAGAAGATCCTGTGGTTGGAGTTTTTGGAATAACCAATTGTTCATTTTGCCACTTATCAAATTCTTCCTGTGTCTGAGCAATTACTCTTAATCTCATATGCCCATGTTGTATACCACAAAACTCTGCACAGGCACCAAGATACACACCGGGCTTACTTGCTTCTAGCCAAATGTGATTAGTATGGGCAGGGATTAAATCCATTTTTCCGGCCAGTTCAGGTATCCAGAATGAATGTATCACATCAAAGGAATTGAGCCTTACAAGCATCTTCTTGCCAACGGGTATATGTACTTCGTTGGCGGTTAGGACGCCCGATTTCGGATAATGCAACTCCCACCACCACTGGTGACCAATTATATGGATATCTGGATCTTCCCCGCCGGTTGGAGGATGTACAGCATACATCGTTCTTACCGTATAAAAGAAAATAATTCCTACTACTATTACAGGTAATACAGTCCATACTATTTCAGCGGTTAGACTTCCGAAGTATTGTTCAGGCTCCGAATTATCCCCGGGTTTTCTTCTGAAACGGATTATTATATAAAATACAACAATAGTAATAATTAAGAATATTATAAGTGTGAATCCTAATACGATATAGGAAAGATTAATGATTTCCTGTGCATCTGGTGAGCTAGGGTCAAATATTCCGCCAAGAAATTTCATGTTTAAAATTGTTGAAGTAAAAGTTTACACGCAGATTAATTTAAATTTTTTTCTCGCCTTTTAAAAATTAACTCCCATTATATTAAGAATTAGGTTTGATTTCAAGTAATGATTTCATATGCTTACTTTATTGGTTAATCTTTAGATAATTTTATAAAATGAAAACCCTATTTACATCATTTACATCATCTGTACGAAACTAATTAATAATTGCGAAAAGCTTTTTAATTTGAACAATCAACCGGTTAACATTTAGAAGGAAATTGTTTGCCGGTAATTAATATATACCGTTTTCTATCTTAAGCCAAGAATTGCATAGAGTTTAGAGAGTTGAACCAGTATACAATAAAATTTCCATATATCTTACTCAGAATTGTATTATTACTGCTCGTTATTCTCTCGTTTATCGCAACCCTTCAATCGGCCATATCACAGGATGATAATGCAAACGATGATACCATAATCCGTATATCAAGCTTAAAAATTAAGGGAGAGGATCAAATCTCTAAAAAGGAAATAGAAAATAACATTGCGACAAAGTTCCCCTCTATCAAACCTTGGGTCAAAAGGCCAGTATTTGACCAGGAAATACTTAAGGATGATTTAGCAAGAATCAAAAATCTATACGCAAATAGAGGCTATTACGATGCCAATGCATATTTTGTTTTGGATTTTAATAAGGATAGAAGCCAAGTAAAAATTACCATTAATATTAATGAGGGTAAGCCTGTAATATTAAAAAATCTTAAACTGTATTATGGTAAAGGTCTTAGTGATGCATTGAAGGAGAAGATTAAAGATTCTGTCCCGCTAGAGGGAAATAAGATTTTTTCTCCAATAAAATATGAAGAAACAAAGTCTGTTATATCAAAAATTTTATCAAATAACGGTTATCCAAGGTCTACAATTGAGGGACAAGCTTTAGTTAACAGAAGGGAAAGATTTGTAGATGCTCAATTTCATATTGACCCGGGCTTGCTCTATAGCTTTGGTTCGGTAACGGTGGAGGGCAATGAGAAAGTAAAATCAGATATTATTTCTCGGGAGGTAACATTTCAAGAGGGTGAACCATTCTCATTGGATAAAATCGATCAGACTCAAGTAAGGATCTTTCAACTAGGACTCTTAAGGTCTGTTGTTATTGATTCGGTTTATGATGACGATAATCAGATTGCGAATATCTTTATTCGTGTAAAGGAAAGGAACTTGGGTACGGTCAAACTGGGTTTGGGCTTTGGAACTGAAGACAAGCTAAGGGCACAGGTAATATGGAGTCAGAGAAACTTTTTCGGTGGTGGCAGAAGACTGGAAACCGCAGGAAAGGTTTCATTTATAACTCAATCGTTATCTACAAGTCTTATCCAACCATATGTTGTAGGGCAGGGATCAGATTTAACCGAAACGCTAAATTTTCAAAGGGATGATGTGCCAAGCTTCGAGGGGGAGAGCTTTTTTGCGAAGTCTACGGTTAATAAGCTCTTTGGTTCGGACTTAAGCACTTATGGTTCTTTTACGGTTCAATTTTCAAAAGTAAACCGGAGCACAACAAGAAACCCTATTGATTCAAGCCAAGAAAACTTTTTCCTAACCTTTTTTAATCTAGGGTTTGATCTTAACAAGGTGGACAATCTTATTAACCCAAGAAATGGATATGCTGTTTCGTTTGTTCTAGAACCATCATTTATGGCACTTGGTTCTGATGTTGATTATTCAAAAGGATCAATTGAAATTAGAGGGTACAAAGATTATCTGGATATAGTTTTTGCAAAGAGAGTCATATTAGGCGTTATACAGCCATTCGGTTCGACCGGAACTTTCGATATTCCTGTATTTAAAAGATTCTTTGCTGGGGGAAGTACAAGTATGAGAGGGTTTCCATTTCAAGAACTGGGGCCACTTAACGAAAACAACGATCCTCTTGGCGGAAATTCGATATTTATAGGGAATGCTGAAATGAGGTTTCCTATATATGGGGAGTTCGGAGGAGTGCTTTTTTTTGATTACGGTAATGTTTTTGAAAGACAGTGGGATTTCGATCTGAGCAATATAAAATACGCTCCCGGTGCAGGGTTAAGGTATGACACACTGATAGGACCTGTGAGGCTGGATGTCGGCTATGCACTTAATCCTGAACCCGGTATAAGTAGGATTCAGTTTTTTATAAGTATAGGGCAGGCGTTTTAGTCCTTTACTATTGTCATCACTGTAATCATAACTATCTGTCATGCCAGATTTAGTCCGATAAACCATATTTGTAGGAGAGGCTTCTAGCCGCGATAATATAATTGCACCAGGGCCTGTCCTGAGTTAATCGAAGGGATGGTGCTTCTACGTTGTGGAATTATTGTCACGCCGGGCTTGTCACTCATTTCACACTGTCACCCTCAAATGTTTTTATCAAGGATCCATATTCCGTCTTTGCAACTGTTTAGATTAACGATTTCGACTATCAATTCGACAACGGTTTATTCGAATAGCTATAAACCGGTCACAGTTGGCTGATTGCTAGAACGTCTATATATAAAGAAAAGACCATAGAAAATTATATAATAGGAGAATTGG
>JAZGCJ010000192.1:0-3054 GCA_036476895.1 Thermodesulfobacteriota bacterium
GATCAGGGTTGTAAATCCGCATCGTTATGAGATGGAGCAATTAGATGGAATAATTAAATTTGATCCTGAGAATAAAATAATCATCGGATATAAGGATGTAAAAGACAATGAATTTTGGGTACGTGGACATATTCCTGGCCGTCCTCTTTTTCCAGGTGTGTTAATGGTAGAAGCTGCTGCGCAGTTATGTACATATTATTATAAGAGAATTTTACAGGATGATAGATTTTTAGGCTTTGGTGGCGTAGACAAGGTAAAGTTTAGAGGTAAGGTTTCCCCGGGTGATAGGCTTATCATAATTGCAAAAAATACTGAATTAAGGGCGAGAAGGGCTATCTTTGACACTCAGGGGATAGTAAATGGTAAACTTGTTTTTGAAGGTGTAATAATTGGTATGTCGGTTTGATGAAGGTTTGTCGAACGGCATAGTTATTGTCCCATTCGGGGAATGGTAGAAAAACCCTTGCCTTTAGACGAAGACTTTAGTTTGAAAAATCCGAAAACCAAATATCGAAATATTCACCCCGTAAGATGCTTGCTATCTAACGGGGCGGGCAAATTCAAATATCAAATGACCTAAATAAAAAAAGTTTAGAACATTTTCACCCTGTGAAATAGAGAATGTAAAGAGAATAAAGAACTAAATCTACCCTTTATTCCACGGGGTTAATTTAGAAGTTTGAAATTGTTTCGAAATTCGAGTTTCGTGCTTCGAATTTTACTTTTAATCTTTAGTCGGCTTACAGCCGAAGCTTAAATCTATCGCCTAAAGGCGATATAGTAGTTTAATTAGGATCGGATTAATTTTTTTTTAAGAGAGGAGAGAGCAGATGAATAAGCAAGATTTGGTTGAAGCGGTGGCAAAAGAGTTGGACACATCAAAGGCCCAGGGAAAGAGGGCCGTGAACGCAGTGTTGAGTGGCATTAGTAAAGGTTTAAGAAAAGACAAGAACGTACAACTAATAGGATTTGGGACGTTTTTGGTAAGAAGAAGAAAGGCCAGGAAGGGGAGAAATCCGCAAACAGGCGAAACTATTAATATCAAGGCCGGTAAGACAGTAGGTTTCAAGGCAGGTCAGAAATTCAAGAAAATGGTTTAAAAAATTTTCTCTGTCGCCTAATCTGGATAATTAAGAAGAGAACATGATATCGTGGTATCCACTGTTGGATAAACGGTAGAGTGTTCCTTGGTCAACAAACGCCACTAAAAGGGTAAAATTATTTCCAGAGCTTGGACGATCCATAGCTTTGTCTTTCTTCTATTGACATCGTGCATATTTACGGATTTTATCCCATTGAGACCTATTGTACCTTCACAGGTACCTTTGCCAAAATATAAACTGTTTTCTGTTTACATGGTATGTACATTGGTCTCAGAAAGGAAAGGTAGAGTCTCATTTCTCGGATCCCCCCCTGTATAGGAGTCTTGAATGGATATTCTATTCACCCTCGTCTTACTATTTAAACAACTGAGTGTAAAAACATACCTTATCACGAAGAAGGGAAGATGCTTATGATTTTCTTTATTGAACTGTAATACCTTTATAATTACTCTTGCTTATCATATTGCTAAGTGCTCTATTTCATAATTATGGTCATTGCGAGGCGTTAGCCGAAGCAATGACATGCGAGTAGGTATGTCGCCGTATTTACTAACCCGTGTACTAAGTTGAGAGAGTGTGAATAAGCCTAGAAATTTACCAAGTCTATTAGTATTGAATAAGTAAATTAAAATGGAAAAATTATTTGGGACAGATGGAATAAGAGGAGTAGCAAATATATTTCCAATGACTCCTGAAATGGTGCTGAGTGTAGGAAAAGCTACTGCCCATGTTTTTAAAGAAAAATGCGGAAAGAAAAAACCTAATTTTGTTATAGGAAAAGATACCAGGTTGAGTGGCTATATGATAGAAAATGCATTAACATCTGGAATTTTATCAGTAGGTGCCGATGTTTTACTTGTTGGTCCGATACCAACACCTGCTATTGCTCATTTAACCAAATCGTTAAATGCTGATGCAGGCATTGTGCTTAGTGCTTCACATAATCCTGCTGAAGATAATGGAATAAAGATTTTTAGTGCAGATGGATATAAGTTGCCTGATGATGTTGAGGATGAGATTGAAAAGTATGTTCTAACAGAAAATGTAAAGACAGAACATATAAGAGGAGACTTAATAGGAAAAGCTTGTAGAGTTGAGGATGCAAAAGGAAGATATATAAAATTTGTAATAGCTTCCATAAAAAGCATGAATCTAAAAGGATTAAAGCTTGTGCTGGATTGTGCTAATGGCGCTGCATACGATACTGCGCCGGATATATTTAGAGAGCTAGGAGCAGAAGTTATTGTGTTAAATGATAGACCGGATGGACTTAACATAAACTTAAATTGTGGAGCTCTGCATCCTGAAAAAATGATGGAAACTGTGAAAAAAGAAAAAGCAGATATTGGAATAGCCTTGGATGGTGATGCTGACAGGGTTATAGTTTGTGATGAAAAAGGAAAAAATGTTGATGGCGATCATATAATTGCAATATGTGCTATTTATATGAAAGAGAAAGGAACTTTAAATAAGAGTGGTGTTGTTGTAACTATCATGACTAATAAGGGATTTGATATTGCCATGGATGAAGAAAACATAAATGTTGTTAAGACAAAGGTAGGAGACAGATATGTTATTGATGAGATGAAGAAAAAAGGATATGTCTTGGGAGGAGAACAGTCTGGGCATATAATATTCTTAAATTATGCAACAACGGGGGATGGTTTGATCTCTGCTTTGCAGTTGTTGAAAGTTATGAAAGAAAAAGGGGAAAAGTTAAGTAAATTAGCAGAATGTATGAAATCATTGCCACAGGTGCTCATAAATATTGAGGTAAAAAAGAAAAAAGATATAGATAACCTGGAAGCAAGGAAGAATATAAGGGATGCTGAAAAAAAATTGGGGAAAAAGGGAAGAGTACTTGTCAGGTATTCGGGAACACAGAATTTGTGCAGAGTCATGATTGAAGGTGAGAACGAAAAAGAAATTGGAAAAATGGCAAATGATATTG
>JAZGCJ010000193.1:0-24106 GCA_036476895.1 Thermodesulfobacteriota bacterium
GAGGATGTTCCGGACTAACCTTGCCAATCACTTTCATTACTTTCTCCCTAAATTCTTCACTTCCCAATATCGGCCCATGGCGTCTTTTTCTATAAAATTCTCCGACCTTATCGTCTTCATTAGAAACTACAAACCGATGAAATTCACTACTGCCACCGAATCTACCTACCACTTCCTCTGTATCAAGCCACAAAGGTCTATTGTAGGACCTTATATGTCTCCTATGACTGCTCCAATCGTAAAAAAAATTCTGATTATTTTTTGTCCAAAGGAATCTGGCGAATGAATTCATCCCAGTGAGCTTCCGTTATTTTATCGGTTTCTCTTCTAGGGGCTTTATAGCCGCCTTCCCCCGGAAAAAGCTTGTTATATACTTCGTCTCTTACCTCGAGCCACTTATCTATGGAGTTGTAATTGGCAAATTTAACAAGAGTTTTATATGTCCATAGAGGTTCGAGTGTATGAACCCTCTGTGAAAACATTTTAAAATCCCCCTGAATTATCCCCATCTTTTCCATCTCTTTCCAAAAGGGATAAAGCTTTTCTCTGTAGATCTGAAGAAATTTCTCCTGATTTTCAGGCTTTACAACATAAAAGCTTTCTTCTATAACTACCTGATATTTTTCATCCACGGCAAATGAATTCTCTGTAGTGAGAAATAATATTGTAAGGAATAGAGCAAAAAGAACCTTTCTCATGTTTGTCCTCCGAAAAAGTTTATCTAACAGTTTACAATATATGGTTATCTTTAAAACTTTATCGGATATGATTCGTAATATATAGTGTTGAATTTGAGTATATGCAGATTCAGTTTAATGCTGGTAATTAAGATATGTTTGATTTTAGTAAAGGCATATGGAAAACTTAAAGATTAATTAAAGTCCTTATAGATTTTCGATTTAATTGAGCCCTAAATTTAGCTTATCAATGATTACACTATTTAATTTATCCTTTTTTGCTGTGGAAACTGTACACGCAGCTCAATCGAACGGTGTAAGGGTATCAAGCCTTATTGCTGATGCCGGGCCGGTTGTTAAGTTTGTTTTAATTATTCTTATACTAATGTCAATTATTTCGTGGGCAATCATTTTTACAAAGGTTATAGTGATGAGAAGAGCTACTAAGAAATCTGATAAATTCTTGGATCTTTATCATACAAGTGGAAATTTTGGAAACCTATATTCCTCAACAAAACATGTAGGTGGTCCTATTGCAGAGCTTTTCAGATCTGGATACGGCGAGGTAATGAAGATAAGAAGAGCAAGATCCAACGTTGAAAACAGAAATCCCGACAGTCAAAAAATCCCTGAGAACGTAGTTAATGAACTGGGAGTTGTTGAATTGGTTGAAAGAGCTCTTAATAAAACTATGTCTTCAGAAGTATCAAGATTAGAAGGCTCTTTAACTTTTCTTGCTACAACAGGCACTACCGCTCCTTTCATAGGGCTTTTTGGTACCGTATGGGGAATAATGACCTCTTTCATAGGACTCACGGGAAGCGAGGGTATACCGACTCTGCAAGCGGTTGCCCCTGGAATAGCAGAAGCATTGATTGCAACCGCTTTTGGTCTGGCAGCTGCAATTCCTGCTGTAGTGGCGTATAACTATTTTCTAAGCCGTGTGAAGAAAATAGATGTTGAGATGGAAAATTTTTCAGCCGAATTTTTAAATATAGTTGAGAGGTATCTTAAAAAAGCGTAAAAATCATGGGTATGCGTACAAACAATCAGGGAAGGACCGTTCTTTCAGAAATAAACGTGACTCCTTTTGTAGATGTTATGTTGGTTCTGCTAATAATATTTATGGTTACAACACCGATTTTATACCAGGGAGTGAAAGTTGATATACCCAAAATTGAATCAAAACCGATGCCTGCGGCTGAAAGAGGGAAAAAGATTGTCGTTACGATTACAGAGGATGGTGAGATATATATTGATAAGCAAAGATATTCTTTATACCAACTAAGAGAGGAAATTGAAAAGCTTGTAGAATCGAAGGGGAAATCGTTGGAAGAGGAAGATATCTTTTTAAGAGCTGATGAAGATGTTTCTTATGGAGCAGTTATTCAGGTTATGGCTACTTTAAAAAATGCTGGGGTAGAGAAACTTGGTCTTATCACGGAGCCTCCCTCCAATAAAGAATAATAAACTGGCGTATTATGCAACCTGATAAAGACAGACGTTCAAAGTCTTCTTCATTTTGGGGAATGGTATTCTCAATAACACTTCATATTGTTTTAATAGGTTTAATTATTTTCTGGGGAATAGGCAATACAAGGCAGATCAGTTCCTCTAACCCGATCAATGTTTCTCTTTCTAATCTAGACTTGCCGGAGGTAAAGAAAACTGTAAGTAAGCCAGATTCAGATAAAGAGCCCGTTAAAAAAGAAAAGAAACCCCAGACCAAGCCTATTTTTAAAGAGGATCAGAAAAAGGAAGAAGAGAAAGAAACCGAACCTATTAAGAAAGTGGAAAAGAAGATTGCTTTAGAGACAAAAAAGGAAGAAAAACCTAAACCAACTAAAGCTCCACCACCAAAGCCCAAACCCACTAAAAAACCAACACCTAAGCCAAAACCAAAACCGACTAAAGCTCCACTTCCGAAACCTAAACCCACTAAAAAACCAGAGAAGAAAGATAGTTCCAAAGAAATTCAAGATGTGCTAAAAGATATTAAGCGTAAGCAGGTGTTGAAAGAATTAAAAAAAGGGTCCACTAATCAGGATAGAGAAGTGGCAGTGGCCAATATTTCGAAGGACAGAACATCAGAGGATTCCAGTAGAGTTCAAACTGGATCAGGTGAATCTTCGGGCAGCTTGGTAAGCCCGGTTATTGTAAATATTTTTAAGGGTATGATTCACGACAAAATTAGTCAAAATTGGAGAATACCCCCTAATATCCCAACTGATGGAAGCCTGGAAGCATTAATATTGTTTAAGGTTGATGAGAATGGAGTTGTTCGGGATGTTAAGGTGAAAGAATCTTCTGGAAATAGGGCGTTTGATGATTTTTGTGTGAGGGCAATTTATAAATCATCTCCTCTGCCACCTCCACCCCCTGAGTTGAAAGAAGTTGCTGTAACTAAAGGAGTTATAGTACCGTTTAAAAACGAGGCGTATTGATTTAAAAGGTGGGCAAATGAATCTGATAATCGTAAGACATGGAGAAACTGATTGGAATAGTATCGGTCGATGTCAGGGGATTTCGGATGTGCAATTGAACGATAATGGCAGAAGACAGGCCAGAGAATTGGGGAAATCCTTAAAGGGAGAAGATATCTCTGCTGTATATTCCAGCAATTTAAAAAGAGCGTTTGATACAGCGAAGGAAATTGCAAGGCACCATAATCTGAATGTAAATATAGAAACTGATTTGAGAGAGATGGATCAGGGAGTATTTGAAGGTCTTAGCTTTGACGAGATAAGAAAAGATTATTCCCATATTTTGGCAAAGTGGAAAGAAGATCCAGATTCATTGAAGTTGCCAGATGGCGAGTCTTTGAAAGAAGTGCAGGAAAGGGTTTGGGGTGTTTTCGAGAAAGTTTACGAAAATCACAGAGAAGAAACGGTTGTTCTAGCCAGCCATAACTTGACGATCAATACACTTCTTTGTAGATTCTCGAAAGTTGGTTTGAAAGAGGCAAGGAATTTCAATCTAAGTTCTGCATGCAAAAGTCTTATTGTTTGCGAAGATGGAAAATTTGATATTACTGTTTTAAATGATTTGAGTCACTTGTCGATCAAACCAGAAAATAAATTGTAACTTCTTGATAAAGAAATGAAAGAAGAAATCAGGAAATTAATAATATGTTCTATAGAATCAATTTCAGGTAGGGATGCCTCGATTGATGTTCAGGTTAAATTCAATATTGAGATACCTAAAAACAAGAAATTCGGGGATTTTTCTACTAATATTGCTATGGTACTATCGAAAAGCTTTGAAAAGAGTCCAAGGGAAATTGCGGAACTAATTATAGAAAATTTACCCTTAGACAGTAATGAAATTATAAAAAAAACTGAAATTGCCGGACCCGGCTTCATAAACTTTTTTGTTAAAGAAAAATCGATATCTTCTAAATTAAATCAAATCAATGATTTAGACCGTGAATTCGGCAGTTCCAATCTGGGAAATCAAAAGAGGGTTCTATTAGAATATGTTAGTGCTAACCCAACCGGGATACTGCATTTGGGGCATGCCAGAAATGCAGTCGTTGGGGGTACATTGGCTAATATCCTGTCTTTTGCTGGATATGATGTTACTAAGGAGTTTTATATAAATGATACTGGTAGGCAAATAGAGTTACTTGGACTTTCTGTTTTTTCGAGATATAAAGAGCTTTTTGGTGAGGAGTCTGAAATTCCTGAAGATGGTTATAAAGGAATATATGTTATTGAAATTGCCGAACATTTAAAAAATGAAGTGGGGGACAAACTGTTAAATGACTCGTTAGATAAAGCTATAGATTATTGCAGCGATTTTGCAAAGGCAAAAATGATAGATGAAATACGGGAAGATCTGAAAAGTATAGGAGTGGAGTTTGACAGTTGGTTTAGTGAAAAAAATGAGCTGTATTCTGTTAAAGAAGGTGACAGCCTGGTCGATCGTGTAAAGAAAAAATTGTCCGATATTGGGGCATTGGAAAAAAAGGATGGTGCGGTGTGGTTTAAGTCAACTAGTTACGGGGATTCACAGGATTGGGTGTTAATAAGAAAGGATGGAACCCCTACTTATTTTCTCGGTGACATAACTTACCATTATGAAAAGTATGAAAGAGGTTATAAAGGAGGTCTTATTAATATATGGGGTGCCGATCATCATAGTCATGTTAATCGCCTCAAGATTGCTGTAAAGGCACTTGGATTTGATGAAACTCTTCTCAAGGTTCTTTTGATTCAATTTGTCAGGTTGATGAGTGAGGGAAAGGAAGTTTCAATGTCTAAAAGAGCCGGCAGCTATGTTACTCTGAGGGAAGTAGCTGCAGAGGTTGGGATAGATGTAATGCGTTACTTCCTGATCATGAGGAGTTCTGACAGCCACTTGGATTTTGACTTGGACCTTGCAAAGAAAGAGTCGAATGAAAACCCCGTTTATTATGTTCAATATGCACATGCAAGGATAGGCAGTGTTTTTGAAAATGCTAAGAAAGTTAATATTGAAGCAAGTAATGAAAACTTAAGTCTATTGAACTTAAATGAAGAGATAGAGATCATAAAAAAATTACTAGAGTTTCCTGAAATCGTGAGAGATTGTGCATTGTCGTTTTCACCCCACAAATTGGCTTTTTATCTTCAAGACATTGCTTCATTATTCCATGTTTACTATAATAGAGTAAGGATAATCGGAGATGATAGTGATCTAACTAAAACCAGGCTTTTCCTGATAAAATGTATTAGAATAGTAATTGGAAATGGTCTTACTCTGCTTGGTATTGCCTCACCGGACAGAATGTAGTTATGTGTATTAACTGAGGTTTTAATAAAATGAAAACATTTATAGTGTTTTTATGTTTTGGAGTAATATTCATATTAGTTTTCGGGATTGGTGTTATTGTAGGAAACGGACTTAATCAAGGAAAAAATTTAAGAGAAATGATCTTTGAAGACAATCAAAAAGAATATGAGGAAAGTAATACATTAGGATCAGTTGTTAATAATAAGCAATCATCTCTGATAGAAGAAGAGAAAATTGATGAATCTAATCAGGATATAAAAGCGGCCGCTGATAATGAAGCTAAAGATAATGATGATTCAATGAAGAATTCAAATTCAAAAAAGGTTAATAAAAACAAGGGGGAATTGGACAAAGTAATTTCCCAACAAGCTTATAATGTAGATATGAAAAATACCGAGAAGCCTATTGCTGCAAAACATACTGAAAATGGCCCGGCCCAAACTGATAATGAGTCAAATGATGTTGCACTACAAATTCAAAATGAAATTTCTGATGATAATTATGTAAATCTTCCCCCTGTTGATCCAAACGGGCAATATACCGTGCAGCTTGGATCATTTAAGGAAGCGGCGGAAGCTAAGAAACTTGAAGATTTTATTAGACTAAAAGGTTATCCTGTATTTATTAAACAGATTCGGATTAAAGGCGGGAAACCGTGGTATAGAGTCAGGATTGGAACTTTTGACACAAAGGAAAAAGCTAATAAATATGCTGAAAGCTTAAAAGAAGCCGAACCTGATATTAAATTGATATTTGTTACTATAAACAATTAGTTAAAATTTTAAAAATGATTTTTAGAATAATAAATCTGGGTCTAATTTCACTTTTGCTTGTTATTGGGTCTGACTCTTACGCACAAACAGATGTCACTGCCAAGGCAGAAACCGGTGATGGCGTTCATGTAATAACCTTCGTTACCGGTCAAGGTAAGATCGAATTATATTTACCTGATGATCTTATGGTTGGAGAAGTAATTTCTGGAACAATACGGGTAACCCCTTCCGGTTTTTCAGATGAGGATATTCAAAGAAACAACGAGCTTCTATTGGAAAATAGTATACGTTTTAGCAATACCGATTTTTCTGTGAGTGCTGAAAGGATAACTGTTGAAGTTCCTAGTCCGGCAGCAGGTGATGTTGCCAATATAATTCTGAAAGACAGGCATGGCATTCAAGTTGCTGCAACAGTTGTACCGGTGAAGGTTATAAAAAGAAAATTTGTTATACTTAGTAAACCGGGCCCTGAAGATTTTAGCTTGCCCAAAGTTGGTCAGGCGGGAAGATTAGTAACAGCATCGGGTCCATTTGACGGATATATATCAAATACGAAAGTAAGATTTGCAGGCCAAGAGATAAAAGTACTTGCAGAATCATCGAATAAAATTGTATTCGAATCACCATCGAATATAATTGGAGCAACAGAAGTTCAAATAATTGAAGGTAATGTATTTTTAAAAAGGGAATTGACCAATCTGGCTGTCGTTAAGCTAAATATTGAGTCTAACAACATGCCTGATCAGGGTGATACTACAGAAATTTCTATAGTTGATGAAGAGGAAATAATCTCACAAGAGATAGAATCTGCAATTGATCTAAGTCAGGTGGCGGTAGAAGGTGATATGGGTATTGGTGACTCGGCAAATGAAATTGTAGAGAAAACTATACAAACTGAGTCGGTAGAGATTGAGAATTTTGTACCCAGTGAGTCAACAGTAGTTACTGTAGAAATACCGCCTCAAGAAGTTGAGATCTCCGATAAGGATATAATTATTGTATTAAATGAACAGTTGGAATCTTCTGTTACACTTTCAAATGCTCAAAGAATAACTGGATCCCGGTATATACCGGTAAGGGAGCATACAAGTGAAGGTATTCAGAAAGGCATAGGGTATAAATCCCAATATACTGACTCTGCTGAAGAAATTGAAACCACTGATAAGGATATAATTATTGCATTAAATGAACAGTTGGAATCTTCTGTTACACTTTCGAATGCTCCAAATATAACTGAATCCCAGTATGTAGCAGAAATGGAGCAAGTGATTGAAGCTTCACAGAAAAACATAGGTTATAAATCCCAGACTCCTGAATCTGTTCAACAAATCGGGATCACTGATAAGGATATAATTATTGCATTAAATCAACAGTTGGAATCTTCTGTGACACATTTAAATTCACAGAGTATAACTGATACCCTGTTTGTTCCAGTAAGTGAGCATATAAGTGAAGGTTCACTGACAAACGAACGATATAAATCCCAAGCACCTGACTATGTGGAAGAAAATAAAAGTAGTTCAGCAAATGATGCTTTGGAAGGAACTAATGAAACTGGGTTGGAAGAGATTGATAGCCCAGGACTCGGTAAGTCAAAAGAAGCAAATATAGAAATTCTGAACCAAGAAGTTGATAACCATGATAAGGATATTGTTATTGCATTAAATGAACAATTGGAATCTCCTGTGACACATTCCTATGTTGCAGATAATAAAGAAACTCAGTTTGTTACTGAAAGAGGGCAGGCTATTGATGTTACCCATAAAGGCATAGAGTATGAAGCCCAATCTCATAAGGATGTTGTAGAAGATAAAAGAAGTTCAGATGTCCATGCAGAAAATAAAAATGGTTCAATGAATGAAGAAAGTGTCGAAGTTGAAGAAGTAATAAAAGAGAATGATAATTTGATCAATCAAGAGGTTATAGATGAAAATATTGCTGAAGACATAATTGAAACCGATTCACATAATATTGAACTATATGAAGATAAAGAGATATCAGATGTAAAACTTGGAAATACTGAATCTCAAATTAAATCAAAGCCGGAATTGAATAGTGGTCTTAAAGAGGATCCCGATAATGTTATGGATAAGAATCAGGAACCTGATCCATCTGCAATTATTGAAAAAACACCCGAGGATTTAAAGGGCATTTCAGATAAGAGAGTAACTGTAATAAAAGATATAGAAGAAAAAGTGAAAAAGGGTAGTGAAACTGCACCAATTGTAGAACATGAAAATGTTGCTGAAATAATACCAAACCAAGTTTCTGAACTTGCATCTACAGATGATTTTGATAGTAAAATTGATAATGTTGGCTCAAAAGTTATTTC
The DNA here is from genome assembly GCA_036476895.1 of Thermodesulfobacteriota bacterium. Taxonomy (GTDB): domain Bacteria; phylum Desulfobacterota_D; class UBA1144; order Nemesobacterales; family JAZGCJ01; genus JAZGCJ01. Next base: position 8,556 of record JAZGCJ010000193.1, read on the forward strand.
TCCAGATGAAAAAGAGAGTAGCGTTGATCAATACACAGTTCAAGTTGCCTCGTTTCGAAATCGGATTGAGGCTAACAGGTTAACGGCAAGTTTAATCGCAAAGGATTATGATGCATATGTAATGGTTTCAGATTTAGGTGAAAAGGGTATATGGTATCGTGTCAGAATTGGTCGTTTTGATAGCGAAGATGAAGCCGCAATTTATGGTGAAGAGTTAAAGTTGTCTGAGCCACTGATTACATCAACCTTTGTTTCCGAGGTTGCACAATAGTTCATAAATTAAGATTTTAATATATGGAAAACGTTAACGAAGTATCAAACAGGTCAAAAAATAATCAGGATCCCCCATCATCAAAGCTCCTTGGAAGTAATATAAAGAAATGGTGGCTTCTATTGGTGCTGCCAATTGAAAACTATCTTATAGAAAAAAAAGTACATCCAAATATTCTAACCATATCTACACTAATTGTTTCTGTATTAACCGGTGTTTGCTATTATTCTGGTTTAATTTTTCTTGCTGGTATTCTAATATTGGCAGGATCAACATTCGACATTTTTGACGGACGTGTCGCAAGGGCATTAGATAAAAGTTCTGAGCGCGGTGCTTTTTTTGACTCTTCACTGGATAGAATTTCAGAAGCATTTATTTATATAGGACTTCTTAGTTATTTCCAGGGAAGCATATTTGTATATGTAGTATTTTTGATTCTTGTGTCCAGTACAATGGTTAGTTATACAAGGGCCAGGGCAGAGGGATTAGGTATAGACTGTGAAGTTGGTATAATGCAAAGAACTGAAAGAATTGTTTATTTAGGTGTTCTTTCTATATTCAATTATTTTGTAAATCAAGCCTTGATCCTTTTTGGTTATGATCCGGGCGATTATATGATTAAATTAGCGCTGTTGATTATCTTAATTTTTTCATCTTATACTGCATATCAAAGGATGTCCCATGTTATGCATAGACTCAAAGAGAGGGGACGGGAACAATGATCCCGACAGCGACGATAAGACCACAATCCAAATTCATTAATTATTATCTTGATACTTAGCTGATCATAAGCGATTGCTGCTAAGTACAATCTTTCCAGATTATGAGGGGTATTCCCCTATTGGTATAGTAAAAGGTCAGGATTTAGAACCGGTTTAGCTTAATTAAATGTGAGCTTTAATCATATGTAGATCTGAATTTATTATCTTATTCAATTATGATAACATAACCATGTGGTCCTCTCCCACAAGCATAAACTTATCTTTTTAAAAACAAATAAGACGGCGGGTACGAGCATAGAAATTGCTCTTTCTAAGTATTGTGGTGAGAACGATGTTATCACCCCCTGATGATGAGCAGTTGAGAAAGAGCCTGGGATATGGCCCAAGGAACTATAAACTACCTTATTCAAAATACTCATTAGGCACTTGGATGAGATTCTTTTTTAGCAAAAAAAATACGCAGTCTTACAGAAGGAAAACGGAGTTTTACAATCATATTACAGCGAAAGAGGTAAAAAAACTGGTAGGTGAAAGAGTATGGAATGAGTACTACAAATTTTGCTTTGAAAGGAATCTGTGGGATCGTGGGATCTCGCAGTATTATCACCTTAACAAAGAAGAATCGCGCCAAACAATTGGTGATTTTATAGAATCAGGGAAGATCAAGGGATTAAAAAACGCCGGATATAAATTATATACAATTGATGGGAAGATTGCGGTTGACAAAATTTACTTGTATGAAGAACTGGATAAGGCTTTAGATGAAATAAGTAATAGGTTCGGATTCAGAGAAAAAATAGTTCTTCCAAGGGCAAAGTCTGATACTAGAAAAGACAAAAGACACTATAGTGAAACACTGAACTCTGTAGAGAGGAAAAAAATTGCCAAATACTTTTCAAAAGAAATAGAAATATTTGGCTATGCATATTGACATTAAACTTCTCAAATCGGAATTTGTCAGTGAAGACCTAAGTGTTTAACGAATCGTTTAACTACATCCCGTTTATGAATTCCTTTATTTACGTGAGGACGTTTGTCAACTATAAATTTCATTGCACTTTCTGGGTTAAGCTTTTTGGATTTAATTAACCAGCAAAGAACAATAGTAGAACTTCTGCCTTTCCCGGCTTTACAGTGAACATAGACTTTATTGCCAAGATTGATCTTTTCTTCGATGTACCCAACTCCTTGAACAACTTGCTCAATGTTTGGAGATTGATAGTCTACTACGTTTAGTTTAAGGTGTGAGATTCCATTAGCGGTGTAAAATTCCTGTGGTCCGTTATATTCTTCACAACAATTTAATACAGCTTTTACCCCAATGTCCTTCAGCCTTTTCGCTTGGTTAATTGATGGTCTTGCACCTAAGATTAATTGGTTATCAATGTAGTCCCACCATCTTCTTTTCTTGATCAATTTTGACATTATGAGATTCAGATATAAAGATGGAGGATATAAAACCCTAGCTATTAAAAGATTAATATTGTAATTCATATATATTGAAATTAGCAATATATGAAAGTATATTAGATTAACAAGTTTTAATTTAAGGGTACATATGCACTACATATTCGTACGGTACTTTTTGCAAATATTCAGTTACAAGTATTGATGGAGAATTTATTCCCCGCAAGATTTACTTAGTCCTTTCTTTAATTCTACTAGCTTTTTTAGATAGCCCTCTAAGATAGTAAAGTTTTGCTCTCCTAACTTTACCTTTTCTCTTTACGATGATTTCATCGATAAGCGGAGAATGTAGTGGGAATATCCTCTCAACCCCTACTCCATAAGATACCTTTCTTACCATAAATGTTTCTCTTATACTTCCGCCTTTTTTTGCGATAACCACACCTTCAAATATCTGGATTCTTTGTCTGTCACCTTCCTTTATTTTATAGTGAACGGCTATAGTATCACCTGATCTGAACTCGGGAAGATCCTGTCTCATATTAGGTTTTTCAAACTCTATTAATGTGCTCATTTTTTGCTCCTTAAATTATATTGTACATGAAAATAGTCTGTCTAGAATAATAGCTGCAGCACTCCTGACTGACAGGTGGTTGTAATCTGTGAAACCAAAAAGCGGCTTGAGTATAAAATCCGCAGATTCTATTGTTTCTTTGGTCAATCCCCATCCGGTTCCAAACAATATTAGTAATGGGTTATTCGAATTACCCATCATACCTTTTATCTCGCTATACCCGGTCATATTATCTCTTATTCTTGCATCGGTCACAACCGTAATAGGTTTTAAACCTGTTGTACTTTCAATTTCTGTATTAACTTCTTCTATAGAGTTTTTAATATCCACTATTTTTAATGCCTCTGACCTAGTCTTATTGTATTTAGATCCTGGTCCCTTGGTCCAATGTTCAACTACTCTATTTGCAACTTCTTGTTGTTCCACATTTGGCTGTACTATATAGAATTTTTTTACCCCATATGTTAGGGATGATCTCGCTATATCGTGTATATCCAAATTTGTACAGGCCGTAGTAATAATTTTGAAGGCGTTATTGTATATGGGATAATGAATTAATGCAATATAAGCATGAAAATTTAATGGATTCTCATTTTTCAATTTGTTAATGAAATTATAATCTTCGGTTGATAATTTAACTTTATCAAGGGATTCATTTTTTCTGAAAAATGTTCTTTTTATACTTTCGTTTCTCCTCCATTTCTCAATATCCCTATGATTGCCCGATATAAGTACATCCGGCACGTCTAGGTTTTTGTAGGTTTTTGGTCTTGTGAAATGAGGGTATTCAATAAGCACATTAGTAAATGAATCTTCTTGATAGGAATTTTCATTTCCCATAAATCCCGGAATGTATCTGCAAATTGCATCGATCATAATTGATGCGGCACTTTCACCGCCCGATACCACATAATCTCCTACAGATATTTCTCTGTCGACATAGAGTTCACTTATTCTCTGATCGATTCCCTCATACCTCCCGCATACGAAAATTAAATGGTCATAACTGGAAAGTTCTTTTGCAATTTTATCTGAAAAACTGACACCTGCCGGGCTGGTAAGTATCACTTGGCAATTCCCATCCTCGCCTTTTACTTTTTCAATTGCCTTACCAAGTGGTTCGGGCTTGAAAAGCATCCCTCCCGTTCCCCCGTATGGCTTGTCGTCAACCGTTTTGTGTTTATCAGAACTAAAATTCCTTATATCGTGTGTGTTTATTTCAATCAGACCTTTGGATTTAGCCTTATCAAAGAGACCGAAAGAAAAAACCGAATCAAAGTACTGAGGGAATATGGTTAAGATATCAAATTTCATATATTTAAGCGTTGCAAGAAGAAAGGTGATTAATCAATCAGACCTTCTACTGGTATGATAGTAATCTTTGAATTTGCAAGATCTATATCCTTGATAAATTTCTCTACCATTGGTATCAATGCTTCCTTACCGTTTTGCTTTACTACTATCAAGGTCTGGTAGGTTATATCGATGAGTTTGTCTACCTTTCCGACGAACGTGCCATGATCGGTATACACATCCATTCCGATAAGTTGAAACCAGTAATATTCATCTGCCCCAGGTTCCTCTAGATCCTCTGTATCGACCCATACTGTATACCCTTTAAGTTTTTCAGCCAGATCAATTGAATTAATAGTGTCAAATTTAAGAATAGCAAATCTATTTTTAAGCTTTTTGCCAATAATTGTTAATTCTTCAGAACTTTTTTCATTACTAGGCTTAACATATATCCTTTCAAGTTTTTCTAAATTGCTTAAACTCCGACTGAATGGATAAAATTTCACTTCTCCTTGAAGTCCATGGGATTTAGTAATCTTTCCAAAAGGTATCAGTCCCATCTCATCTTAGGGGCATAAATTATTACTCCAGAATTTCAAGAACAGCTCTTTTTCTAATCTTGGCAGCAGAGGCACTAAGAATTGTTCTAATAGCTTTTGCAGTCTTACCCTGTTTGCCGATTATTTTACCTAGATCTTCAGAGGCAACTTTCAATTCAAGAACTGAAGTTTGTTCTCCGGCAACTTCTGTAACCACTACCTGTTCTGGATTATCTACGAGTGATTTAGCGATAAAGACAACAAGCTCTTTTAGATTTTCCATTTGAATAACCTCCTGTGGGTAAATACTTTTTGGACTCCGACTACAACAACGTATTAAATTATATCAATTTTGAGATCAGTTTGCCCACTCTACCAGATGTTTGAGCACCTTTACTTATCCAGTCCTTAACTCTTTCAGTTTTTACTTCTAGTACATGAGGTTCCTTAGTTGGATCGTAATAGCCTAAAATCTCAAGAAATTTGCCATCCCGGGGTGATCTCTTATCTGCAGCAACTATTCTGTAAAACGGTTTCTTTTTAGATCCCATTCTTGTAAGTCTTATTGTAACCAAATGACTTCCTCCTGATTTATAAATAATATTTTACATAAATTTCATCATGCGTTTAGCAATTTTACCCATTTTCCCCATATTCTTCATCATATTTCTCATCTGCATATAATTTTTAATCATTCTGTTAACATCTTCAACCCTTGTACCACTACCCCTGGCAATTCTTTTCCTTCTGTTTCCATTGATAATAGCATGGTTTAAGCGTTCCTTCTTAGTCATGGATTCAATTATGGCAATTGTTTTTTTTATTTCTCTTTCGGCCATATCCATTGCTTTTTGATTTTTAGTAATTTCTTTCATTCCCGGTACTAACGATGCCACGCTGTCTATTGACCCCATCTTGTTCATTGCTAGCATTGCTTCCTTAAAATCATTTAACGAAAACTGCTTTTTGATCAGTTTTTTTGCCATTTCCTCCGCTTTTTTCCCCTCAAAAGCGGTTTGAGCTTTTTCAATTAATGTTAAAACGTCACCCATCCCCAAGATTCTCGATGCTATTCGGTCAGGATGAAAGACCTCAAGTGCATCCAGTTTTTCCCCGGTTCCAAAAAACTTTATAGGTATTCCTGTAATCGATTTGATAGATAGTGCTGCACCGCCTCTAGCGTCCCCATCCATTTTGGTTAGTACTACACCATTGATATCTAGTGCATCATTAAAACTTGAGGATATATTTACGGCATCTTGACCTGTCATTGCATCTGCAACCAATAGAATTTCGGTTGGATTTACTTCTCTCTTAATGTTTTTTAACTCATTCATCAGTTCTTCGTCGATATGTAGTCTGCCAGCTGTGTCAATTAGAACAACATCATGTCCATTTCTGCGGGCATAATCCATAGACTGTATGCATATCTCAACTGGGTCTTGACCAGGCTGAGTGTCAAAGGAATCTACGCCTATTTGCTTTCCCAGAACTTTAAGCTGTTTGATAGCGGCAGGCCTGTAAACGTCTGCAGGAACTAACAAAGGATTTCTTTTATGTTCTTCTTTTAAAAGTCTGGCGAGCTTTGTGCAGGTTGTCGTTTTACCAGATCCCTGAAGACCTATTAACATAATTCCAACCGGTGGGGATGCTTTAAGGTCAAGTTCGGAATTAGTCTCTCCTAGAATGTTAACTAATTCTTCATTGACAATTTTTACGAATTGCTGACCAGGCGTTAAGCTTTGAGCAACTTCTTGACCCAGGGACCTTACTTTTACTGAATCTATAAAACTTTTAACGACTTTAAAATTAACGTCCGCTTCTAAAAGGCTAAGACGTACCTCTCTAAGTGCCTCTTCTATGTTTGATTCACTTAGTTTTCCGTAACCCCTTACTCGTTTTAAAGTAGTACCTAATTTCTCAGAAATTCCTTCAAACATATAAAATCCTTACATTTAACTTCCTCAAATTAAACAATTATTACTAGCATAGTAGTTGCATGAAGTCAAATTTAAGCAACTGTGTTGATATAACTTAATTGGGAAGTTTTTCCACGGAGGGATTTTAAGATTTATTGTCGAGTTATTGCATTTACAGGTTTACTTTTTTTCTATCCAGTTGCCGTTTATAAATAACATAGAGCTCTTCGGGGCTTCTTTATATCTGACATCTGCAAATTCTTTACTTGCTTCTCCCATCACTCTGTTCAGGTTTGAAGTAGTCTCTTGAAGGTTGTTTATCTTTAATATCGCACTGGCCATTCCCCTAATTATGACTTCTCTGTCTTTATTTTCAGCATTCATTAGGTTGTTTTCCTGTGTTGAAAGATTGGTTAATTTTTCTAATTTTCCATTTGAGCCTTCACCAACTTTGTGATCCTTGAGCATTTGATTTATCTGTTTAACCCTCTTCCCTCTGCTCTTAAAGGATTTGATCACATTGGGCATGCTTCTTAGCTCATTTGTAATTTGTCTGTCTAAGTTTTCCTGTGCCCAGGCGTAATGTGAAAAATCTAATTTAATTTCTTTTTTTAGAATAACAATTTTTTTGGTCTGTAGGGTGGGTTCTTTTTTATAAATTGTTTTGCTCTGTACCTCCCCATTTGTCTGTATCTTTGATTCAGTTTCCGGTTCTTGCTTAATTTCTGAATCTGATTCATCATCAGGTTCCTGCTTTAAAAATTCCTGTTCTAAGCTTGTATAAGCCTCGTTTACCTCTTCCGCGGGGAAATAAACATTTACTGTAATGGTTGCACACGAGCACAGGTAGCCCGAAAGTAGCAGAATTGCGATAAACACGCTAATAAGTTTGAATTGTTTCAATATTTTCTCCTTCTCAATTTGATTCGATTCTTATTTCGTCAGTTCTTTTGCCAATTTCATCAATAACCGAAAGTAAATGGTCAACTGTGATTGAGTTTTTCTGTTTATCAACCTTTATGTCCAAATTCCTGTAACCCAGTATATCGTTGGTTATTTCAAACTCATTAAAAGTTAACACACCATCTTTAATATAGCCAGATATTTCAGCTCTGTCGTAGGTTCTGGATTTTCTCAAAAAGAGTCTTTCTTTGGCTCCGAGTTCGCTTAATAGAGCTCTTCCAATTTTTCTTGATTCCGACTGGGATTTTACTGACCAAAACTTAAAAGGTCCGTGTAAAGACTGCTTTAAATTATTGGTTGCGGAAAACCATGCCAGTCCATTAATCTTGCCTGTAATATAGTCTTCAATAGATTTTACTTTTTCCGAGATGCTCATAAGGCTGATATCTTTTAAAAGTAAGGATAAATTATATTCCTCCTGTTCATTACTAAACTTAAAGTACCCTGTCCCCATCAGCTCACCCTTAAATATTTCTGATCTGAATCTTTTAATGGTCAATTCTTCAGGAATCAATTCGAGTTGAATTTCAATATTTTCTAAATCGAATATGCCGTATTTAAATTCATTTATTTTGATCAGGTCTAAATTCTCATATTGATCTGCCTGTGTAAGGTAATTGTAAAATTTCTTGTAAATCTCATTATCTAATTTTAATTCACTACCCAATATACTCTTCAGAGGATTTATCGATTCTGCTTTGTCTTTCAGTCTGACAGACCCATTAACACCATTTATAAACATCTGTGTGCCGTAAAAGTTGCATGACAGGTCAATATTATTAAATGTGATTAATCCTTGAAACCTTTCACCTGATAAATGCTGGTTAGTTGCACCAAACACTAAGTTCATATTCCCCTTTTGTGAAATATCCATTACTTCTGCAGGTAAAAACGGTTTAACGATGTTTGTGACAAAATTTGTTGAAAGTTCCTTACTTATGAAAGTAAAACTACTGCCATTATTAAAATCAAAACAATTACTGCAATACAGATCAAAAAATGCACTAATTCCATTGTTTTGAACATTTGCATTTATTATCTTTAGATCTCCTTCATTAATACTGAAGGGCATTTCTCCTATCAATTCTAATTTCTTATTATCTTTGCTGATTGTTAGGCTTGAAATGTTTACACTGCCTTTACCTCCTAATTTAGAATTTGCAATTTCGCCTTCATAGTTTAGTTTAAGTTTGTCCCATAATAGTAAAAAATCCTTAATTTCCAACGAAGGTCCTGTAATTTCTATATTTGCCCTGATTTTGTCTGTGTTCTCATTCCCCTCGAGCCTAAATGAACCAATCAACGTCCCGTTAAGGAGATTTCCACTGACGTTATCTATTGTAAAGGTATTGGATTTTGAACCTATGCTTAGTTTGAGATCTTTTAATTGATGGTTTTTATAGCTGGTTGTGTCAACGTATACGTTTCCTCCCCAGGCCAATTCTTTCTTATCAGTTATGAATTTCAGTCTGCTTGATATACCTTCTGATATTATTCTGTAGTCAGAAAATGTAAACTTGCCATTATCTATATCGACTAAAATGTCTTTAGAAATAGCAGTATTTATTTTCTCCGATTCAAATAAGCCATATTTATTGACTTCAGCTTTAACGTTTGTGAATTCAATATGATTGTTTGAGAAATTCAGGTTGGCTGAAATGCTTGGGAAATTAAAATCTTGATATAGGATGTCTTTTCCGTTAATTGAGCCGGAGTACCGGCTTATCTCACCTATCGAAAATTCAAATTCCCCTTCGATATATTTTATCGGTAGAACATGATCAAATAGAACTGCATCTTTCCCATTTATACGGAGACTTATTTTCAACTGATCATCGGAACCTAGGTCTAGCTTCCAATCTTCCAGCATCCCGCTTTTGATTTTGATAAAATCAAAATTTAAATCTTCGTAAATACATCCGCTTGTAGAAATTGTTAGTTTTTCCTCTGATTTTTCGAAAGAGGTGTTGTAGAAAAATATAAATGGTTCAGTTGATGTTATTCGGGATATTTTAAGAGGTTTATTGTTCCCGATATTTATGCTGAATTGGTTTGCTACTATATTTACTTTAGCCTCAATGTCTCTGAAGTTGCTGTTAACTTCTGCTTGAAAGTTTTTTAAAATACCTTTTATATCAATGGGTGTGATCTTTTTAATAATAGAGTCAACCTCGATATTGTTGCCTGTAAGTATCCCTTTAATATTTTTTTTATCTTTTGACAGATTTAATTTCAGATCGGCTTTTATAGACCCGTTTAAGTAGTTTGCGAATAGATTTTCAAAGGTTAATATATTGTTTGTCCAATTGTTATTAGTATTGAAATTTATTCTTGACTTTATATTATCAAACATCCCAAAATCGGTTGATATAATTTTACTGTATATACTGCCGTTAGCTTTCAGTTCTTTGGGTATAAGACGTGAAAAAAATAGCTCAAACTCTATTAAGCCGTTAAGGTCCGAGATATTGATGTTTGATTCCGGGCTTTTAAAGTTTATAGACTCAATTTTTAATTTTCCATATGCTTTCAAATCGTTTTGCTTATAAGAACCACTAACGTTCAGATCAGGTATTGCTAAATTTCCATCTAGGGTCTTATTTGATAAGTCGACATAATGCTCTTGAATTTTAATTAAATTATATAATTTGGCGTTACCTTTTAAATCAATATTCCTATCACCTTTTAAATCTGTCAGTTTTCCTCTGAGACTGGCTTCTAATAAGTTTTCTATGAATAAGTTAAAGGTGGTTAAATTTATTGAATTATTATCTCTATTATATGATGTTTTTATGGAAAGCCTGGCCAAGCTGTTTGAACTGTTTGCATTAACGGTATTTTTATCTATAAGTTCTATAATGCCACTCGAGCTATAATCATCTTGTAAATTAATATTAATTTTTGATTCCAGACTGAGATCTAATTTAGGGACTAAATAATTATCCAATTTTTTAAGGTGAAGATTGTCACAAATTATTAGTAATGCCAGTGATTTATTCTTCTCAGTCTTACTAATAACGGATGTTACTGAAAAAATATTGTCGTCTATTTCGAAATCCACGTTTAATTCAGATTGCCCGGTATCTGCGAGGGAACTTTGATTAAATTTGAGTTTTAAATTTTCTAATAAAAAAGAGTCTTTGTTATTAAATTGAATAGTTGAATTCTCTAATACCAGGAGATGGAGTTTCACTGATGGTTTCTTAGTTGCCTTGTTTTCATACAGATTTTTTTGTTTAAAGAGTTTTTCCCATAATTCATTATCTATTCTTTCAACATAGAGATGAAATTGCTTTAGAACTATTTTTTCGATGGAAAGAGTTCTATCAGTAATCGATGAGAGAAAGTTTAATTTAATAGCAACATTTTCAATCGAAATTATAGGGGATATCCGTTCTGATTCGTTTGATAGGGAAACTTTATCAATTAAAATTGAGAATACCGGGCTGACTCTTACTTGTTTTAAAGTCAAGTTCAATCCTTTCTCGGAAGCCAGGGTGTTTACGCTTTTTCTTACTATGTTTGGTATAAAAATCTTTATAGCCGATATATATAAAATCACAGCGATAGTTATGAGAATTAATAGAGAGACTAATAGACTTTTTTTAAGTTTGTTTGGCATTGTCTTCGTTAAAATATATTTAAGTAATTGAAGATATTAAACTGTATTTCGAGTATCCGTTGGTTTCTATTTTAAGGTTGTTGAAACAAAATTTGGAGAGTTTATGTTCTCTAACCATAGTTGCTTTGTTATCTTTTATTGATTTCAATCCTTGGTTAGGTATGAGATAATAAAGCAACTTTTTGAAAATAGCCTCAGATTCCGGATGAACCTTTTGTTCTCAGATATTCATAATTTATCAAAACTTTTTTAACATATCTTATAGTTTCCGGATATGGGGGAATTTCATAACCGTGATTTATTACTGCCTGTTTCCCGGAATTGTAAGCGGCTAAGGCAAGCTTTATATCGCCATCGAAAAATTCAATTAATTCGGATAGAAGCTTAATTCCGCCTTCCAGATTGTCTTCCGCATCGAACAGATTCTCGACTTCATAATCCTCGGCTGTAGATGGTATTAACTGCATGATTCCCATTGCTTTTTTACTTGATATAGCTTCGGGATTGAAATTGGATTCAACCTTGATTACTGCCTTTACAAGTCTTGGATCAATCCCATTCTTTATGCTGAAATAATTGATATCATTATCGAAACGTGAGAAGAATTCATCATCTTTAAGAACTTTTTGCCCGAGTGATATTTTAAACCTGGCCAATGGGGTTGGAATGTATGGAGAAAGATTGGCCCTAGAAGCGCTTTTTGTTTTTTTACAATGTAAATACTCTTTTTTGCCTAAGTTGTCTATTGTAATTCCACAGTTATTAATTGAAATGATTTTAATCGGCTTATTGTTAACTGAGTAGATACTATCTCCTTTGTGATAAGCTCTCAGTACACCGGTATCCTTGTTTTTTATCAGTGCTTTATGGCTATCCTGAGAGGAAATAGTCCCAATCAGGAGAAAATTTGGGATTTTATTGATAACAACTTCTTTCTTCGGATCGGCTGTTTTAAATAGGAATAATATAAAAAAAGTTGGTATTGCAACGACTATTAAGACTTTATTAATCATATGGCGTAAAAGAAGCTCATAAAATGAATTAAATAATTATAAACGGTGCCGGATTAATAGTCATTAAGAATTTATTTAAATAAATTAGACAGCTAATAAATTACTACTACTTCTTCTTTTTGGTTTTTCTAACCGAATAAAACTTATATGATAGTACATCTTTACCGTCATTTGTTTTTTTCACACGACCAACCGTAACTCCCATTTCCTCACCGATTTTTAGATCTTCCACGTCATCTATTTCAACTTGGGCCATAACTCGTACACGCTCTGGAAAATCAACTAATGCCAGAGCATAGGGAACAGGAAATTCAGGCATACTTCTTCTGACAGTGGTGTAAGAGTGCAGTGTTCCTGTTGGGCTAAGCAGTTTTTCTTCAATTTCATCCGAAAAGCTCACGGGATCAACCAGATATTTTGGGAATGTATAATTATCAGATTCCTTGCAATACCCTGCGATCAGTCTTACAGCCCCATTTTCATCGGTTGTAAAGAGTTCCTGTAGTATTACTTCATTACCACTACTTTTGCTCATGTTTTAATCTCCTAAAATTGTTTGTTGAGATTTTCTATTCTTACATAATTTGATAAAATGTCCAGACTTTTCTAAACTATCAATATTTTACGATTGTTTTATGTTGAAAAAGATTCCAATAGCTCTAACAATAGCAGGTTCTGATTCTTCTGGCGGGGCAGGAATACAAGCCGACCTGAAAACATTTACATCATATAAGGTGTTCGGGGCATCCGTAATTACCTCGATTACCGCACAGAATACTGTTTCTATCACTTCAATAGAGGATATTTCCATTGATTCTGTGGAAGAGCAAATTGATTCTGTACTCGGTGATATAGGTGCAGATTCCGTAAAAACAGGGATGTTATGCAGTTCTGAAGTTGTTTTGCTGGTTTCTAGAAGAATCAAGAAATATAAAATTAGAAATTTAGTTGTTGATCCGGTTATGAGGTCGAAGGTGGGTGTTGATCTATTGAAACCAACAGCAGTAAACGTTTTAAAGAATGATTTGCTTCCTCTTGCCATGGTGATTACACCTAACATTGACGAGGCCGAAATTTTGTCTGGCATTAAAATAGAAAATGTAGAAGATATGAAAAGAGCGGCTTTAAAATTAAAGGAACTAGGTCCAAGGTGGGTCGTTGTGAAGGGAGGACATCTCAAGTCGAATGATAATTCGATCGATATAGTGTTTGATGGTGAACGATATATAGAGTTAAAAGCTGAGCGTATATTTACTGAGAATACTCATGGTACAGGCTGTACATTCTCTGCCGCAATTTGTGCGGGACTTGCAATGGGAAATGAAACTATGGATTCTATTAGATCGGCTAAAAATTATATTAACGGAGCTATTGCAAACTCATTTGATATTGGTAAGGGGCATGGGCCTTTAAACCATTTTTGGAAAATTTAGAAAAAGGCAGGTCTTTAAAATAGCGGAATTGATAGATGGGAAGAAGGTTTCCGAGCATGTCAGACGGGAGATCGCTGAAGGAATTGAAAAACTAAAGAGTGATACCGGGATTGTGCCCGGACTTGCGGCGGTTTTGGTTGGAAACAACCCTGCCTCTGAAATATATGTACGAAATAAAAGAAAAGCCTGTTCAACGTCTGGTATATATTCGGAAGAGCATAAACTCCCGGAAGAGACCACCGAAGAAGAGCTTCTTCAACTAATCAATAAACTCAATAATGATCCAAAGATACATGGGATATTGGTACAGCTTCCCCTTCCAAAGCAGATTAACGATACAAGAATATTAAGGTCTGTTTCTCCTTTAAAGGATGTTGATGGTTTTCATCCTCAAAACGTTGGATTATTGCTTGAAGGTAATCCAAGGTTTATTTCGTGTACGCCCCATGGGATATTGAAGATGCTTGATTTTTACAATATCCCTATTGAGGGTAAAGAAGCTGTTATTATAGGTAGAAGCAATATTGTCGGGAAACCCGTTTCGATTCTTCTTTTACATCGTAACGCCACTATTACAATTTGCCACTCACGCACCCATCCTCTTGAGGAAGTAACGAGAAGGGCGGATATATTGGTTGCTGCAATCGGACGTGCGAATTTTGTTACCAAGGATATGGTAAAGGACGGAGTTGTTGTTATTGACGTTGGAATAAACAGGGATGAAGAAGGAAAGTTGACAGGCGACGTAGATTTTGAGGGTGTAAAGGAGAAGGCATCGTATATTACTCCGGTTCCTGGGGGTGTCGGTCCTATGACAATTTCAATGCTGCTTTGGAATACCTTGGAATCAGCGAAGCTAAGCAGTAATTAAATATATTTAGTAGATATTACCTACCTTTCTTATAAATTGCTTTTGCTTGACCCCTTTGAGCAGTGTTGTGATATCCCGTTTAAGTACCGGATGTATTAGATTAGGTGCAATTTCATTGATAGGTTCCAGAACAAACCTCCTTGAGTGTGCACTGGGGTGAGGAATTACCAGGCTGCTGTGATTTATACAAATATTATTGTAGAAGATAATGTCTATATCTATTATCCGGGGTCCCCACTTTTCATTTTTAAACCTCCCTATATTTGCTTCAATTTTTTTGATCATTCTTAATAGCAGGGGTGGGGAGAGTCTAGTATTTATTGATACTGCCAAGTTTATGAAACGCGGCTGATTGGAATTGCCGATTGGTACTGTCTCATAAAGGGAGGAGAGTGAGGTTATAATAGAGACTCTTGATATTTCTCTCAATGATTTTTTGCAGTTAATTATTCTGTTTCCCAGATTAGATCCGATTGATAAATAGACGTTATTCATATATTAATATTTTAATGTAATGATTGATAAAATCTAACAGGAGGTAGTTATGGCCGTTTTAAGTTCAAGGGAAGTCGAAGACAAGATTAAGGATTTGGAGGGATGGGAGGTGTCCGGAAATGAAATTAGAAAAGTATACAAGATGAAGAACTTTATTGATTCGATAGGGTTTGTGAATAAGGTTGCCATATTGGCTGAAAAGGCCGATCATCATCCGGATATCTTGATAAAATATAGTAAAGTATCTATTAGCCTCTCTACTCACAGTGAAGGGGGTATAACTGAAAAAGATTTTAATTTGGCTGCTCAAGTAGAGGAATTATAAGAAGCTATAGATATAAGAAATTAAAGAAAAATTATGGTTTAGTGGTTTCCATCGGTAATTTTATAATCTTTTTCATCCAGAGTAATAATTGTTTGACCGTTTAT
>JAZGCJ010000194.1:0-4732 GCA_036476895.1 Thermodesulfobacteriota bacterium
TTGATGATGGGAAAACAGCCCTTTTTCTTATTCAAAGAGGTGAAAATACTATATACTCAGCAATAAGGATTGAGAAAGATCAAGGTAGGGATAAAGAACAATAAGAATCATAAACTTTAAAAAAAGATTTCCAACTTAATCATAAACATTTAATTGATATATTTAGGATAAAGGTTTAGATTTTTTACGAAAAAATATTAGGAGTATTTAATGTCCTCTGATAAAAAGACCAAGATATTGGTTGTGGGGGGAGGGTTTGGGGGACTGGAAACTGTAAATACATTAGAAAAACAGTTTTCAAACGACGATAACATAGAGATAACATTAGTAGATAGAAATAATTACCTTATTTTTACTTCAATGCTGGCCGAAGTTGTAGCTAGTAGTATAGAGCCACAGCATTGTGTAGTACCTCTGAGAGAATGCCTGAATAAAGCCAGCTTTAAGGAACTGGAAGTTAAGAATATAGATTTAGACAATAAAAAAGTTGAATGTTTTCACTATCATAGTAATGAATCTTTTATTCTAGACTATGATTTTCTTGTTCTTGCTTTGGGTTCAAAATCGGGGTTTCATGGTGTTCCCGGTGCGGAGGAATATACATTTCCTCTGAAAAATCTCGCGGATGCCATGGTTTTAAGGAGTCATGTTATAGATATGTTTGAGAGTGCGGATCTGGAGTTCGAAGAATCCACTAAACGAAAGCTATTAACATTTGTGGTAATTGGTGGGGGATATACAGGAATTGAAGTGGCTGCGGAGCTAAATGATTTCATCGACTCGAGCAGAAGATATTACCGCAATATTTCTTCCGAAAAAGTCAAGGTGGTGGTGGTTGACCCTGGTGATAGAATAATGCACGAGATGAGTGAATCGCTTGCTGAATACGGATTGCAATTGTTGAAGAAAAGGGGAATGGAATTCCGTCTGAACACAAGGGTTTCTAAGGTTACCACGCACGGTTTGGAGTTTGAAGGTGGTGATTTGATAGAAACTTGTACCCCTATATGGGCTGCGGGAACATCCCCGCAATCGGTGATAGCTAAGCTACCCTGTGCGGATAAAAGGGGAAGAATTGAGGTAAACGAGTATTTTGAAGTTGATGGATATCCGGGTGTTTGGGCAATTGGTGATTGTGCCCAGATAAAGGATCCCGAAAGCGATAAGCCTTATCCCCCAACTGCACAGCTTGCTATAAGAGAAGGCCATCGACTTGGGGAGAACATCACATCACAAATTAATGGTAACGGAACGGGTAAAAAGCCGTTCATCTTTAAGACCATTGGTATGCTTGCTCCACTTGGTCACCACTCCGCCGTTGCGGAAATAAAGGGAATTAAATTCTCCGGCTTTTTCGCATGGTTTATGTGGAGGATGATCTACCTTGGAAAGCTGCCGGGGTTTGACAGGAAGATAAGAGTATCACTTGACTGGTTTTTAGATATTTTCCTTTCAAGAGATATAATTCAACTGAAGTTTCTTATGAAATCAAAGGATCCCGAATAGCTCAGTTACCTTTTTCTTTTAACTTAAGCTTCCTCGTTTGTAGGAATATTACTAGATCAGATAATTCTTCATTTGTCAGTGTCCCGCCGTAACCCGGCATATTCAGCCCTCCGTTCATAATTCTCCAAGTTAGTTGATTGTATGACAAACGATCGCCGATATATGTTAGATCCGGACCCCTTTCTCCCCCATGTCCTGAGATGGTATGGCAATACAAACACCCTTTATTGTTAAAATGAATTCCTCCTCTATAAACCGGACCACTTTCTGCACCTATGATTTCTGTTGTAATAGGTTTTGCATGAAAATGAGGAGACCAGGGAGAGGTAATTCCTATTGCCCAGAGTCCTGATAAGGAGGCAATGGCAAGCACAACAATTGCAATTGCCCAAGGTCTTCTAAGCGGACTTCTTTCACCTCTGTTTGATATAAAGGGCAGGAAAAATAGTAGGAGGCCGATTACGAGTGGACCCCCGATCATAAGATATGATTCAATTTGAGGTGGAGACAGAGCAAGAAAAGCAAAATAAAAAATAAAGTACCAGTCAGGTATGGGCAGAGCATCTAAATTAGCCGGATCCGGGGGTGCTCCTAAATCTGGCGGACCGATTACCAAAGCGATTATAAGGATCGTGGTAATAACGATAAATCCAAAGACCATGTCTCTCCATGCAGCATCTGGCCAAAAATGCACTCCGTCCTTTTTAAGCTTCTTTTCATATTTATCCCTGTATGTTTTTGGGTCGACAGGGTCACCGGGCTTGGGCATTTCAGAAATCCCGTTTTGATACACCAGATATAGGTGAAATCCGATAAAAATGAAAAGCAATGCAGGGATTATGAATACATGATAGGCGTACATGCGGCTAAGAGTCGTGGCACCGATTGTTGCCCCGCCAATAATGAAATCGGCAACCCAAGTGCCAATAAAAGGGATTCGCCCAGCTTGTTCAGCTGCAACAATTGTAGACCAGACTGCTGTTTGATCCCATCTTACAACCTGTCCTGTAAACCCCATACCAACTGTTAGAGCCAATAGCACAACACCGGTTAACCAATGCATCTCGCGAGGGAATTTATAGGAAGCTGTAAGATATACTCTGATCATATGAATCCCGACTAAGAGTATCATTGCCGATGCTCCCCAGTTGTGTATTCCTCTTACAATTCTCCCGAATGTAGTTTGGTTAGTTATGTATTGAAGGCTTTGATAAGCTTCCCCTGAAGCCGGTACATAAATAAATGCAAGGGTTACTCCTGTTGCAACCTGAACTATAAATGCGAACAGTGTAGCACTGCCGAAAACGTAAAACCAAGAAGCCGAGTTTGCTGGAACTATATGTCCCGGCCCGAGTCTGTTAAATACTTTTATTAAGCCGGTTCTGTCATCAAACCACTCTAATGCTTTTTGTAGGGACAGCATATATCACTCCATCTTTTAAAAACAAGGGTAATCATAAAATTAACTAAACCGTAGTAATAGGAATAGGACTAGCTAAAATTTCGACTTGATCGTTAAATACTCTCACCGGATATTTATACAGACCCCGAGGCGGAGGTCCGGCTGCTACCGATCCATCGGAATAATAAACTCCACCATGGCAAGGACACATAAATAATTCTGCCCCCGCTACCCATCTTACCGGACAGCCCAGATGAGCACAGTTAACAGAAAAGCAAGTGAATTCTCTACCGGAATCTCTCCGAAGCCATGCGGCGGATTTGGCTGTAATTCCAGCCCAAGGTAAAGGTGAAGTATCTTCAAATGTAACTTGCACTGTATCTCCCACTTTGAAACTGTTTAATTTACCTACAGGCCTCCAAACAGGATCTGGCTTATTTACAATTGGAGCAAGAATAGATCCGACAATCGGTATTCCTATCATTGCTGCAGCAATGCCGCTAAGCGTAATGCTGATTTTTGTTAAAAATTGCCTTCTGTTACAATCAATCTGTGTTATTTCTTCTCTCATCTCGCAGATCTCCTATCCATCCGGCAAGGGCAATAATAAATAGTACCAATCCAATTCCGGATATTAGAATTATTGTGCTGACAACCTCGTTAAACCCGACGGCGAGCCCCCATAAAATAAAACATATCCCCATAGCCATTAAAAAAGGCCAATAGCCCGGTTTAGGTATTTTTTCAGGCTTAGGTATGCCCCAACCTTGGGGAATTTGTGCTGTAGTATTGTTTATAGAATTAGTGGTTTGGAACTCTTTTCCACCTGAATTCGGGGACTGAAACTCAAGACCTGTACCATTTACACTTTTATCTCTATCGCTCATTTTCTGATTTTAAATCAACTAATTTTGTAAAAAGTTATTTGCTAATAAATTATTTTTCGAATTTACTAATAGAGGTGTATCGTAATCAGGTGTTCTGTACCAATTTGCAAGAGTTATCATGCTCGCTATTAAATATAGGATACAACCGGGAACCCACATTGTTAATCCTCCAATCTGTTGATCAACTTTTGGAGATAGACAAAGGTCATTTCTTAGATAGGACACAATTCCCATGGATTCTGCCGGATTTAAATAAATGGCATAAATTCCCGTTTGAGCAAAAGTAATTAGAATTCCTAATACCGTACAACCCAAACATGCTGATGCCAGATATAGAGTAGATAAAAGAGGATTTAATCTTTTTTGCTTAATTGGTGAAAAAACCGGCCACCAGAATATTAATCCAAATAAAAGAAAACTGATTATTTGGAAGTATCTTATTATTTCATTATTAATTGCGGCTTCGTGTATTGAGGGTAAGTGCCATATCCACATCGAACCAACACCAAGAAACCAGGCAATAACGGGGTTGCATAAAATGCTAATTGTTTTATCAAAGCCATTTCTCTTCATCAATCTCTTAACCGTAGACTCACTTATGCTGAAAATAAAAAACAGAGGTATAACTAAGAGAAGTAACATATGTTGAAACATATTTGCGCTGAATAAATAAGTTTTACTAAGATTATTTAGGGGTGATAGCAGAGCGAAAACTAATAAAACAAACCCAATTAGAAAGAATATTGATCTATTTGACAATTTATTTCTATATAGAGTGAAGTAACCAGAGAATATTAAACCACAAAGTATTAACAGGCTAATATCTAATACCCATACTGAAGATAACAATTTAAATATATTCATAAATCACCTCTATATGATTTATTTCCAGATTAGTATTATAAAAATGCCCATAAATAAATTACAGAAAAAACTA
>JAZGCJ010000195.1:0-3771 GCA_036476895.1 Thermodesulfobacteriota bacterium
CAAACAGGACTGGAAAGAATAGTAGCAAAAGCTCGTTTAGCGGCGTCCAAGGCTTTATGTACCATATAGGATGATGAAGTCATTTGCCGTGCTATGAATCAATTACTGAAGAGCCTATTGCGGGAAATCCGCACGATGGGTTCTGTGAGGAGGGAAGTGCCCAATGGGGTGCTTCCCTTACTCGACGTGGGGTATAAGTAAGTTATGAAAACTAGGTGTCTCGAAAACCCTTGAAACTTGCATGTTGTAAGTATAGGATTTTCAATAGTCCAGATTCGTCTTTTAGGTGTCATATAAACATGTGTTTTTGGGACAGTAAAGCATCTACATATCAGAAAACTAAGCCTTATTGTAACAGTGGTCAGATCTGGTTAAGCTATTTGTTAGGTATCTGAGCTAGTGAATCTTTCAGCAGCCCTTCTAATAACATCCATTACAGCATTGGGCTTATAAACAACACCCAGACCTATAAAATCTTGTACGGTTTGAACTGTCGCTACTTGGATATTTTCTACTGGTAATGTGCGTGATATGGACTGACCGACAACACCGCATAATCGATACTTACCGTTTAAAAGTGTAAAAACAGGACTCCCACTTGATCCCGGGAATACTTGGGCATCAATTAGGTATTCAGGCTTTCCGTTAAAATCAACTCGAGGATGACTAGCGATTTTTCCTGCCCTCGCAATAGGCAGATTATTCAATTGATCTGAAAAGCCGATTGGATAACCAACGAAGATTACTTCTGCCATCGGGAGTAGCTTTTCGTCATTGAAGTCAGCCCAGTTTGATTCCTTAAGGTTTTTGAAAAATATAAGGGGGTTATTATCGATGATGGATGAAATATTCACTGTGGCAATGTCTATATCAGTGTCTTCGTGT
Source organism: Thermodesulfobacteriota bacterium (assembly GCA_036476895.1). GTDB lineage: Bacteria > Desulfobacterota_D > UBA1144 > Nemesobacterales > JAZGCJ01 > JAZGCJ01. Next base: position 886 of record JAZGCJ010000195.1, read on the forward strand.
TCAGTATAAACATCATTGTAAGTTGCAGGTCCTATTTTTACTGTATCACCGAGTTTTACAGATAACGCTCCTTCCGTTTCTCGTTTATTGAATGATAGTGTCACATAGCCCACACCGCCAAATAGTACATGCTTGCAAGTAACAAGTAGGGCAAATGATTTCTTTTCTGAAACTGGATGTTTCACGATGAAACCCGTTCCTACGCTAGATGCACCAGTTGTCGGGTTGACGCTCTCAATCTTTAGAGTGATGAAGAATACCTGCTCTTCGAAAAATTTAGGTTTCATATAGTTACCTAACAAGCCATTCTGAGGTTTATAATACTCAAGGACTTACTAAAATCAAGAGGAAAAGGAGTGGTGTGTAAGGGTAGGGGGGTATGTGCCTTGTGCCTTGCCTTGATGTATATATAACATCCCATACACAGCCTGAACAAAACAAAAGGGTTTATTTTGCGTTGAGGGTTAAAGCGGCCCCATTTTGGGAAAATTAAGAACATTGATTACCTTATAGTGCTCACTGAGGAAGTCTTTAAGACCTTGCGCGATCAAAACATTTTTCAAAAGTAAGTATGCCAATGATCCATCCGTGTATTCCTTTACCATTTGCATAGCATATTTACCGTCCGCATGCTGTAAAACGCCGTTGTAAATATAGTCAAAATCAGACTTTTCAATACCATATCGAATTGCTTTCTTTCTCGACTTTAGATGTTCAAGGTAGTCTGTAGATAGATCTTGACCTTCTGGCGTGAGTGCCTTGATTCGCATCGTTGCATTCGGGTGTTCTGAGCTAAAGGCTTTTTGATACAAATTCGTTATCGCACCGTAGAATATCCCATCATTCTGATTGTAGAAAATGGTGCGATACTCGTTAAGAGCTGCACGAATCTGGTCGATTTCATTTAGATAGTAACGCCCGCTTGGGTGGCGACCAGCTTCGAAATTGTATAATTCAGGCAAATGCTCGTATCTCACGACAAAAGCAAGAGACTGGGCTTGTTCTTCCCAGGTCATGAGGGGAAGGGGAGCTGTTGTAGATACTCGCAATCCGATGGAGGATGTATCGAAATCGGTGACTTTCCGTCTTGCATCTTCGAGTATCGCATTAGCATCATCTTCGCACTTTTTCAGCTTCTTAAGGATTGGAGGTGGTATATCCATTTGTTTAGCCGAACAAGTCATTATATAGTTTCTGTATATTTAGAGTATCAAAAACTAGTTGCTTCTTAAGTTGGCCTCATTTTTATCTTATTACCTATTAAACTGACTATAAAATTCTTCGGTTTACAGGTTGCATTTTCTCCTGTAACTTCTATTCTAATCTCGCAATCTTCTTTATCTATATTGTTATAAAACAATTTAAGATCAGCAAGACTTTCGTTTTTTTCAATATGCTGAACCCAAAAAATATTTTCATTACTTCTTCCAGATTTCATATAACATTCAATTACATCAACAAACTGACGAGACAGAGGATTAATACTAACAGAACGCTGTTCACGGTTATTATCATGTGCAAACTTAAGATGAACTTCTGGCAAGTTGCGAGCATCTCCCAATAAACATTTATTAACATCAATTAATTTGACTTCAACATTTTTTACTGTCTTTTTAGAAGATGGATTGTAAATAAATATTCTCCATTTTTCTGAAAATGAAAGACGTACAGTTTTGTTTGTCTGTGGATCTTCATAAGCTTCGCTTGTATCAACAAAACAATCTGGGAATTTTTCTATGTCAAAGCCTATTTGCAAAAATGTTTTTTTGTCCCTTATTTTTTTACATACATCTAAACTGATAATTACCATAAATATGCCTATTCCAACAATTATCCATCTAATAGTATTCTGATCAGTTATTGTTGATATATCCATGTTAATACCAAGTGTTTTCAACCACTTATTTAAATTTTCTGGAGCCGCTATCGCTCCAATTACTGCAAGAACAATACCTATATATCTAAAACATTTCCACATGCTCAGATTCTATTATCTGGGTGATGTAGTGTCAAGCACCTTGAAAAATAGTAAGATAAAGTTGCTGCGACTAAATTGCGACCATTAACCGTACAAATTGGTACAAATTGGGCTAAGATAAGCCAGTTGAGAAATGATTATAAGTCTTGGATATGAAATGTATTATATTGATGTGTAAGGACTTGCTAAATACCCTTAAATAGCATTACGAATGACGTGCTCTGGTAATGAGAGATACCGATAATTTAACTTTTACGGTTTTCAAGTACTTGAATCATATTGTCTGTTCACCACCTTTCTATGCAGCCTTTAACAAACAGGTTCTAACCTCGTCCAAAAGACGACCCCATATTTTTTTCGTATAGGCTTCTGGGAAAATTAAGCATCAGCATTCACAGGGATATAACAGGTGAGATGTGGTTTGGGGTGGGGTAGATTAGTTTTTATCGTGGTAGGGTTTAAAGGGGTAAAGACCAGATTGTTCATGCCACAGCCAAAATTCGGCTGCATGACACGTTCCCCTAGTGTGGTGGTGAGTATCTGATTGATTAATTCCCATACGTCTTTTTTAGGTAGCCTAGTCAATAAAAATAAGCGTGGTACAGGTAAGGAGGAAAAATTCAGATTTACCACATAATTATGCGTGGGTGTGAAACTTTTAATGAAGGCAATAACTAAGTTTTGTTATTGACTACCTTCATAAGAAATGGTAGAAAATCGCAGGAGGTTTTGCGGCATTATAGTCTTAGACTTTAATATCTCTACATTTAACATTTCACTACTATCCCCATGAGCAACGGCGAAGAATCTCAAGAACCTAAAGCACAGATTTCCGTTTCAGAGTTTGACGAATACCAGAGGTTGAAAATTGTTCAAGATAGTAAGAAAGAAATCATATCATGGGCAAG
>JAZGCJ010000196.1:0-8822 GCA_036476895.1 Thermodesulfobacteriota bacterium
TAAAACATTTCTCCATATCTATATAAATGCTTATAGACTTCAGTAACAAATCTGCAGTCTACTTCTTCATCAACAACCCATCGCATACCAGAATAATCAATATCATTTACACAATTGTAAATTTTAAAAAACTCAGGATGATTATATATATATGGCGTTACATGTTCTCTCTCACTAGACTTTTTCGCTTCCCTCCAGGCTTTTTCAAGCGCTTTAAAACTGAATACTTCTGTATCCAATCCATCAGGATATGTTGGAGGCATTGTGTTACATACAAAATCATAATCTCCTTCGAGATATTTCGAGATAACTAAATCCATTACTTTTGAGTCTAATAATGGACAATCAGGTGTCACTCTAACAATTGTCTCCACATTATATTCAATAGCTGCCTTATAAAATCTATCAAGAACATCTTCTTCACTTCCTCTATAAAACCTTAGATTGTTATTTTTTGCAAAATTCACTATCGCATTATCTTTCTCTTTTGTAGTTGTGGTAATAATGATACTATTTACATATTCTGATTCCTTCACCCTCCTTACCAAATGGCCGATAAGGCTATCACCTTCAATAGTCATTAATGTCTTACCCGGTAGTCTTGTAGAACCTAATCTCGCTTGTATAATTGCAGTAATATTCTTCATTATACCTGTCAAACTTGTAAAACCCTCTTTTTGTCAGAAGACTCTTTTATTTTTATTATTATCTCCTGTATTCGCTTTCCCTCGTTAATATTTATCAAAGGTTCTTCATATCCATTCATACACCTGAAGAAATGGCGAACCTCTTCCAGATACATATCATTAACATTGGCATTTAACCCCTCATAATAGGCATGATATTCTTTGTCATTCTGGCCATATTGTTTCAGTACTCGCTCATTAATATCCCAAACAAGCATCCCGCTTTCTCCTATAATCTCACAACTCCTTCTATAGTTGGTCTGTAAATAATCAAGGTGTATTTGTGAATAAGCGCCATTTCTGTGATGCATTGTAATCTCAGCAAAGTCCTCAGTATCTATTTCCAGGCTGCTTAGTTTCTTGCAGACTGCAAAAACTTCGTCGATTTCTCCGACCAGATATCGTACATAGTCAATTTCATGGCTTGCGTCAAATACTATACCGCCTCCTTCTTCTTCCTTTGAACCGTAACCCTTTCTGTAATCCTCGTTGGGACGCCAGTACGGTAAGTAATAACCAGAAGAGGCTCTAAGAGAAAGTATGTTCCCTATTACGTCTTTATCGATTAATTTTTTTATTTTTTTTAATAAAGGAGAAAACCTGATGTTATAGCCAACAGTTACTGTTTTTTGTTTACTATTAGCCATATTTATAAGGTCATCAATTCCTTCAAGACTGTTTGATAGCGGCTTCTCAATAAAACAATGCATGCCTAGTTCCAAAAACTTTAATGCCTGTACTACATGATAACTTGGGGGGGTACAGATGAAAGCTGCACCATATTTATTTATGTTTAAAGCTTCTTCAACATTTGAAAAAGCTTTAATAGAGAATTCCTCTTTTACATCATTTAATTTCTTATCGTTTATATCACACGCAATTATCTCTCCAGCATTGACCGAAAGTAAATTTCGTATATGCCTTTTACCAATTGAACCACAGCCTACGACCAGTATCTTCATTTACTATTATTACCTACTCTCTGGGTGTTTCAGCTTGTTCCAGGCATTAAGTTCTGTGATCATGAACTCCTGTGCCTCCCATAATTCCGTATCAGTAAGCTCTGAAAAATTCACCCTTATATTTTCACCCTGTTCACCCAGGTTGAGAATATACTCTTCCTCATCTATTATCTTACCTTGCTGCAAAGCCATACGATATAATTCTGTTCCAGGATAAGGTGTTTCAAAAAATATAACCTCCGGGGCCAGGTCTATTTCTTTACAAAAATCAATGGTTTCTTGAATAGTTTCTCTATTCTCTCCAGGAGTTCCAATCATGAAAGAACAATCTGCCCAACCAAGGTGTTTTTTAGTTAATTTAATTGCTTCTTTTGCCTGTTCTACAGTAGCCCCCTTCTTCATTATGTCCAACATCTTCTGGCTACCTGATTCAATTCCATATCCGATCAAAACACATCCCGCATCAGCCATTGCAACAATTAAATCTTCGGTCATCAGGTTAACCCTTCCTGCGCACCCCCACGTAACATCACCGTTGAATTCATTCTTTAACTTTTTACAGAAATCATAAATGAATTTCTTCTTTAAAACGAATTCGTCATCAATAAAATGGAAGTACCTTACACCGTATCTATCATACAATATTCTAAATTCATTTATTATGCTTTCGGGGGAGCGGTGTCTGTAACCTTGTCCCATGAAGTCGTGATAACAGTAAATGCATTTGTACGGGCAGCCTCGTGTTCCGTTTATATTAATAGAAAGAGGGGTATTCCCATCAGTATTGCCATCTATCCACTTATTTCTGTTTGGGGCTCCTATCGGATTCTCCAAATAAACGTTCATAGGAAACAAGTCCCAGGAAGGCAAAGGCAAAATGCTTAAGTCGTGTATGGCCTCCCTTGGCTTGTTTTGATGAACCTTTCCATCTTTATCTCTGAACCAGATGCCATCTATATTAGAAAAATCGTCACTTTCTTCCAATGCATACAATAATTCAAGAATAGTAATCTCACCTTCACCCATACACACTATGTCTGCCAGGGTCTTCTCAAGAACTATATGTGGAATTGAAGTACCAACGCTTCCACCAATAATAATCTTATTATCAGGATGATATTCTTTAAATATTGCAATAAGCCATTTTACATAAGGATACACTGTAACAATTGCACCAATGCCTACAACATCAAAAGATGAATCTCTTATCTTTTCTTCAACCTTCTGTTTATCCCAGCGATGGGCATTTATGTCCATAACCTCAACTTCATGTCCTTTTCCTTCTAGAACAGAAGCTATATATCCTAAGCCCAAAGGGAATACATTTGGTTTTGCCCATTCCCGAATAGGAGGATTCACAAGTAATACTTTCATTTTATTCTTTTAATTTTACTATAATGCTGTTTAAATTAGTTTTACTATTTTAATTTTACCCGCGTACTATCTTATAATCATGTTAATCTTTTAAAACCACTTGTGGCAGGAAGGCCTTTCAAACATTTTTCAATATTACCTGCCTCTTTTGCTTCAGAGATTTCAGCAAAGGATTCATCCACCGCATGTAGATAATCGTCTACATGTTGTTTATTATGTGCATACATTGCGTAAAAACGTGTGGAAGCCAAAAAACCTTTTTCAAGCATTAATTGAATAAAAAAAGTCTTCATCGCCATAGCATTATCATATTCAAAAGAAAAATGACTCAATGGAGGTATACCACCAATATTTATATTCAAACCATTCTTGGATGAAAGTTTATGCCATCCTTCCTGCACTAGCTTCCCAATAGTCATCAAATGATCGCCAACGTTAGCGCTTCTATGTTTATTAATGGTAGCCAAGGCTGCCGCCGGGCCTGTACGTTCAGTCCACATGGTACTACTAATGAAAGAATTCTGAGATGCATCCATCACTTCCCCTTTACCGATAATAGCAGCAATTGGGAATCCGTTTCCCAGTGCCTTTGAGAATACTGCTATATCAGGAATGATACCAAAAATCATATGTGCTCCGGCAGAATTCATCCTGAATCCTGCAGAAATTTCATCCATGACAAATACAGCACCAATTTCCGTAGCTAAAGCTCTAGCTCCTTCAAGAAAACCAGGTTTGGGCCATTTACTGCGGATTGGTTCCATTACAATAGCAGCTAAATCTTCTTTGTGCCGAGTTACAATGTCTTGTAATTCCTCTAAATGGTTGTATCGAAATGGAAAAGCGGTACCAGTCAATCCATTTGGAACACCTCGAGGATCCAAGCCCTGTATGCAATGTTCACCTAATGCGTTTTCGGTACCTAAGTTGGCAGCTAAATACCAGTCGTGCCAACCGTGGTATCCACAAAATGCAACTTTATCTTTGCCGGTAAATGCACGGGCAATCCGAACAGCCATCGCCATTGATTCACCCCCAGTACGAGCAAACCTAACCTTCTCAGCCCATGGATGTATTTCGCAAAGCAGATCAGCAAGTTCCACCTCCTCAGGACAATTCAAAGAACTGCTTGATCCAGCGCTGATTGCCTCATGAACAGCGGTATCTACCTCATCATCTGCATACCCAAGTATGTTGGCTCCAATACCAGCAATACTCATATCTATATATTTATTGCTGTCTAAATCCCATACCTCAACTCCCTTCGCTTTGCTGTAATAACCTGGCCAGACTCCAGGGGCAAACATATCGGGGCGTTTTGAGAGCAACTGCGTCATACCAGGTATTCGCTTTTTTGCCCTTTCCTGCATCTTTATACTTTTTGAAATGTTCATCTTATTAACTCTTATTCCATTAGAAGGTAGCTTCAACCATTTTTCTTGTGGGATTCACTATGTTTTTTACTTTATCAACGACTGCTTCCACATCGCTATCATTCATGGCGGGGTAAAGAGGAATTGAAAGGCACCTTTGATAGTATTTTTCCGCATTGGGGCAATCTCCCCAGTTAGTGCCAATTTTTTCTCGGTAAAAGGGCTGCGTATGCACGGGGATATAATGAACCTGTGTTTGAATGCCATGCTGTTTTAATTCAATCATGAATGGAGTACGTTCTATACCTATTTGTTTGAAATTAAAGAGAAGGACATAAAGGTGGAAGTTACTATTACAATCCTTAGATTCAAAAGGAATTTGAATAGATTCGATACCGCTAAAGGCCTCATTATACATATTTACTATTTCACGTCTGCGGTTACTAAAATCATGAAGTTTTTTTAACTGAGAGAGTCCGAGGGCGCACTGGATATCTGTAATACGATAGTTATAGCCTAAATCAACCTGCTCATAGTACCAGGGTCCTGGTGTTTTCGGATTTCGGATATCAGATTTCGGATTTAAAAGAGAAGAATCAGTAAACGCATAATGTTTGTTTATAAATTCTTTTGGATTGTTCGTAATGCCATGTGATCTAAGCCTTTTTAACTTTTTATACAGCATCTCATCATTTGTCAGTACAGATCCTCCTTCACCCGTTGTAATATGCTTTACCGGATGGAAACTCAGTACTGTCATATCGGAAAAAGCACATGAGCCAACCTTTTTATTCTTATAAAGCGAACCCAGTGCGTGGCAGGCATCTTCTATGATGAATATCTTATGCCCACATTTTTTTTCTGCCATTTTCACTATATTGTGAATGGCTTTCATATCACAACTCTGACCTGCAAAATGAACAGGGATAATTGCCTTGGTGCGTCTGGTAATCTTCTTTTGAATCTCCTCTGGCGAGATATTGTAGGTGTATGGATCAATATCTGCAAAGACGGGCTTTGCACCACAATAGACAGCACAATTGGCTGAGGCCACAAAGGTAATTGGAGAGGTTATCATCTCATCTCCATCTTTTACACCTGCCGCTAGGCATGCAATATGAAGAGCTGACGTCCCGGAGTTTACGGCAACCGCGTATTTCGACCCACAGAATTCTGATAATGCATTTTCAAACTCTTCTACTTTAGGTCCTTGTGTTATCCGCCCTGAACGTAGTAGGCTTACAACGGCCTGAATATCATTTGCATCTATCCATTGCCTTCCATAAGGTATAATTGAAGGTTGTTCTTGAATATTAGATGTGTTTCGTTTAATCTCATCCGGCAATCCACATTTGTAGTCTTTATAAAATGTCTCTATAGCCTGACCTATGGTAGGAAGTTTATAATCAAGCTCATTTTGAAGTTTTTTTACATTTAATGTGAGTTTTTCCCCTCTTTTAGCCCTAAAATTAAATTCATCAATTGAGGTAGGATCTATTAATGCTTTATTAAAACCAAAACAATTGGCAATCTTTATGGCAAACTCGTATTTTGAGCATGTATCGGCACTCCCACAATTATAAATTCCGCTTAAATCCTTCTGGATAGCAATATCAATTATCCTGGCAAACTCCAAAGTATATATAGAAGAAAAATAAGCATTTTTAAAACCATTTATATTTCGATTTGCCTTAAGCTCATCTAACATCCACTCGCCAAGACTTTTTTTACTCTGAATATTCCATCCAAATATATTTGTTCTAAAAATTAGAGAATTTTCTTTCTTTGCAATCTCTAGTTCTCCTTCATATTTGGACAAGCCATAGTAGTTTAAAGGATTTATATTGTCATTCTCTGAAAAATCCCCTTTAATACCATCATAAACAGCATCTGTTGAGATATAAATTAACTTGACATTCTTATTGGCAACGCATTCGACCAAATGCGTGGTTGATAAGACATTTATTTTTTTAGTAATATCCTTATCGATTTCACATTTATCAACATGCGTTAAAGAAGCACAATGGATAATAATTGAAGGGCCAAATTTATGAATGATTCTTTTTAAAGAATCTTTGCCGGTAATGTCACATCTATCTGTACGGACCCCGCTTATAATAACTGGGTGTGAATTGTACAACCCTAAGATTTCATACTTATCTTTAAAGTAGTAAGCAAGATTGTTTCCCAACAATCCGCTGACACCCGTAATTAATAATCTCGTTTTAGCTCTATCCATAACAGGCAGTACTTGAAAGTGGTGATACGTTATTCGAATAACTGGTAATGAATAACGAATCTGGCAGTTTACTTGATTCTTTAGCTCTGAGCAGATTGAACCATTAAAAAAGCGTTACTGTGGAACGTCTTCCATAGACCAACGACTCTTTTCAATACTATAGTCGTCTGAGATTTGCTCTATCACAGTCCGAAGTTCTTCAATGCTGATTTTCTGGGGATTATTATCTGAAGTATATTGAAAACCTTCCGGACACAAGCGACCGCCATTATCAATCTCTGAAAGCCCCTTTCCATCAGACATCATCTGCCTTATCACATAGCATTCATTATATTCTATGGTATTACGCCCTTCGTCTTCTCCAATCAAGGATTCGTGCATTTTCTCTCCAGGGCGAATTCCTGTTACCTTATGTGAACAATCAGGTGCTATGGCATTTGCCAGATCTACAATACTCATAGATGGGATTTTAGGAACGAAGATTTCCGCACCATTTGCCAGCTCCAAAATCTTAACCACAAAATGTACACTTTGATCCAAAGTAATCCAAAAACGTGTCATGCGCGTATCCGTAATAGGGAGCACACCCGTTTTTGCTCTCTCTTTAAAAAAAGGAATCACCGAACCCCGGCTGCCTACCACGTTGCCATAACGAACAACTGAAAAGATTGTCTTATCATGCCCTGCATACACATTAGCAGCAACAAATAATTTGTCTGCACACAGTTTTGTGGCCCCATATAAATTAATAGGATTACAGGCCTTGTCTGTAGATAAGGCAATGACCTTCTTAACTCTGTTTAACAACGCAGCATCAATAATATTCATTGCGCCTATTATATTAGTCTTTATAAATTCTTCCGGATTATATTCGGCCGCCGGGACTTGTTTCAGGGCCGCTGCGTGTATGACAAAATCTACACCATGGAAGGCTCTGTTAAGTCTATCTCTATCTCTCACATCCCCAAGAAAATATCTTATACATGGATATTTCTTCATACTCCAACGTTGCGACATTTCAAACTGCTTCAATTCATCCCGGCTAAAAATGATCAGTTTTTTAGGTTTATATTCTTCCAGGATAACCTGCACCATTTTTTTACCAAAAGAACCCGTGCCACCCGTAATTAAGATAGTTTTATTATTTAACATAACCATTCCTTTTTAAAAATTATCGCTTTTTATACTACCATACCTCTTCTTATTATTTCTTCAGAGAGTACATACTTTCGCACACTTTCATGAGCCAGGAATCATGAATATTTTCTTTATTTGAACTACATTTTATTTCTAACAGTGACTTCGTTTATCTTCTCATAAACTAGTGTACACGTTTTACATCTGCTAGCCCTTTGCTCATCAACACTATCATTAGTCGTTGCCAACACTATTTCATTAATAATTTTTGATTCTTGTATTCTCTTAACAATAGATCCCAAGATTGATTTACCACCCAATCTCAGTTTGTATCTATCTGGAAAATTCTTTGAAATGCTACTGGCTTTTATGATCGCTACAGTTTTCATCAGAAATGTCTACATACTGAATCCATCTGAAATTGCCTTAAAATTCAGCAAGTCTCTATTTTCCTTTACAAGTTCCCACAGAGTTTCAACCATTTTTGTAAAGTGAAGAAGGAGAAATGCTCTTGATAGGATGTTGAAATACTACGTTTCTTCTTTTTGCAACCACCTGCTTTCCACTGTCTCCGCTATTCGGTGTCATCTTCTTAGAATACTCATAAAAACTAATTGAGCGATTTTTGCCCGCCCCCGCCAGAAAGCCCGTCCGACCGGCGTTGCCGGGCGGGCAGTCGGGCTGGTGGACGACAAAAGTCGGTCAGGCCCGCCCGTACCGAACGGCACCTGTCCGAAAGGCATTGTCAGGTGGGCGTTCGGGCGGGTAGCCGCAACCTTCAGGTTGCGTAGCTTACATGAAATTGTCATAAACTCATCAGATGATGGGAAACGCAGGCTAAAGCCTGCGGCTACATTTACATACAATATAAAATCGCTCAATTTAGGTAAAATTAGCCTCTCTTGCGGGTTTAAATGGGAGATAACCGCCTTTCCGCATTCATTTGTCTTTTGAGAAAATATTGCCAGTCATAATATTGCCTTAATGTCCTATTCTCAAAATCCATTCTGCGGTTCTCATCCCTGTCAATAAGCACAACACCACTACTCAC
>JAZGCJ010000197.1:0-2095 GCA_036476895.1 Thermodesulfobacteriota bacterium
TATGTGTTAAAATGTTATATAATAGCTCTTAAAATAGGTATTATTATGTGAAATTATCACAAAATACTTTCTTTATAATTAGTATCTGTTGCGGTAAGCTTAAATGCCCAAAAATGTCATTTTTACCCCGCATTTTGCTTTCAGCAAGAAAGCAGCGGCGCTGAGCTCTTCGCTTTCTGTCATGCTGAATAGATCCTGAACTAAATTCAGGACCTTCGGTTTCAGCATCTCTTTCAGTACCTCCCCTGCCTGCCCGCCCGGCAACACCGTTTGGACGGGCCAGCAAGGCAGAGATTTCAGAATCTATATATATCAATCCTGAATCAAGTTCAGGGTGACAATATAGTGTTTCCGCAACAGATACTAATTATAAAGAAAGTATTTTGTGATAATTTCACATAATAATACCTATTTTAAGAGCTATTATATAACATTTTAACACATAGATTTCTTATTGACTTAAATGCACAGCCAATTTATGATGCTAAACAAACATAATACCTTATGTTAACGGTTATGTCACAATGATAACGGTTGACATTATTAACGATGTTCGTTATCATTCATATTAGTGATTAAAAATTTTGCAAGTAAAGAAACAGAAAAGCTCTTCAAACGCCAATTTTCTCGGAAAATACCACAGAGTATTCATAAAATTGTTCGACGGAAACTTGAAATTCTGGACGCAGCAGAGGTTCTCCGAGATTTGCGTATTCCGCCATCTAACCATCTTGAAAAACTATCGGGGGACAGAAAAGGACAATATAGCATTCGTATTAATATCCGTTGGCGCATCTGCTTTGAATGGCGGGGAGGAGATGCTTACAACGTGGAAATTGTTGACTATCATTAGGAGGCATTAAATGAGTAAGCAAAAACTAGCACCGATTCACCCCGGTGAAATTCTTATGGAGGAATTTCTTAAACCTATGGGGATTAGTCAGTACAGGTTGGCAAAAGACATTAGTGTACCGGCACGGCGCGTTAATGAAATCGTTCAAGGTAAACGTTCCATTACTCCTGACACCGCTTTGAGGCTATCACGTTTTTTTGGCCTTTCTGAACGGTTCTGGATGAATCTTCAGGCACGGTATGATCTTGAAATGGAAAAAGATAGGTTAAAGGATAGGTTGGATAAAGAAGTTCTTTCGTATGCCACTGGTTAATAATATATACAAAGGAATGGATTGATCAGGAGTACCACATCAACTCAATGGAACTAACCACCTAATACGATGCTTGTGTAAATTTATAGGCAACAGTCAAGGAGAGTTTTGATTCCCAGTTTAGCACAGCCAATTTACGATGCCAGATAAGCATAATCAGGAATATTTTTGAAGTGCGATAGAAGTAAACTTAGAGGCATAAAATGGAAGGAAGAGTCGGCAGAAATGATCCCTGTCCATGTGGTAGTGGAAAGAAATACAAGAAATGCTGTATGCCCAAAGATACAGCAAGCCAAACAACCTACGTTGATCCTTATTCCGTTATGAGAACTTGCGCCTGGTGTGGAAAAGAGATACTGGAGGATAGTGAGATTTACAGTCTGAGCGCTAAAGCCCTCCCGAAAATGAATATCGAACGCCACGCTGGTAAAGCATTTTATATTGCACTTCTTTTATATGATAAATCTGTTCCGGTAATAGTCCCTACCAATGATTCAGATGCCAAACGAGATGGCAAGGATATGCTGTTTTCGATATGTAGTAAAGAATGTGGAATATGAATTTGCCAGAGAATGTGAAAGCAGGGATGATATTGAATTTTACTTTAAGCTCCCTTTCTGGTTTAAGATTAAAACGCCAATTGGCAAATATAATCCGGACTGGGCATTGATTAAGAAGAACGAAAAAACTGTTTATTTTGTTGCCGAAACAAAATCAGAAGGACAAGAGTTAAAAATCAGCGAAAAGAGAAAGATTGAATGTGGCCGTGCTCATTTTAAAGAATTTGATGATGTCAAATACAAACAGGTTGCCACTGTGGGAGAGTTGGATTATGAATAATTCTAAAAACCTCTCAGACCGTTACAAAATGTTTGGGTATGAAATAACCGGGGAGCCTGATTTCATGGACAAGGAGTTTGGCATTACTC
>JAZGCJ010000198.1:0-6576 GCA_036476895.1 Thermodesulfobacteriota bacterium
TAGAAATAAAAGGCGCCAGTGAAAACAACTTAAAAGATATCGATGTTTCTTTTCCCTTGGGTGTTTTCACATGCGTTACAGGTGTATCAGGTTCCGGAAAAAGTACATTGGTAATCGATACCCTTTACAAGGCACTCACAAGAACACTGTATAAGAGCAAACAAAAGGTGGGACAATATATTGAAATTTTGGGAATCGAATATATAAACAAAGTCGTTAATGTGGAACAATCACCAATTGGCAGGACACCAAGATCCAACCCTGCCACATATACCGGGATGTTCGCCAATATAAGAGAGCTGTTTTCCATGTTGCCCGAGTCAAGGGCACGAGGATACAAACCAGGCAGGTTTAGCTTTAATGTCAAAGATGGGAGATGTAGCAGTTGTAAAGGTGATGGAACCGTAAAAATCGAGATGCACTTTCTACCAGATGTCTATGTTAAATGTGAAATATGCAACACCAAAAGATACAACCCGGAGACATTAGAAATTAAGTATAAAGGGAAAAGCATATCAGATGTTTTAGAGATGACAGTTAGCGAAGCAGCGATTTTCTTTGATAAGATTCCACATATTAAAAGTAAACTGGACGTACTGAATGAAGTGGGAATGGGCTATATCAAACTCGGTCAGTCAGCAACTACATTTTCCGGTGGTGAGGCTCAGAGAATCAAACTCTCAAAAGAACTAGCCCGAAGACAGACCGGTAAAACCTTATATATTCTTGACGAACCAACTATAGGACTGCACTTTGATGATGTAAAAAAATTGCTGTTTGTTATACAAAAACTTGTGGATCAAGGCAACACCGTTATTGTAATAGAACACAATCTAGATGTCATTAAAACTGCCGATCATGTGATTGATCTCGGTCCTGAGGGCGGCGAAGAGGGTGGACATGTAGTAGAAGTTGGAACTCCCGAAAGGATAAGCAAATCATCCAGTTCTTACACGGGGAGATACCTGAAAGAAATCTTTTCCCAAAACCGGTTAAAGCTTCAATAAAATGGATATTATTGAAAAGGTAATATTAGGCGCTGTTCAGGGTCTTACCGAATTTCTTCCAGTAAGTAGCACGGGGCACTTAGCCATTACCCCCTGGTTATTATCATGGAAAGACCCGGGACTTCCCTTTGATGTTGCCCTTCATCTTGGTAGTTTAATTGCAATTATTTATTACTTTTGGAAAGATCTGGTTTTGATAATAAAAGAGTTTTTCTCAGGGGTATCAAGAGGTACTTTTAAGAACCTCCCAAACGGAAGAATAGGATTATTCATTATAATTGCTACGATACCAGCTGCTGTGGTCGGATTTTTGTTTGAACAATATGCATCAAGCGAGTTAAGAAATCCTCTTTTAATCGCTTTCTCACTTTCATCCTTTGGAGTATTGCTTTTTGTCGCCGACCGATCTTCAAACAACTCAAAGAGTCTGGATAAAATGTCGTTAATTGACTGCATAATAATCGGTGTTTCTCAGTGCTTTGCAATTATTCCCGGGGCATCGAGATCAGGGGTGACAATAACCGGAGCACTATTTATAGGATATAAAAGAGATGAATCTGCGATATTCTCCTTCCTTCTTGCTGCTCCGATAATTGCCGGTGCAGGCATATTCGAAGCAAGACATCTTGAGCTATCAGAAGTTTTGGGCACCCCATTTGTACTGGGAATGGTCACATCAACAATCTTTTCCTTCTTGTCTATCAAGTATCTGCTTGCGTTTATTAGAAGACAGCGCTACACAGTGTTTGTAGTGTATAGAATAGCCCTGGCTTTAGTTTTGGTATTACTGTATTTTATGAGAAACAATCAAGGATATTTTATACCTATTACCGGGCTCGTTAATTGATCACTATATTGTCGGCAACACTAAACGAAATACACAGGTTTTCAAAGATAGTTCAAAATCCGCACGAAATAATACATACGGATAACCAAACCACTGCAAACTTAATAAAGGGAGATTTTGCAAATAAAAGCATAATGTTAGGAACTACAGGTGTAGGAATACGGAATTCGAGAACACAAACTAGCTTGATAATTCAAAAATTGAAACCTGAGTTAATAGTTTTTACCGGTACCGCAGGAGCATTAGATCCCGATTTAAGGATTGGAGATATCATAGTCGTTAACAAGGTTATAAGCCTTAAAAGAAACAGTGAGATCGAAATTCCGGTAAATCTCCCATACCTTGGAAGAAAATACATAGTTGGAAGTGTGTTAACAGAAAATAGATTCGTTAATGATTCAGAGGAAAAAGCCAAATTATATAAAGCCACTGGAGCACCCCTGGTAGACATGGAGTCCTGGGGGGTTATGGAAGCCGCTAAACAAAGTAAAACCAGGCTAATAATTATCAGATCCGTATCTGATTTGGCTTCGGACGACCTGCCAAAAATACAAAAATTTTATGATGAAAACGCAAACTTTGTTTACAGAAAGGCTTTTCTATATTTTATTTCACAACCCGGACAAATAATAAAATATCTGAAATTCAGATTTGTTTATTTAAGAAACTCTACAATCTCCCTCAACAATTTTCTTAAAGAGTTAATACGAAAAATTTGATAACGATTTCGACAACAAATTCGACTAAAAGGAGGATTTGGACGCCATCACCTAGCAATAACTGAGTCCATGTCTTCCTCTTAGTCAGACATGTAATCGGAGGAATAGGTCATTGTTGAACAAAGTTATTAGCCAATATTACTTAATGCAATCATTATATTAATTCTACAAAGGAGAATTTGGACGTCCTCAAATATCAATAACAGTGTCCATGTCTTCCTCTTCTAGGATAAGAATTAATCATGAGCAGTGTTCATAAAATTATATTAAATAAGGATTAGCTTGACCGAAACTTCTTAACCATCAGTTTCGTTGTCAGACATGTAATCGGAGGAATCGGTCATTGCTGAACGAAGATATAAGAGAATTTTAGTTTGGCTAAGATCTTTTATTATTTTAATAAGAGGATTTTGTTGTTTTTGATCGAAGAAGATATTATTTATTTATAGTATCACAAATAGCATTAATAATAGCTTCGTAAGCTCGTTATGACAGTATGAAATTTATAATACGAATGTGAAATAAAAAAATACTATGAAATCAAGTAACATCAAAACTTTACTTCTAATATTCTATTGCTAACCTTTTAGTTAATACATTTTTAAAAGGTGAATATGCAAATATGAGATTATTTATAATTCTTCTACTGATACAAACAGTGTTACCTGTATATCATAGCCTGGCTGAAACCCAGAGATCCGATATTGTGGTGTTAAAGGCAATGGAATCTGAACTAAACAGGTCTTTTAATAAATTAAAACTCGAAGGGTATGAAGTTCCATATTTTATTAGCTATCAAATAAAAGACAACGCCTACAATAGCATAAAAGCCAAGTATGGTGCGGTTATCAATGAAGATAACGACAGATCCAGGAGACTGTTTGTTGATGTGCGGGTAGGAAACTACAATTTCGACAACTCTGAAAGGGGTCAATCAGGTGGAAAAGTTCCATTTTATGATTCATCGTACATACCTCTGGATAATGATATTGATGCCATCAGGGCAGTACTATGGCAGGTTACTGACTCAACATATAAACACGCCCTTACCCAATATTTAAACAAAAAGGCCACTTATGTAGAACAAATTAAGGAAGACATTCCAAGCTTCACAAGAGAAAAACCAAAAAAATATTTCGACAAGGAACTGAACCTCGATTATAACCATGATGAATGGAGAGAAAAGGTTAGAGAACTATCAGGCATTTTTAAGAAATATAAGGATATTATTGATGGGGATATTATTTTTACTGCCCAGAAAGAAACAGTCTATTTTATAAATTCCGAGGGAAGTAAATATATTAGAGATGAAGTACTTTACTCCATCGATACAACCGTAAAAAGCAGGGCAGATGACGGCAAGGTAGTTATAAACTATAGAAATTTGTATTACGTATCCCCTGAGAAAATTCCGTCAACAAAACAGATCAAATCAATTATAGAAGAAATGATTGAAGAAACATTAATGATAAGGAAGTCTGATATCTTACAACCCGTTACTGCTCCGGCTTTATTATACCCCGAAGCGGCAGGTGTTGTTTTCCACGAAGCTATAGGGCACAGACTGGAAGGTGAAAGACAGATAGATGATACAGAAGGTCAAACTTTCAAAGAAAAAATCGGTGAGCAAATTTTACCTTCTTTTATAACTATATTAGACGACCCGCTTCTAAGGAACTTCAATGGAACTGACCTTATGGGCTTTTATCAATACGATGATCAAGGGGTGGAGGGTCAAAGAGTCGTACTGGTAGAAAACGGCGTTTTGAAAAACTTCTTGATGTCCAGAACCCCTATAAAAGATTTCGATAAATCAAATGGACATGGCAGGTCATCATATGGAAGAGCACCCATGGCAAGGATGAGCAATACTATTATAGAATCCGACAGGGAATATCCACAAGATAAGCTTAAAGAACTACTTATTGAGGAAGTAAAAAAACAGAATAAGCCCTACGGCTTAATTATAAAGAGAATGAGTGGTGGAGAAACGAATACGTCTTCCTATAACTTTCAGGCATTCAGAGCCGTACCTTTAGTAATTTATAAGGTAGATCCAGAAACTGGCGAAGAAACGCCCGTGCGAGACATCGAAATTGTCGGAACACCCCTGGTCTCTATTAATAAAATAATTGCAACGGGCAATAACTATGAGGTTTTCAATGGATTTTGCGGAGCCGAATCCGGTTATGTGCCAGTTTCAACAGTTGCACCCAGTATTCTCTTATCGGAAATAGAGTTCCAGCGGAAATATACAAAAAAGGAAAAACTGCCAATTTTGCCACCCCCTTTTTTTGAGGAAGCAAAATCTAATTAATCACTTTGTCCATGTTATTGTAACCCTGTTAATAAACTTCTTTTGCTTAAAATTTAACAATCATCACTATGAATCTAAAAAATTTCCCCCCTCGATAAACTGATGCTTACAAATTTCCAATAATTTTCATTCTATTGCCCGGACCGATATCCATTGCAGGAGATTTGTATTTATCCCACTCCTTACACCAAGAATAATAAGTATCCACTCCAACTGCATTTTTGGTGATCATTTCAGTTATCAGTAAATTCGCTTCAATAAGAAAACCCAGATTCTCACGAAATTCATTCAACTGATACATATTTTCCGGGCCGATTGCCAGCATACTCGATTGTTCATAATTTGTTTTTCTTTTTAATCTATACAGGTAATTAATCAGCATGGTCGGTCTTATTCGAACATCGGTTTCCCTTTTTTGGTTTTTTGTTAATCTAACTCTTGATAATAATTTATCTTCCTTCTTAGCTATTCTCTGCTTCCTTCTTGTTAACCCATCTTTGATAAGTTCTTCCCTGGTAGTCCTCAGAGCTTTGCAGAACAGGCTTAGAGCCGTTAGTTCCTCGACCCTTTTCCAGGGATGTACAGAATCGTCTACAAATATTCCCGGTGGAAGGTTATGAAAGCCATCTTCATCATGCGAGATAGACCAGGGAGACAAAAGCCATGGCTGTTTAGACCAATATAGATAATATGTCCTATGAACCTGAGGATGAGTCAGTGGTTTTGAATAACCTTCCGATATCACAAGAGCCTGGGTAGTGTAATAGAGAATATAGTATGTTTGAACAATAGACCAGTTATTGGATAACCTAACCAGGTCATCTTCTTTAATAAACTTATCGCCCATCTTAAATAAGGCTTGGACACCCCAGGCATTATTCAAACTATGATGAACTTGAGCCACATCGGCTTTGTAAATCTTTGTACTTTTAAGTACACCCGAGTCTCTTACTCTTGAAGCAATTAATTCCAGTGACGATTTTGAATTTAATAAATTTCCGCCTGATAAAACATATCTAATAGCAGAAATATAATTTGCATGTGTCCTAAAGGTTTGTTGCGTGTTCGATGGCATATAAATGATATGTTAATTCATTATCTGCCTTTTATAAATGAGAAGTAATTCTAAGTAGGTTCTTGATCTAATAAACATTTGAAGTCATATCCAAATTATTCTTGTAAGGAATAAACGAATACAAAAATGTTCATCATTTTGGGATGTGTTATAGGACTATAACCCGATACTACTTTTAATATACTCCGCTTAATATATCCCGAATAATAATTTATTATTGAACAATTAATTTATCAAGGAAAACCAATAATTCTGGAGTGGTGTAAGAGTTGGTGAAGTAGACAAGTTATTTAAATACTTCTTAGCTTCAGATTTTTTGTTGCAATTGATAAGACTTAACAAGTAAGCCTGTCTGATTAGATCAACCTGGGCATCGCTGCCACCAACCATCTCAACATCATCAATAATTTGTGCTAATATGTCTGCAGCCGGTTTATACTTATCTAAAGCATAAGAGGCTGTTGCATCAATGAGGGGTAATCCAACCTTTTCCCATACCTCTTTTTCCGGTCCATCTATACCTTCAACATTACTTTTAACAGATCTTAAAGCCTCCGCTAACTCATGCTCCATACCTGCCCTTGCAAGTGCATAGATGTAGTGAGCACTTA
>JAZGCJ010000199.1:0-2086 GCA_036476895.1 Thermodesulfobacteriota bacterium
ATATGGTGTTTGCCAACCAAAGTTTGGAGCTGAACGAATGGGTGCTCCTACAGAGAGTTATGTAAGGTTAAGCTCAAATAAAGACTTGGTACGAACAAATGAACAAGTTTATGGACCACACTTCGTATCTGTATTAGATGAAACTCTGTTAGGAGACATTGATGTGACAGCTGGTATGCCTAAAGGAGGATGGCTTATTGTAAATACTGTTATGGATCAAATATCGGTTCAAGATTTAGTAAAAAGAAAAGACATAAATATCGCTACTATTGATGCTACTCGTATTGCTCTAGATATTTTGGGTAGAAATATAACTAACACAATTATTTTAGGTTCATTAATACGAGTTTCTCAGATTTTTACCCTTGATGAGTTATCTGATGCAATAATGAGAAGATTTGTAGGAGCTATTGCCGGAAAGAATATTGCAGCAATAAAACAAGCTATTGAAGATACTTGTGTATATAATTTAGGGTTAGAAATGGATTTCACATTAGCAACAAAAGTCAAGTGGCAACAAGTAAGTTTAGGTTTGCCCGGTTATAAAGATCTTGACAAACGTGGTGTATGGTATTGTGATGAGGATATCATACAAATTGGGAGCGATCAAGTGAATACAGGATCATGGGGAGAATGGGATATCTTATGGGATAAAGAAAAATGTACAAACTGTGCTCAATGTTGGTTTATTTGTCCTGATTTCGCAATATTAAGAGAAAAAGGAGAAGATGGATTGTGGTTTATGACTGGCATAGACGAGTTTCATTGCAAGGCTTGTCAAAACTGTTTAAATATTTGCCCTGTAGATGCTATTAGCAAAAAAATAAAACAAGGTCCAGCGTCTTGTGCTGTACCTGAAGATCAATAGGAGGTAATGTAAATGAGTATTGAACCAATGAAATTATTTTTTAAAGAAATAAAAGAACCAATTGAAACAGCTATGACAGGAAATTACGCGGTTGCCGGGGGGGTTACACAAACTGATCCAGACGTCATATGTGCTTTTCCTATAACTCCACAAACTCAGTCAGTGGAAGGTTTATCTGATGTAGTTCATCAAGGAAGGTTAAAAGCCGCATTTATTAATGTGGAATCTGAATTAGCAGCTATGAGTTATTCCACTGCCGCGTGTGCTGCTGGTGCAAGAACTTTTACCGCAACCGCATCTCAAGGCTATTTGTTGATGTCTGAAGCACTCCCTATGGCTGTCGGGTGGAGAGTTCCTCTAACAATGTTGATTTCTGCTCGTGCATTTAACTCGCCTAATTTATCAATATGGAATTCTTGGGAATTTGTTCTAACCGATTATGGTTGGAATTGCATAGTTTCTGAAAATGTTCAAGAAACTTATGATTCTGCGATTCTCTCTGTTATGGTAGCTGACGCTTCTTTATTTCCAACCATGTTTGTACATGATGGATTTATAATCTCTCATTCCGTGCAAAAATTGACGTTATTACCTGATGAGTCTGTGCTAAGTTTAACTGCAAAGAAAGAAAGAGACACCATTAACACAGAAAATCCGGGAGTTTGGGGTGGAATTGTTACCCCTAATTACTTTATGGAAGGAAGAATGAGATTAGATCTTGATAAAAAATCCGTTTTAAAACAAATGAAGGATGCTTTTACTGAATTTAAAAAAGTTTCTGGTAGAGAATATAATTTGATTGAAACTTTTAACTTGGATAATTCTTCAAAAACAGCTTTTATAACAATGGGTTCTATGTGCGGTAATATAATTAGTTGGATGATCCGTAATAAAGATATTGGGCTTATTAAAATACGAGCTTATCGTCCTTTTCCATACGAAGAACTACAAAAAATCGTTGAAGAGCATAACATAGAAAAAATAATAATACTTGAGAAATCTGATTCTTTAAACAACCTTTTACCTCCCTTCTCTACTTCAGTAGCTACAGCTCTTTATCCCCTTGGAAGTCTTTTTAGGAGCTTTATAGTAGGTTTAGGCGGACGTGATGTAACAAGAGATGAGTTTGATATAGCGAAAAAGAAAATGGAATCAGTTTCAGATATGAAGGGGCAGTTATATATGTATCTCGGTGTTAGAGAATCAAAAACTAAGATT
>JAZGCJ010000002.1:0-3849 GCA_036476895.1 Thermodesulfobacteriota bacterium
GAAGCCAGGAGAGAAAAATGAAATGCACGGACACCCTGCAAACGTATACTATGTTCTTTCTGATTGGAGTGGGACTTTGTACACGGAAGAAGGGGAGCCCAAGGTGCTAAAGCGAAAAGAAGGAATGGCTACATTCCAGGAGCCTGTAGAGAAACACCAGCTTGAAAATACTGGTGATACTGACGTAAGAGCGATTTTGTTTGAGTTGAAGAACCAATAGGCGCGGTAGGTACTGAAAAGATCCGGGGTAGATTTTCAGCTATACAGTCTTAATAAAATCAAAAAAATTCTTTACTAAACCAAATGAAAAAAAAAACAAAAAAACATAACTGGGGTTCTTGGATTAGAACTTTTTTCTGATTGTACAAATGTCAGTGAATTTGTCAGTAACTGAGTTGGCTATTGCAGGAAAACAGAGGAAAACGCAGGAAAAGAAACTACATGTTAAAGACCAAACTTATTGTAAAAATTCCATTGTAGGAAACTCGGGGTAAAGACAGGAAAAGCCTAATTTCGCCTTCGCAAGGCAGAGGTCGGGGGTTCGGTTCCCCTTATCTTCAATTAAAGGATAACGTTGTAGATGCTCAGTAATTAGGTAACTAAATTTGTAAGATAAAGTAACCAAGGTGGTACCTAATGAAATACAGTGAGATAGTAATAGTAAAGAGATGGATACCGATATTAAAAGAATACGAAAGAACTAAAGCCAAACTAACACCCAGACCCTTTAGGTTTGTAAAAAACCTTTGTGAAGCTCACCATATAAATAAAAAAGAACTAAGGCGTTATTACCTCAAATGGACAGAAGGAGGAAGAAAAGATGAGTCTTTACTCCCAATGAAACGAGGCGCAAAACCAGGAAGTCGTAGAACACCTAAAGAGATAGAAAGAAATATAATAAAAGCCTACAGAAGGTTTGGATCAAATCGCTATGAACTTGTATGTTTATTTAAACCCTACTATTTGGATAAAACCCCATCACCAGCAACAATGGATAGAATAAAGAACAGGTATCCATTAAATGAACACGATAAGAAGATAATAAAGCGTTATGAGAAAAAAACACCAGGAGAACTAGCACATATAGATTTAAGTAGTGTACCAAGTGATATAACACATAAGCTTAAGATAAAGAATCTATATATAGCAGCTCTATGTGATGATTGCACCAGAATAGTATATGCAGAGATTATAAAAGATAAAAAGGCATCAACACTTACATATTTTATGGCAAGGTCGTTGTCATGGTTTAAGAGTATATATAACTTCGAGTATAGCAGTGTGATGTCAGACAATGGTGCAGAGTTTAAAGGGAGTTTGCAAAGAGAACACCCATTTGAGATGATATGTGGTGAGCTTGGGATAAAGCATAGATACACAAGAATAGCAAGACCACAGACTAATGGGAAGATAGAGGCATTTTTTAAGATAGCAAAGAAAGAGTTTTTTAATCCAAACAAGTTTGAATCAATGGAAGATTTAATAATGAATCTGGGAAACTATTTATTTGAATATAATCATCTAAGACTTCATGGAGGTTTGAACTATGAAACACCTTTTGATAAACTACAAAAAGTTACCGAATTATTGAGCTAGTACAAACGTCTCCTTTTAGTTCTGTAGAATTGATCGACTAGCTGATGAGCCGTTTTATTTGGCATCCGTTAAGTCACCTACATAGATATAGTTTATACGGTAGCGGTTTTCCTATCAATCAACGAGAGTAAGCCCACGAGTAAAAAATTCACCGTGAGACCCCAAACTCCGGCATGAAAACCAAAAGGCTTCGGGGAAATGTCGAGACCAAAATCGCGGGCGAACATGATAAATAGAGCGATCGAGACGCCTGCAACGATGCCCCAAAGCACCGGCCCTGCTTTTAACGAATTTATGTGGACTCCAAGGAAAATCGCGGGGGCGATCTGAGCGAGGATTTCGAGTTTTATTTCAAACAGCCTCCATATCGTTTGAGGAAGCACTATGGCGAGGTATGCCATAAATCCCATAATGCCCCAGGAAAGAAGTTTGCCTACGAAAGTAAGGTGAGATTCCGAGGCCGACTTCTTCAACGGCCTATATAGGTCTTGGGTAAATAACGATGAGATCGCCAAAAGAGCCGAGTCGACGGTGGACATGATAGCTGCTACGGCGGCGGATATAAATAGCACTATAATGTATTCCATGCCTTTTAGATGTTGGGCTAGATCGTTGAGCATGATCAGCGTTATCCGCTCGCTTCCGTCCTTATCTAAACCGGGGAATTTAAAGGCGCCGACTATCCCAATCATGATAATGAGCAGGGTGGTGATTATCGGCATGAAGACCATGATCTGAAATGTGCGTCTAAGGGTTTTCTCGTCTTTGGCGGAGTAGATGCGTTGAATGGCGTGGGGATATATGGAAACTGAAAAGAAAACTACAATCAGCGTACTTAACCACAACCTTTTTTGTTCCGCACTCGGAGGCGTCCAAAGTTCATGGTTGTTGGCTATGAAGTATTCCGCAGTGACCGAAAGCCCGTTGTATTGGTATTCGAACGCTACGAAAATAGTAACGCAGCCCAAAAGCAGCAGAACTCCCTGGATAGTGTCCGTCCAAGCGACGCTTCTCATCCCTCCCAGTGTTTCGTAGACGACCATGATGATGGAGAGCGTTATTATGCCCTGAGCCGTGGTTACGGAGCCTCCCGTTGAGAACGATATTATGTAGCCCATCGCCCTTTAGGTTGGTGATGATGTAGTTGCCCAGAGCGACAACGCAAATGACCACGACGATAAGCCTTAGAGCACTTGAACCGAACCTGTCGTAAATGTAATCGCCGACGGTAATGTATTTTTTTAATCGAGAGAGAGTAAATAGTTTGGGAGCGAAGATTAGATATGCGCCGATGACCGACATCATGAAGGTCACGCTTACAAGAGCCAAGTAACCCTCACGGTATGCCTTTCCGGCGAATCCAATTAGCGTATTCCCGCTGTACTGAGTGGCGTATAGGGTGAGGAACAACACAAAGATCCCCAATCCGCGACCTGCGAGGTAGAAATCGGATATGGTGTTCTCCTTACGCGCCATGCGTCCTGCGATACCCACTATGATTAACGAGAGGAGGTATGCGGACATGAAATAAATGCCCCATTTACTGAGAAGTGTATGGTCGGTCAGCTTTGTTTCTCCTCATCCGGTTGTCCCGATTGCCCTTTTGATACGCCCCAGTATCTCCCTAAAAAGAAGAAAATAACGGCGGCGTAAATTATTGTCGAAACGATGGTATAGAACGCCCAATTAGGGAACCCCAGAATATGGGATTCGCTAAAGTCAATGAAAAACCATGGGACGGTTATGATAAGGAAAAACACGGATATTGAAAAAAGCTTAAGGCGATTGATTCACAAACTCCCTTGTGAAATGTGTTGGGATATTATACCTTTCCTGTTTGTTATTTCATCCGTTCGTCTTAAAAAAGTTGATGCGCAGTATTAAAGCTCTTTATAGTACGTCCGACTTGATGACCATTAACTTTTCCTGAGTCATTGAAAGATTTCTTATATGGCTCAATGGTTTGTTTATAGAAATCAAGATCACCTTCTTCTAGCTGATCTGCTTCTAAAAGAAAATCATCAATTAATTTTTCGAAATACGATTCTTGGAATTTATCTTCGCTCATTTAACTTGTGACTATTTTGTGACTAGATTAGCCATAAACAGACTACACACAGTACATAACCTAATAGCAGATTACATAAAAAAAGATTGTATTCAAGAAAGGTTAAGTATTTATGAGGACTTAGGAATTAGTATATAATCGGTCTTGAAAACCGGCGTCCTTGTGGACAGGGGGGTTCGATTCCC
>JAZGCJ010000020.1:0-7543 GCA_036476895.1 Thermodesulfobacteriota bacterium
AGAATAAACTTCTTAGAGTTATATGTGCGGTATTAAGGACAAACAGACCATATATACGTGGTTATACTTCACTGCATCCAGAATCTATAAAAATAAAAAAATGTGCTTGACTATGTCATGGTATTCGCGATGACATTCGGAAACGACGAGGTGGGTTGTCATACTCCACGAAAGCGGGGTATCCACAATGTATCTAATGAAAAATTATATGTACAGCAATTAATGACAGTGCCAGAATAATTCCCAATCTCGCCACATTCCTGTTTGATGTTTCAATCATACTTTTTTCAGGAATTTTAAATCCATCTCTTACAAATGTTGGCAAGGCAATGATTGCGAAACTGAGCAAAATAATCCAAATCGATCTTATGAAGTAGTTCATGTCCGGGAATATACTCTTGAAAATATAAGTAAAAAGAACACTGAAAAGCATAGTGAAGAGAACCAGTCTTTTCGATGGGTTAACGAGAAAAACTGCTGCCATAATAATGATTACAAATCCATTTTTCACGTAGTAAGACAGTTCATTAAACCAGTGGGTAAGGGGGAATGACGGATTTCCGAACTTTACATATATCACAACAAATGAAAACAGTGTGCCAGCTATAAAAGCACCGATAATGGATAACCGACCGGCTGATACTGTTTCAAATTCTGTTGCATTTGGTCTGATGTATTTCTTGTATATATCTATCGAGAAAAGGGTCGAAACCGAATTATAGATCGAATCAAGAGTACTCATCAAAGAAGCGAATAGACCGCAAAGTATTAATCCCTTTATACCATGTGGTAAGTAGTTATTTACCAAGGTGAGAAAGGTTAAATCCGGATCCTTCAGTGGGTTGTCCCTTAGGATCCCTGCCAGTGCAATTCCGGGTACTATAATCACCGCAGCCATTAAATACTTTAATGCGCCACCTACCAAAAGTCCTATTTGGGCATGCCTGAGATCTTTTGCAGCCAGTGCCCTTTGAAGTATTATCTGGTTTGCACCCCAGTAATTTAGGTTTAGAAGCAGCATCCCGATAATTCCAACCCAGGGAAGAGTTTTATGATCACTTGGCAGGTGCAGGTGCATTAAATCACCGGTTGTATTCCAAAGTTCAGACCATCCACCCAGGTGTCTTATAGCAACCGAGAGTGTAATGAAGCCACCTATTAATAATAGGAAGAACTGAACTACATCGGTTCTAACAACGGCACGCAAACCACCAAAATAAGTATATATCGCTGAAAATAAGCCGGTCACTATTATTAAAATACCGAACTTCACAGTTGCTTCAGTGCTGATGAAGTTTAGAAATTCACCAAATACACCATGAATAACATATGCAGCCCAGAACAGTGCAGTGCCTAGGTACATACACGAGTAGAGAATTATCATTAAAACTGAATAGGTCAGTGCGACCTTGGGTCCCAGCTTTGCTTCGAAGAACTGGGTGATGGTTATAACCCTCATTCTCAGATAAAGGGGGACAAAGATGAATGCAGCAACTAATATTCCGAAAATTGCATTAATTTCCAGGTTTGCCTGAGCAAGACCGAATACATATGCCGACCCTGCCATGGCGATAAAATGATTAGCCTGGATATTGGTTGCAATTGTTGATGCAGCAATGTAAGGCCATTTCAGATTTCTCGAACTAAGGAAATATTCATCTACGCCAACATCCTTTGTGAAGCGTCCCCAGATACCTATGGTCATTATAATGACAAAATAGGCCAGTATGATGCTAAGATCTAATATCATATTTACCCTTGGGTTATTTGCATGAGCATAGTATAAATTGTGATGATATCTTTAAGATTGAATGTATTTTATTTGTTCAGACATAAATGGACAAGCCTTTAACACAAAAGAAACCACCGGGGGGCTTATTGCGTGTATTTCTGAGAATCCCCATATTATTTTACAAGATTGGTTTCGGTTTTGTGTTTGGAAAACTATTTTTGATGTTGACTCATAAGGGAAGGGTAAGCGGGTTGATGAGAAATGTTGTACTTGAAGTTGTTGGTCATGACAAAGATACCGGCACATATTACATTGCTTCGGGCTGGGGCAGGCAATCTAACTGGTACAAGAACGTTTTGATTAATCAAATGGTTGGGGTTCATGTCTCAACCAAGAAATTTGAAGCAATTGCTAGGGAGTTAGATAAAGAGGAAGCCGGAAAGATCTTGTTCAAGCATGCAAAGAGATATAGAGGCTTTTTCAATATAATATCCAGACGTATTGTGGGTAAAACTCTGGAGTTCTCGGAAGAGAGTTGTATGATCCTGGCAGAATTTATGCCGGTTGTGAGCTTAACCCCCAACTACATTATTAATTAGGCTTGTTTTAAGGCAGATTTATCTTTAATTAGATAAAAATAAAAATTTTGATTATATTTCAGATTAAACTTTTATTTATTTGGAGGCCAAGTTGGAAATAACGGATGAAAAACTAGCTCTGCTTGAAGATAAAGCAAACCAGATAAGAGAGGATGTTATAAAAATGCTGCTTGAAGCTGGCTCCGGTCACTCGGCAGGATCTCTGGGAACGGCCGATATATTTACAGCTCTTTATTTTCATGTAATGAAACACGATCCTAAGAATCCCGATTGGGAGGATAGGGATAAGTTTGTTTTAAGCAATGCTCACATTTGTCCCGTGTTATATGCGACACTAGCCGAGGCAGGATACTTCCCGGTTGAAGAGATAATGACATTGAGAAAGTTTGGGACCAGGCTTCAGGGCCATCCCCATAAAGGGACTTTGCCAGGTTTGGAATCATCGGGCGGCCCACTTGCACAGGGTTTATCAATTGCACTGGGTATGGCAGTTGCGAATAAGATAGATAAAAAAAGATCGAGGGTGTATTGCATGGTCGGCGACGGAGAAATGGACGAAGGCCAGATTTGGGAAGCATTGATGTTTGCAGGGAAAAACAGATTAAACAACTTTACAGTAATTGTAGACAGAAATAATATTCAAATAGATGGTTTTACTGAGGATATCATGCCGCTTGAACCTCTCAAGGGGAAATTTGAGGCTTTTGGTTTTCATGTAATTGAAGTTGGGGGACATAATATTCGCAGACTTATAGAAGCCTTTGAAGAAGCTCAGGCTATTTTTGAAAAACCAACCGTTTTTATAGCACACACAATTCCGGGAAAGGGTGTTGATTTTATGGAGTTTAAGCCCGAATGGCATGGGAAGCCCCCGAATAGGGAAGAGGCTGAGAAAGCAATTTGTGAACTGGATAGATTGAGGTCACTTAATGGAAAAATTACATGCGAGCATGAATAATATGAAATTAGCAGAAAATATTTTTGACAATCCGGATAGAATTCCCCAGCGAAATGGTTATGGCGATGGGGTTGTTGAGGCTGGGAAAGAGAATGAGAATATAGTAGTCCTATGTTGCGATTTAACAGAATCGACAAGATCAGCTGCCTTCAGGGAAGCATTTCCGGATAGGTTCGTTGAGATTGGGATTGCAGAGCAAAACATGGCCGGTATTGCCGCCGGTATGTCATTTTCCGGGAAGATACCTTATATATCATCTTATGCAACATTCAGCCCGGGAAGGAACTGGGATCAGATAAGGGTGAGTGTCTGTTACAGTAAAGCTAATGTAAAGATTATGGGTGCTCATGCCGGTATATCGGTTGGGCCGGATGGTGCAACACACCAGGCAATGGAGGATATTGCCATAACAAGATGTTTACCCAACATGACTGTTGTTGTCCCATGTGATTACTGGGAGGCAAAAAAAGCCACTATATCAATGGCCGGGATTGCGGGACCGGTGTATATGAGATTTGGGAGGGAAAAGGTTCCTGTAGTTACTACAGAAAAAACTCCTTTTAAAATTGGAAAGGCTGAAACATTTAGAGATGGAAAAGATGTTAGTGTTATAGCCTGCGGCTCACTAGTTTATGAAGCTTTGATTGCTGCAAAGAAACTTGAAAAGGACAATATAGATGTCAGGGTTATAAATTGCCACACTATAAAACCGATCGATATCAAAACAATCATTAAAGCAGCCAAAGAAACCGGTGCAATAATTACGGCCGAGGAACACCAGGTGCACGGCGGATTGGGCAGTGCTGTAGCGGAAGTGGTTTCAAAGCATCATCCTGTGCCCATGGATTATGTGGCTGTAATGGATAGATTCGGTGAATCAGGCGAGCCGGATGAGTTGATGAGCAAGTTCGGGGTTAAATCTCCTAATATTGTTAAGGCAGTAAAAAAAGTATTAGCCAGAAAGTAGGACTGAAACTTTTTATTTACCCCAACTTATTTCATTAAGTTATTTTTGTCATTCCCCTGTGCATGTCATATAATACGAGGACAGAATCTATAAATATTTATTTCTACTAATTATAATTAGAAATTCTGCATTTTTTACTTTGTCTTGATACAAACGATTTCGTTTATAAATTTTCAACAGAGATTATAGCTTTAAGTGAATGTGTTAAGCCGGGCAAAAGGGTTATTGAATCATCCCCTACATTAGCAGTTTCAACACAAATAAATCTGTTATAGTCTTGGTCACCAAGGTCATTTGTGGCTTTTGCTTTATCTGCCCAAGGGTTCCATATAATGGTTGTTGCACTCCCTTCTTTTTTTATTCTGATTCCTCTTTTAAATCCAGGGTCATTAATTATGCATTCACTTTCTGTATTCAAATAAATGCGGTCGGTCTCAGAATTAGTAATTAACTCACCCTCTTGGTGTTTAATGCTATAGTTGTCCACTTTATCTATGTATTCTTTATTTTCCAGTCCTGCGATATCTACATCCGCTGTGTTGCCAACATTGTAATAACTGTGCAGGGCACTCGTAAAAGTGAATTCCTTGGTATCCTTGTTTTTAGTGATTAATTCTAATTCCAGTTTTTCTCCAACAGTGAATATTGCATTTAGGATGAATTTATAAGGAAAAAATTTCCAATTGTCTTCAGTATCTTTCAATTCAGTGATTATCCTTGTAGTGTCAGGATCTATCTGGGAAGTTTTGATAATGTTCCACTCAGAGGTTCTTGCAAAGCCATGAGCCGGAAAGTCCCTTTCAATCGGGTGATCTGCAAACCATGGCCAGCTTATGGGTATTCCACCACGAATGGCCTTACCTTTTTTAAACTGCGACTGCTCGCTCAGAAATAAAGCTGGGTCAGTGCCCATTTTTATAAAGTCGGTTATTTGTGAACCGTGTAGGAATATTCTGGCAATGGAACTCTCATTATTTATGAGACAATATATTAGTCCGTCAGAATCAGTTTCAAAAACCAGATTATCAGGGATTCCGAATTTATCGTTTAGTTCTTCAACATTATTGGAAGGCATTATTAGAGTTTGTAATTATGATATGATTAGTAAATTTCAATTATCAAATTTAACTGCTGAACCGGACAATGAAAAAGATTAAATACAAAGTCGCGCTGATTCAATTAAAGATTGATACAGACCCAAATAAAAACCTAAACACATCAATCGAAAAGATAAAAGAGGCCAAATCAAACGATGCAGATCTGGTTTGTTTGCCGGAGTTATTTCTAACCAGATATTTCTGCCAATCGGAAGACCCAAACAATTTTGATTACGCTGAAGCTATTCCTGGTGCGACTACCGATGCTTTGAGTAAAGTGGCAAAAGAAAATCGGATTGTTGTAATAGCTCCTGTTTTTGAAAAGCGCGCGTTAGGTATTTACCACAACAGCTGTACAGTTATTGATGCTGATGGGGAAATTAAGGGGGTTTATAGAAAAATGCACATTCCCGATGATCCGGGTTATTATGAGAAGTTTTATTTCACACCCGGGGATTTGGGATATAAATCTTTTGAAACCAGCATTGGTAATGTAGGTTCACTTATTTGCTGGGATCAATGGTTTCCTGAAGCTGCAAGACTGGTATCACTGGATGGAGCAGCGGTTATTTTTTACCCAACTGCCATTGGATGGCATCCCGAAGAAAAGGATAAGGTTGGAAAAGATCAACTGGAGGCATGGATGACTGTACAGAGAGGTCATGCGATTTCAAATGGTGTATATGTGGCGGCGGTTAACAGGGTGGGTTTTGAGGAATTTGCTAACGGTGGTATTGAGTTTTGGGGTAATTCCTTTATTTGTGATCCCCTTGGAAAGATTTTGGCTAGAGCATCGGATAAATCTGAAGAAATAATTTATGCAGAGATAGATATGAATGTTATTGAAGATGTTAGGAGAAACTGGCCTTTCCTCAGGGATAGAAGAATTGATTCTTATAGTGAGATTAATAAGAGATACTTAAAAGAAAAATCGAGAGACGAAAATAGCAGATAACATTGGATGTTCAACCTTCATATCGACTTCCTCCCGAATGGGAACCCCACGAGGCTACCTGGTTGGTATGGCCTCAAAACAGTAATGATTGGCCGGGGAAGTTCGGATCAATAAAATGGGTATATTCTGAGATCATAAAGAATCTTGTTCCTTCAGAGAGGATTAGGATTTTAGTTGATTCTGAGAAAGCAAGAGAGTCAGCCGAATTCACACTAAACAAGTCGGGAATTTATTCTGATCAAATAGAATTTTATATTATAAAGACCGACAGGTCTTGGATAAGAGATTCGGGGTCAATGTTTGTGACTAAAGATGGAGTTCCAATAATATTAAATTTTAAATTCAATGGATGGGCAAAGTATAAGAACTGGGAATATGATAATAAAGTTCCATCAGAAATTTCTTCTGCTTTAGGCATGTCAAAGCTAGATCTTACCGATGGCGGGGATGGTCTTGTCCTGGAGGGGGGTAGCATTGATACTAATGGTAGCGGCACTTTAATTACTACTGCACAGTGTTTACTTAATAATCAGACCCAAGTAAGAAATTTCGGTTTTCAAAGAAAAGATTATGAAGAGTTGTTTAGAAAGTATTTTGGAATTGAAAATGTCTTATGGTTGGGAGATGGGATAGCAGGTGATGATACTAATGGTCATGTGGATGATCTATGCAGGTTTGTCAACAGATCAGTTGTAGTACTATCTGTGGAAGATAATGCAGATGATATAAATTATGTCCCGCTAAAAGAAAACCTTGAAAGAATAAGCGGGATGAGACTTGAAGATGGCTTTAGAATTGAGGTTGTGAAACTTCCTATGCCAAGCCCCATCTACTTTGATAATGAAAGACTCCCAGCAAGCTACGCAAATTTTTACATTGCTAATTCTATAGTTTTAGTTCCAACTTTCAATGATGCTAAGGATAAGTATGCACTTGGGATCATCTCTGAATTGTTCCCAGATAGAATAGTTGTTGGAATTAACAGTACTGATCTGATATGGGGGTTGGGTGCTATACATTGTATGACAAAGGAACAACCTTTAACTTGAGATATCACCACAGCTTTCTGCAGGGAGTTTCCTTTCTTAATTCTTCTTTGTAGAGGAGGACTTTAGTCCTCCACATTTTTGTCGAGAACTGTTGGAGACCTGAAGGTCTCCGCTACATGAGATTAATATTTTGGGGATTTATGGAAACCCAAAAGTTTCCAATACAATCTAAGTTTGAAGATACCC
>JAZGCJ010000200.1:0-2937 GCA_036476895.1 Thermodesulfobacteriota bacterium
AATCCAAAAAAGATTCCTCCTATACTGCTCCCCATTCAGAACCTTGTAGAAATAAGCTAGTAAAATTTGTGGAAAAAGGCAACAGGAGTTACCTTCATTCGGCACATGGATACCGCACACCGATTCAGGTAGAAGATGAGTATTACAGGAATCATACCTCACATATAAACGCAGCTTGACAAAAGGGGAGCGGTAGATATGGACGTACCCCTTTTTTAAAGTCTTCTCGGTTGATACGCTTAAAACAACGGGTTTTCATAATCATTTTTAAACCCTGATTCTTTCTCAAAAACGGGTCCTGTTTCTTAATTTGCTCTGTTAGTTAAAGTTGTTGCAAGGCCAGATCCAATTTCAAAGAGTGGATCAGATATTCTTGGGAATCCCTGAACATTTGCTTCGTATACAGGATAATTCTGTAATTGATCCATGTTTCGAAGCCAATCGACTGGTAATGTATTGGGACTTCCCTCATTACAAATCTTTTGACCATTTATTTCGGTGAAGCTCCCTTCACAGAAGAGATAATTCCCCAGTATTGCATCAACTATTGCCTCTCCACCCGCTGTACCAGGAAGCCAGGCAGCTATAAAGGCGTCACTTTCATCCAAAGGTGCTGGTACTAAATCGTTCACATCAGAGCTTATTATCATAGGTCTCCCTGAAAATAATATCGTTACAAGTGGAATATCCGGGCCCCGATTCTTTACAAGATCAATTACCATCCTATCAAACTCATTGAAGTTTATTTCCAGTGTATCAATTTGTTGTCTTGGTAAATAGGAATTGAGTTTAAATTGGACAAGATTATATAAACAGCCGTTCATAAAGTC
Organism: Thermodesulfobacteriota bacterium; assembly: GCA_036476895.1. Taxonomy (GTDB): domain Bacteria; phylum Desulfobacterota_D; class UBA1144; order Nemesobacterales; family JAZGCJ01; genus JAZGCJ01. Next base: position 831 of record JAZGCJ010000200.1, read on the forward strand.
GTCAATGTTATTTTTGCAGGCTGGATTGTTTATATCACCCATAAATTCTGCATAGGGAACCTCCGACAAAACTCCAATAATCACAGTATTCTCGCTTGTCAAATCAAGCTCGGATAAAGAATCAAGAAATTCCTCGCGTACAGCATCTATTTCTACCAAATCGGTGGTAGATGTGTATTGTGGAAAAAACAACTGAATATCTTGATTGCTATCTCTGATGGCTCTATTCAAACCATCAAGTATGCTGCTTGCGCGAGAAGTCACTTTGTTCTCACCCTGCCAGAACTTGTTCCCCTCAAACCCCTGCCATCTAACAGTCCATCCACCATTTTGTACACCGATATTATCATAATCCTGAAATAGGGTTGGAAGCGGTGGTGTTTTATCTCCTGTCTGTACATCTATTATTTTCTCGCCAACTAAAACGATATTTTTGATTTTCTTAATATCTATAGGTAGAGTGTGCTTTAATTCACTGTCCTCGGGATTGTTACTTAATTCTTCGTTTTTCAATAACACTAAAGACTCCGTGGCTGCGATCAAAGCAGTGTTGAAGGCTGCATCTCTTATATCGCTCGCATCACGTACTCTGGGCAAGATTCTGTTAAAATCTGGGAGCTCTTCTACTCCTTTTTCATACTGAAAAACAAAATCACCATTCTCTTTCGTTATGAGACCCATTGCGAATTTGACTGCCAGTAGCCTCCTGACAGCATCATCTATCTTTTCAATTGGAATTTTATTGTCCTCGACGAGATTTTTGAGTATCCCGATATAAATTCCTAAATCCGCGATCCCAACTTGCTGTCCGTTTGTCATAATCATATGCAAACCGCCATTTATGGCCATTGTTAATGCATCTTCGAATGGTATCTTGGTTCCGGTAGTTGGCGGCCCCTGATTCGCAGCTTTTCCCACGCTATTGAAATCCGCCAGGAGAAAACCATTGAAAGGGTTTCCCAAGAAATCACCATTAAGATAATTTTGTAAAATTGCCTGATTGATGCTCATGGGGACACTATCGTCAATATTGAATGGTGAGATAGTATTTACTCCACTGTAAGATACCATCGTTGAACCAACCGAAGCTTCGATTCCACCCATATAACCTGATAAATTGACATCTAAAAAATTATTTAAGTTGTCGACATGGACATTACCTTCATCGATACCGTTGAAGGTTGCTCCGTCACCTACTAAATGTTTTGTCGTCGCAAGAATTCCTCTTATAAGGCCTTCCTCAAAATCGATTGCCTGGATACCAAATACATAATTTCTTGAGTATTCAACGATATCTTCCGGAACACTGCCTAGGGTTTCATACAATCTTCCCCACTGATAATTATGTGAAACGGCCACAGTCGGAGAAAATCCCCAGTTAACACCGCTCTCTAATACACTAAAAGAATTAAAAAAAGCGGTTGCACATATGATCTCCGGGTCATGAGTTGCCGCCAGACCAATGTTATGAGGCACTAATATTTCACCAACTACATGTTGATTGCCGTGAATGTTATCTGTACCAATTAATAAAGGTATCTGATTGCCGTTTCTAGCTGTCTCTATAATTTCCCTTGAAAGTTCCTGCCAATTTTTCATGGTTCCGTTGAGATATACATCTTCGTCGATAAAGCCGTTAAAAATGTCTCCCTTACCATCTGGGACAGTAGTTGCATTGATAAGAATGCCTCCAAGGTGAAATTCGTTGATTAATGAAAAATTGATTGGGTCGCTCTCTGTTTTCTTAAGAAAGGTAATATCCGCCAGTATCATTTGCCCCAGCTTTTCATCTAAAGTCATATCATTTAGAAGGTCATCCACTACGCTCCAGAAGTTTGAAAAATCAAGTCTATTATTGGGATCGGTTAGTTTCTCGGAGACATTTCTGCAAAGGAAATCATCTTTTCCTCCTTCACCATCTGTTTCGCATCCTCCTATAGAGCCGAGAGAAATAACAAAGAATAAAGTAATGATCCCTGAAAATCTAAACCAATTCCTTTTAAACATGACTATCCCCCTTGTTTTGAGGTGTATATATATTCTATACGTCCGATAGGATTTACATACTGCTTAATTTCTTCTGGGTAGCACTGGATTAATAGCCATT
>JAZGCJ010000201.1:0-2146 GCA_036476895.1 Thermodesulfobacteriota bacterium
TAATAACGTCAGAGTTCCTGTCCGAGATAAGGGATGAGTCGATGAAGTTTGCATCCCGGCGGATAAAGAAATTAGGCCTTGATGAGCTCAGGATTGAGGCATTTGACATAGCAAAGTTAAAACTGAAAAGTAAGAAGAAAAAAGAAGTAATAGATAATATCAAAGACTTTCTTGATAATAGAACAGGGAAGAACACAGAGATTATTACCAAATTTAAAAAATACCTGTCGCAGGAAGTTAATACATCAACCGATTCTCAGAAAAATAATGAATCATAGGTTATTTAGGAATTAAACATAATAAGAGTTTCGTATAATTATAGATATAAAAGATAAATGATTCTTGATATTGATAATTCAACATCTGTTCAAGCCTTTGTTAAAAAAGTTACTGAAGAATGGTTTAATCCAGATACAATGTATACAGATCTTAAGGCCAGTGGAAAGACTAATTCTTCACATTTTTGGGGTATAACTGATCATATGGTGGATATTATTTCAGAATACCTTAATCAAACTTCAGAAGAGTTTTTGAATATTTGGAACCAAAAGTGTTCGAAGAATACTGCAATGATTATGGGGTACCACTGTACTCGCCATAGCAACAAAATGATATTTATGAAAAATGGAATTGTACCACTATCAGAAAATACTATTGAAATCAATGAAAACCAAAATGTAGATGCGGAAGAAATGTGGGAATATAGATCAAAAAAGACTCCTGGTCCATGGTTTTTATTAAGTTATAAGTTTGCAAAAAGCCAAAGTAACTCTTTTTGTAGACATGGCCCAGAAATTTTACTGGCATGCGCTGGTCAGCAAACCAATGTCGATTCTACGAAGTCAATTCCCCTAATAATCCACTGTGAAATTCCATATTCGATTCTTCATGAAAAACATTATTTCGCATTCTGTATCCTGAGAGCTTATTTCAATATTATAGACCCAGAACCAGAAGATAATTTGAATTTTGATGGCTATTCTATAGATTTAAAGGGTACTGTCCTCGATCCTCAATATATAGTTAAGGTGGAAGAATTATGAGAATTATATAACAAGGCAACGCACTCAACAAAAAGGCAAATAAGGCCCTTAGGTTGGTTCAATCTTGCAGATTGAACCATACGTTTTTTTAAAATGCCATCCCGCCTACCATCTGTCGGGCAGGCAGTTCGCATAAATAAAGAATCCAACAAAGGAATATATTTTCTAACGCTTACAGTTAAACGATGGTATTACCTTTTTGATAGACACAACAGATGGGATATACTTTTAGACTCTCTAAGATACTGCCAGAAAAATAAAGGATTAATAATTTACAATTGGGTATTTATGCTAAATCATATTCATTTGATAGCAAAGAGTAATGATATGATAGGATTTGTCAGAGATTTTAAGACATTCACACCTAAAGAATTAAAGGAAAATATTTTATCTACCGAGCCTAATATATTGCAACTATTTGAAGAAAATGGAAGGTATCAATTCTGGCAAAAAACAAATATGCCTGAGTTGATTATTAATGAAGAGTTTTACATTGCAAAAGCAAATTATGTTGAACAAAATCCAGTAAGAAAAGGTTATGTTGGAGAATCTGAACACTGGGTGTATTCATCTGCTAATAGAGATGAGCGTTTATTGGAATTGGACAGTATTTATAGATAATATAAGGTTCAATCTACAAGATTGAACCTGCAAAGGCGTCAAGCCTGTACACTTGACACAATTCAAATCCCCTTCTCCAAGTCACCTAATACCTATTTCCTGTGAATTAAAATCGTAAATCCCTGGCCCAGACCGCCCCGTCAGCTTGCTAGCGCAAGCTAGCAGACGGGGCGCCAGGGCGGGCTGAAATCGTCATTTGTTAATTCTTAAATTCCTCAATCCCTCAATCTCTCAATCTACAATCGCGGGAGCCGCGACTTTCGCCGTCAATATTCAATCCTTAGGGCGGGGATCATCCCTAAACCCCTACCATCTTATATCTCCACTACTCCGACTCTCTACTCCGAACTTCTGTAATCTACAATCTACAATCGCGGGAGCCGCCCGAGTAGGCACCGCCTTGCGGTGGACTTTCGCCGTCAATATTCAATCCTACATGGTGCTGATACATCCAAAATGGGGCCTAATCGCATTTCCATTGG
>JAZGCJ010000202.1:0-14738 GCA_036476895.1 Thermodesulfobacteriota bacterium
CACAGTTATTGTTAGGTGAGGGCGTCCCAATTCTCCTAATTATTAATCTTAGAAAACTGAGATTATGTAATATAAATTTTATCTCTTCGTAACAATCAATGACCACATTCTCCTATTCGTCGAATACGTTGTCGAATCAGTTGCATAAACCGTTGTTGAATATGTTGTCGAATCAGTCGTATAAACCGTTGTCGGATATGTTGTTCAATATGACAGCCTGGTTTCTACTTTGTAAGGTAAGCATTAGTCATAAGCAGTGATCCTTAATTTCATTTTCATAAGTATTAGTTTGACCGAAACTTCTTATCCATCAGCTTCGTAGTCGAAATCGTTTGTATCAAGACAAAGAAAATGAAGATGTATCACAAGTAGAACTTTATAATGACTCTCCACTGAAATGTTAAATAAAAAACTTATAATAAGAATAACATCTTGATTTGGATAATTTTGTCACCGAATTATCTAACATCTACAGATGTTCTTATAAGATGAATTAACTACTTTGTCATGTGTCTATCAATACTCAATATAATTTGTAATTTTAAAAAAATTATTGAATTCTTATAAATTACAATAAATTTACGATTGGAGGCAAATATGGGGTTACCAAAGGGATTTGAATCTGCATTTAATTTTGGATTATTGGACGCAATTTTTACCAGAAGGTCAAGAAGATTCGGCCTAGGAATGGAAATTGCCGATGGCAAAATGAAGTATAAATCAAGGATTAACCCTATCCCCCTAAAAGATATTGAAGAGACAATCTTAATTTGGGCTGGTACCGGTATGACTGGACTATCACTCGGAGATTTGCCCAGGACAGGTATTTCCTGGCTTTTTCAGTGGACTGGCCGAAGCTGGCCGTGTTCGTGCAATTCTCATTCTACTGAGCTTTTTTATACGAATGATAACGGTGTTTATATGGTTAAGCTGTTTGACCTTATGCCGGACGAATCCCGGGCATCAATTTTTGAAGGGATATCTGATGAGGAAAAACTTGAGAAAATAGGGAAACTGTTCAAAAAAAGCATGATTAAAATTGAAGATGGAAGGGCGGATCTTCCCAAAGGGGAGCCCGGATTGTTTGACTTTAATTCATGGAACGTGAACAAACCCGGCACGACGTTGTTTATTCCTGTTACAAATACCACGGTGGAATACATGGTTCTACTATTCATTTATTTTGGTGAAAAATACGGCTTTAACATAATCGATGAGTTAAATGGTGGAAGGTCATGCGGGCTGGATAAATGGATAGACAAGGGATACATAAGAAAGGATGTTCAAATGTCGCTTTTTGATCTCGAGCTTAGGGTTCTTACCTCGCTCAATGTCGAACAGGCATTTATTTGTCAGAATATGAATCTGGCTCTTCAGGCTTTAGGGCTCGGGGGATGGGCCTTTACCGGATTACTACCCCATTATGTATTGGGTGTGAATCCTTCTTATAAGGGGCTTGGATTTAGGTTTGTAACACCGGAAAAATCATTGAGGAGCCTTCCTGCCCCTATTCCTGTCGGCAGAGACGGAATTTTTGAATCTCTTTGCCCTCCTTATGTAAGTGACATGGGGGAAGCGGTGGATAAATTTTTGGCACTTAGGGGTATTTTCTGGGATCAGGATAATACATATCCTTACAAAGATCCCAGTGGGATTCTAGAAGATGAATATCATCCAAGTGAAATAAGGGTTCAAATTGTAAAGGATTTTTGCAACTACGTATATGAAAATTACGGAAGATTCCCAGCGTTTATAGACCCGATGTTTTCGAGATTACTTTTTCAGGCTCATCACCTCGATATAGAGTTTTATGATAAGTACTATGAAAAAGGTTCGTATAGTCAGCAGCATAAAGATCATTTCAAGCTATGGGAACCGGAGATAGATAATCCATTTGAGAAGTAACCAAGATGGAAATTACATATTTAATAAAAGGTATTATAATTGGTTTTATCATCTCAGCTCCAATTGGTCCTGTGGCTGCACTATGTGTTCAGCGCACACTTACCGAAGGGAAGATCAGTGGATTTATTACGGGTGTGGGGGCCGCATCTGCGGATATTATCTATGCTTTGATCGCACTCTATGGCCTGTCATTCATATCATCAATAATTGTTAAAGAAGAGTTCTGGATCAGACTGGTAGGTGGTATCATCCTCCTTCTTTTCGGAATAAAGGTATATTTTATGAAAAGCCGTGATGGCATAGAATCCAAGGCAAAAGACAAGTTCCAGTTGTTTGGAACTGCTTTTATTCTAACACTATCCAACCCAATAGTAATTTTCTCATTCATGGCCGTGTTTTCGGTATTAGGTATAGTTAACCCTGTATCAAACCAAAAGAATGCCGGATTGATGATCCTTGGCATATATTCCGCAGCATTGCTGGTTTGGTTTGCTGTTGCATACTTAGCTTCAATATTCCGGGAAAAGGTGAATTCCGGGGATTTACATATAGTTAACAAGACAACCGGGATAATAATAATGCTATGCAGCTTTTATTCTTTCTGGTTTGTTATAAAAGTCATAGCAAATAAGGTCTAATCCGTTAATTAATATTTCTTATAATCGAAATGTCAGGAGATAAAAATAAGTTAAAAAAAGAATTAAATGCTTTGGATATATTTGTCCTTGCCACCGGTACAACACTTAGTGCAGGGTTCTTTCTCTTACCTGGTATTGCTGCGTCACAAGCTGGTCCTGCGATTGTTATTGCATATGTAATAACTGCTATACCTTTGATTCCCGCGGCTTTTAGTATAGTAGAGCTAACTACTGCTATGCCTAGGGCAGGTGGTATCTATTATTTTTTGGATCGATCCATGGGGCCACTAATAGGAACTATTGGCGGAATTGGCACATGGTTAGCTTTAATTCTAAAGGTTTCATTTGCTTTAATAGGAATGGGGGTATATATATCGTTATTTTTCCCAAAAGTGCCAATACCTACTATTGCAGTTATTCTAGCAATAGTTCTGGGGATAATCAATATACTAGGTGCGAGATCCAGTGCAAGTCTTCAAACTCTATTAGTATTTGCCCTATTAATAATTTTGGCATTGTTTATCTTTGGTGGGACTCCGCAAATTGAGGCTTCTCATTTTAAAGGATTTTTTGATTCTGGATATTCTTCAATTGTCTCAACTGCGGGGTTGGTATATATAAGTTATGTAGGGATAACAAATGTGGCAAGTCTTTCAGAGGAAGTTAAAAATCCGGAAAGAAACCTTCCGATAGGAATCTTTTCATCACTTATAGTCACCATTTTAATATATGGATTGGGGACTTTGATAATGGTTGGAATAGTTCCCATGAACGAACTAGCAGGAGATTTAACACCAGTTGCTACCACTGCAAAATATCTATTTGGCAAATATGGAGTTATTGTAGTTTCTATTGCGGCATTATTTGCATTTGTATCAGTTGCAAATGCGGGAACGATGAGTGCTTCACGTTATCCTCTTGCAATGAGTAGGGATAAAATGATGCCAGGTATTTTCAAATATCTCAGTTCGCGTGGTACGCCTGTGATCTCAATTATTGTGACTGTTGGGATTATCATCATCATCTTAGTTTTTCTTGACACAACCAAAATTGCAAAACTTGCAAGTGCGTTTCAACTCTTGATGTTTATGTTTGTTTGCATAGCAGTGATTGTAATGAGAGAGAGTAAAATAGATTCCTATGATCCAGGATACAAATCTCCGCTATACCCCTGGATGCAGATTGGGGGAGTAATATCCACACTATGGTTACTTTCATATATGGGTTGGGTCACAAAGCTCTTTTCATTTGTTCTAATTTTGTTTTGTATTGTTTGGTATAAGGTTTATGTTAAAAAGAAGGTTGAGAGGGGAGGGGCGATTTACCATTTCTTTGAACAGCTGGGTCAACATAGACATGAAGGGCTGGATAGAGAATTAAGAGGGATCCTTAAAGAAAAAGGATTAAGAAAAGATGACCCGTTTGATCAACTTGTTGCTAATAGCGATGTTATTGATCTTAAGGGAAGGCATGAATTTGATAATGTTGTATACTCGGCAAGTGATCTGATATCAAACAAATTCGGACATCCAAAAGAGTTAATTAGTAATGAAATTCTTCAGGGTACTCGTGTTGGTGCTACACCTGTTACAAATGACGTTGCGCTTCCTCATATTAGGCTTGAGGCTGCTGAGGAAATGTATTTAATAATGGTGCGTTCTGAAGGGGGTATAATAATAAAATTCAATAATCCGGCTACTGATTCTGAAGAAGAACAGATAATCCATGCAATTTTTTTTCTTGTAAGCCCGGAGAGTAATCCATCGCAACATTTAAGGATACTTGCTCAGATAGCGGGAAGAGTTGATGATCAAAAGTTCTTAGAGGACTGGAAAGCCGCAAGGGATGAACAAGAATTAAAAGAAGCCCTGCTTCATGACGAGCGATTCCTGTCAATTGAAATACGTCAAGGAAGCAACGGTTCAATATTAATTGGCAAGTCCTTAAGGGAACTACATATGCCTGAGGGCAGCTTGATAGCTTTAATTCGCAGGGATGAGGATATTATTGTTCCCGGTGGTAGTACTGTAATTCAGGATAAGGATAGAATAACTGTTATAGGTGAGCCTAAAGCTATGGATGAATTTCATAAGAGATATGTTTACAAAGATGACAATTAACTGCTCTCTTATGTCATAGCGAGCTTTAGCGTTGCTATCTTAAGTTGAAGACTATGGTTCATACTGCTTGTAGGAGCGGCTTCCAGCCGCGATAATTTCATCAAAGTAAATATGATTCAATCTTATTAATGTTGTCTATTGTTATTGACTAATACAAAAAATAATATGAGCCACAGAGCTCACAGAGAAAAGAAGAGAAAAGAAATACAAACAAATAAAATTCAAACTAATAATTAATTTTTGTCTTTTTTTTCAAACTTCATGTCCTTCGGACCTTAATACAAATACGCCAAGTAAGAGCGGATTCCAGCCGCGATAACAGAATTACCCCAAAGGCTTGTACTAAGTCTGCCTAAGGAATCTCGAAAAAAGAGATCACTTCACATCCGTAATATACGTTGAACGATCTGTAACTCTGGAATAAAGAGCTCTGAAATATTTCAGCAAGTGCGACCCACTTCTCATCTTGTTATCTTGCTCGAAGCGGTTGCAAAAACTAGCCAATAGATCCCCCCGATCAAATCGGGGGATGACAGGGGGGATATTCTCAGGGAAGACATCTAGTATCTTGTACCGAATATTTAATTCCTGGCACCTAATCCATACCCCATAATCCATAATCTGATCTCCAATCCATCGATTCCGTAACTTAAGGTATATTATTTATCTAAAACATACTTATTTTATTAAATTAGAATTTTAATTTTAAGAATTTAAATAACAGAAAGGAAAGGATTTATGAAACTAATATTATATTTATTTCTACTTTTTTCATTTTTGTCTTTCGATGTGACTGACGATGTGGTTGCCAAGGAGAACAAGTCGGATGCTAAATCTCCAGATGCACTTATGCTCAGGTTCCCGGATGTCAGCTCCGACAATATTGTATTTTCTTATGCAGGCGATCTTTGGATCGTTCCCAAAACAGGAGGCGTTGCAAGGCGGTTAAGTTCACCTCCCGGTACGGAAGCATTTCCCAGATTTTCCCCGGATGGTAAAGAGATAGCATTTAGTGGGAATTATGATGGAGATACAGATGTTTATATTATTCCGGAGGAAGGTGGAGAACCTTTAAGACTTACCCACCATCCGGAAGATGATTTGGTTGTTGCATGGTTTCCCGATGGTAAAAACATTTTATTCAAGTCTAAAATGGACAGTCCTTCAAACAGGTTTAACCGTTTTTTCAAACAAAACGTGGTAGGGGGGCTGCCGGAAAAAATCTCTTTGCCGTTCGGAGAACTTGCAAGTTTTAATGAAGATGGTGATAAGTTGGCATTTCAATATTTGTCAAGAGAGTTTAGAAACTGGAAACGGTACAAAGGGGGAATGGCAACTGACATATGGATATTAGATTTAAATGATAAGACCACTAAGAGGTTAACGGATTATCAAGGGTTAGATTCCTTCCCAATGTGGCATGAAAATAGAATTTACTTTCTATCCGATCGTGGTTTAAATAACAAGTTGAATATATGGTATTACGATACGACCTCAAAGGAATTTAATCAGATAACTGATTTCGGTGAGTATGATGTTAAATGGCCGAGTATTGGTCCCGAAGATATAGTTTTTGAAAACGGCGGGAAGCTTTATCTATTATCACTTAGCGATCACTCCATAAACGAAATAGATGTGGTTATCCCGTTTGACAAGCCTAATCTACGCCCGGTTTTAAAAGATCTATCCGACAATATTGATAATTTCTCAATTTCGCCTACCGGAAAAAGGGCATTATTCGGAGCAAGGGGTGAGGTTATTACAGTTCCAGTAAACGATGGAACTTTCAGAAATATAACCAATACCTCAAGGTATGCGGAAAGGTTTCCCGCCTGGTCTCCCGATGGGGAATATATTGCCTATTTTTCTGATAAGAGCGGAGAGTATGAACTGTATATAAGGAATAGTGACGGAAAGAATGAAGAAACTCAATTAACTAAACACGGCACTCTTTTCAGGTACCAACCAGTATGGTCACCCGACAGCATAAAGATTGCTTTTGGTGACAAGAGTGGGAGTTTGCAATATTTGGATATTAAGAATAAGAAAATGAAGCTTGTGGATAAAGATGATATAGAACCGATCGATCATTACTCGTGGTCGCCGGATGGAAAGTGGATTACATACACAAAGACAACGAACCGACCAATTAAATCTGTAATGCTGTACAACACGGAAACTGGCAAAACCCATCAAATTACTCCAGATTTTTATAATGACAATAATCCGGTATTTGATAAGGGGGGGAAATACATTTTCTTTTATTCCGACAGAGTGCTTAAACCTGTCTATGGCGATATGGACAGCACGTGGATTTATCCTAATTCTACCGGAATTTACGCTGTTGTTCTCGGCAAAGACGATTTTTCGCCAATCAATGTTAAAAATGATGAAGAGGTCGGTACAAAGAGCGATAAATCTGATAAGTCAGATGAATTAATTGTTGATATAGATGGGATATATGAAAGGATAGTCAAGCTTCCTGTAGAACCGGGGAATTTCGGGAAATTAGATACGGTTAAAGACAAGGTGGTATTTGTTAGAAAGCCATTTAGTGGAGCTCCAAAGAATAACGGGCCAAAGGGAAATCTGTCTTATTATGATTTCAATAACAAGAAAGAAGGATCAATCATCAAGGGGGTAGGGGATTATAATATTTCCGGGGATGGGAAGAAAATAATTTACAGGAGTAATGATAAATTCGGAGTTGTTGAATTTGGAGACAATAAAAAGGTAGGGGATGGTGAACTAGATTTGGGTGAACTGAAAGTATGGATTGATCCCAAGGAGGAATGGGCACAAATATATGATGATTCGTGGAGAATAATTAGAGACTTTTTTTATGATCCGAATATGCATGGTGCGGACTGGCAAAAGATATACGATCGGTATGAATCGCAAATTCCATTTTTAACAAGCCGCGCCGACCTGAACTATATTATCGGAGAGATGATTTCCGAGCTGAATTCTTCACATGCGTATGTAGGTGGTGGTGATGTAGAGGAACCTGAAGAAATATTTGTAGGACTGCTGGGAAGTGAAATTGAGTTTGATGAAAAGACAAAGCTATATCGCATAGGCAGAATTTTTGATGGGGGCTTATGGGAAACTGATATTAGATCCCCTCTCAATCAGCCGGGTATAGATGTAAAGGAAGGAGACTACTTGATTGCCGTAAATGGAAAGAAGGTAGATACAACAAAAGATCCGTGGTTTTCATTTCAAGGTGTTGATCCCGGTGGAGTTTTAATAACCATTAATTCTAAACCTACATTTGAGGGATCAAGGGAGATCTTTATCAAGCCATTAACCTTAGAGGAAGATAGCAAACTAAGGTATCTTGACTGGGTTGAGCGAAATAGAAAGAAAGTCGAGAGTTCCACATCCGGTCGAGCCGGGTATATATACGTTCCAGATACCGGCAGATTCGGGCAGAGTGAATTGGTAAGGCAATTCATACCACAACAAAATAAAGAGGCTCTAATAATAGACGAGCGTTTTAATGGCGGGGGACAAATACCCGATAGGTTTATTGAACTTCTCAACAGGCCTTTATTAAATTACTGGGCCAGAAGGGATTTTAAAGACTTGCGTACCCCATTCATATCCCATACCGGCCCCAAAGTGATGATAATAAATGGCTGGGCAGGTTCTGGTGGCGATGCTTTTCCATACTATTTCAAGAAAGCGGGATTGGGACCTTTGGTAGGCAAAAGAACCCTAGGAGGTCTGATTGGTATAGGTGGAAACCCCGGCTTAATTGATGGAGGATATATAACGGCCCCTACTTATGCATTCTGGAACTTGGACGGAGAATGGGATATTGAGGGTTATGGCGTTGAACCTGACTTTGAAGTAGAGGATTTACCTGAAAATCTGTCGATTGATACAGATCCTCAATTGGAAAAGTCGATTGAAGTTATAAATAATCTAATTGATAATAATGAATCCATTATTCCTGAAAGGCCGGGTTATCCTGATCGAACCGGGAATAATAATAGCTAGTTGAATTTGAGAATACCTATAGTTTGCTGCAGGAAGTTTCATTTATATATGTATTGTAGTGAATTTATGTGTAATTATAATTTGAATAAAATTGAACTGGTTATAAATTATGGATATTAAAAATAAATCAAATGCCGAACAAATGGAAAAACGTGATGTTGAATTAGTTTTGCACGGAGATCCCCTCAAGCCGCCGGAAGGCTTCTTTGCAAAAGCCATGGCTTTCATAATAGATTTAATAGAGAGGGGGAACATTATTTCCTCTAAATTTGGAAACCCCTCTGTTTATGAAAAAACATCTTTTCCCTGGGCTTATGAGGTTGAGAGTGAATGGATGAAGATTAGAGAAGAGCTTGATGTGGTAATAAAAAGGAGGGAAGATCTGCCCAGCTTTCATGAAATTACAAGTGAAGTCGAGACCATTACCACCGATCAGAACTGGAAGACTTATTTCTTGGTAGGTTTTGGTATAGAATGCGAGGAAAATTTAAAGAGATGTCCTGAAACCGCTAGGATTTTAAAGAGGATTCCTGGAATGAAAACTGCTTTTTTTTCAATACTATCACCCGGCAAATTGATTCCGCCTCATAGGGGTCCGTATAACGGGGTTCTTAGGTACCACCTTGGTCTCATAGTTCCCGAGCCCAGAGAGCAATGCAGGATAAGAATTGGTGATCAGATTACAGGATGGAGCGAAGGCGAATCCTTGATATTTGATGACTCATTCAATCATGAGGTTTGGAATGATACAGATGGATATAGGTCAATTCTTTTTGTTGATTTTGTAAGGCCTCTCAGATTTCCATTTAATTTAATTAACAAGTTTGTTTTGGGTGCCGCAGTGTTCTCGCCATTTATTAAAGAAGCACAGGAAAATCATAAGAATTGGGAAAAGAAGTTCTATAATAATTGATGTTTTACAGTAATTCATGCATGGCAACTATCTTGAGATTTTTAGCCAATGAAAATTGTACTGCACTTGATGATTATACAGCTACATAACTTTTCTTAATAGACTGCTTTTATGATAAACTTACCGTACTGATTTTATTTCACTCACTTAATAAATTAGTACAGGCAACAATTTAATTAATCTTCAGCAATAACATTTTCCCATGACACTATCGATCGAACATATTCTATTCATAGCGGCTTTCTTAATACTAATTAGTATTTTTTCAAGCAAAATAGCTACTAAACTGAGGGTGCCTGCTTTGCTTATTTTTATTTTGGTCGGCATGCTTGCAGGTTCTGAAGGTCCGGGAGGAATATACTTTGATAATCAATGGGCTGCTCAGTTGTTTGGTGTGATTGCACTCTCATACATAATTTTTGACGGTGGCTTAAATTCCAACTGGATAAGTATTAAACAGGTGTTTGTCCCCGGGTTATCACTTTCCAGTTTTGGTGTAGTAATTACTACAATGATTGTTGGTATATTTTCATACTACGTCATAGGCTTTTCACTCGTCGAAGGGCTTTTGTTAGGCTCCATAGTATCATCGACGGATGCAGCGGCGGTGTTTTCAGTTTTAAAATCAAGTAACACTAATTTGCCCGGAAGATTGAAGCGATTATTAGAATTCGAATCGGGCAGCAACGATCCCATGGCGGTAATTTTGACCATTTGTTTTGTGGAGCTGATTATAAATCCAGCACTTAGCATTTGGGAATTGGCGGCAACATTTGTTTTACAGGTTGTTATAGGTGTTGTATCCGGTTTGGTTATGGGAAGGTTGATAATTGTATTGATCAACAAGCTAAAGCTGGAGTATGAGGGTTTGTACCCTGTGTTGACTTTGACAATGGTTTTATTTGTATATGGCGGAACGGCAATGTTAGGTGGAAGTGGGTTCTTGGCAGTTTATATAGTCGGATTAATGATGGGTAGTAGTGATTTTATCCACAAAAAGAGTCTTATAAAATTTCACGACGGACTGGGTTGGTTGATGCAGATCAGTATGTTTTTGCTTCTCGGATTATTGGTGTTTCCTTCAAATCTGGTTCATGTGACAGGGGTTGGTTTATTATTATCTTTTTTCCTTATATTTGTCGCAAGGCCTTTGAGCGTTTTCATATCCTTGCCTGTCTCCGGTTTGAACCTTAAAGAAAAACTTTTTACTTCGTGGGTTGGTTTAAGAGGTGCAGTTCCTATTATTTTGGCTACTTTTCCTCTACTTGCAGATGTACCTAAAGCGGATCTGATTTTTAATTTGGTCTTTTTTATTGTTTTGACCTCAGTCCTTTTACAGGGAAGTACGATTCCCGTTGTTTCAAAGTTTCTTGGTCTGCATAGTGATGAGGAAGAAGATTTTAGGACAGTAGATGTAGATCTTCCTTATAGAACCGATAGTAAGATGTCAGAGATTATTATTTCAGAGAATTCTCCGGTGATAGGAAAACGGATTGTTGACATCGATCTTCCACAGGATGTCTTGATTGTGTTGATAAACCGGAAAAACGGATCAATTGTTCCAAACGGTGGTACAGTCATTGAGAATAAGGATAAATTACTTGTTCTTACACATGATGAAGGATTAAATTATTTAAGATCTATTATTAAATAGACAGATTAATGAATAAGTTTTACTTGTTATCGTTAACATACATTATATAAAATATACAAAGTAAAATTTTAAACCTTAGGGGGTTATATATGAAAAGTATATATTATGGACTTACCATTTTTGCTGTTTCAATTTTGTTATTAGCAACTGTTTCATGTGAAAAAAAAGAAGGTCCTGCTGAGAAAGCCGGTAAGAAAATTGATGAAACTGTTGAAAAGGTCGAGGATGGTGTTAAAGATACAACGGATAAGATGGATAAAATGATTGAAGAGGGTAAAGATCACCTGGGAGCTGAAAATGTTGAAAAGAAATTAAATAACTTTACAAAAAACATCGATAAAAGTTTAATGTCAATAGGTGAAAGTACGAAAAATTATTTGAAACGACTCTCTGAGTCTGCTGACGATACTTCTGAAGAGGCAAAGGCTAAGATAGACAGTTCAGTTCAAAATGCTATCAACTCTATTGATAGTGTTATCGAAAGGACAGGGGAATCAATAGAAAGTGCTATCAGTTCTGGTAAAAAAGATGTTACAAATAATGAATCTTGGATAAAGTTTGAAGCGGGCATTTTGCAAATAGTAAAAGTAGGACGTGTTGAAATAGGGAAAATAATGCAGGATGCTGGCAAAGAAGTGGCTGCTATCAAAAACCAGGATAAACCTTCAGAAGATTCTGGTGGTGAAACGAAAAACTGAGTCTCAGATATTTATTGAAAGTAATACCTGAAGGTTATTTGTTGAAATAATTTATTAATTACTAATACCCTGATTTTGGCTATAATCGGCCTGTCTTAATTGATAAAATCAACAGGTGAATTGCATATAAGAAATTGCACGTGCCTCTTATGGTTTGGTTTTATTTAATATACTAAAAGCAAATAATATTTAAAGTTAAGTGGTAGTTGCATTAAATACTTAAATAAACTCTTAAAGATTTATTTAAAGTATATAATGTGTGTTTGGTGCAAAATTTTTAAAGTCTTTAAATTTGGTGTTTTATATGGAGGATAAAAAATGCAAGATACACAAATTAATTTAATCAGGAATTACAGGCGGTGGTTTATCATTATTGGTATAGCCCTGATTATTTTAGGGATTATTGGTATAGTTGCTCCCGTGGTTTCTTCTTTAGCATTTGAAATTATATTTGGTTGTGCACTTTTGCTAGGTGGAATAATTACTACTGTTGGCTCTTTTTTTAGTGGTGCATGGAAAAGATTTATTCTTATGTTTATAAGTGGGGTTCTTAATCTGGTAGTTGGTTTTCTATTATTGAAAAATCCCCTTCAGGGTGTATTAGCACTTACATTATTACTGGCTATATTTTTATTAGCTGACGGTATATTTAAAATAATTACTTCATTTCAATTGAAAGGGCATAATAACTGGATTTGGATGCTGATCAGCGGGATTATTTCATTGGTCTTATCAATATTGATTTTCGCTGAATATCCGCAATCCGGAACATTTATAATTGGTTTATACCTGGGTTTTTATTTGTTTTTTAGCGGATTTTCTATATTTATGCTGGCGAATTTACCAAGTGATCAAAAAACTGAATAGTATCTTAAGCAATCTATGGAATGTCTATATATTTTGAAATGCCTGTTTTTAAAAGATCTGGATACCCCGCTTCCACGGAGTATGACAAAGGGTGGGACTCGGGTATGATAACCCACCCGACATCCCTGTAACCCCCCCCCCGGTCATCCCGGAATGTTCCCCGATAAAGGCACTCGAGGACAAGTCTATCGGTGGTTGGAGGAAAATAATTGAATAGTGTGACCTGACAAGCAATTCTAGGTCTTTGAGAGAATTGGTTTTACCCGTCATAATTATGCATGCCTGCTTGGTTTAATATCAATTAAATATATACCAAGGGTATGTGTTGAGTACATAATTTTTATTTAAATTTATAATGGTAATAACACAGATGTTAAATATCAGGAATTTATCGTTTATTACACTTTTAATCGTATTGATCTGTCTGGTTATTTATTTTAATGACGGTATAAAAACCGGATTTGAATATGCCTACAGCTTTTTAAGATCCACTGAAGAAGTTGTAGGTGCTAAAAACGCTTTTAAAGTTGAACCATGGGCAGAAATAAAATATGAACCTGTCGCTTCAAATCTCGATTTACCAGTATTCATAACCAATGCGGGTGATGGTTCAAAGAGGCTGTTCGTTATAGAAAAGCATGGAAAAGTGAAAATTATTAAAAGCGGGAAAGTCTTAGAAAAGTCTTTTCTGGATATAAGGGATAGGGTTAGGTCTAGAGAATCGGAAAGGGGTCTCCTAAGCTTGGTTTTTCATCCCGATTATTCTAAGAACGGGAGATTCTTTGTGTATTACACAGATTTGAATGGAAGTGCCACAATATCTGAATTCAGGGTGTCGGATGAACCAAATAGGGCATTAAAAGATAGAGAAAACATCTTATTAAAGATAAAAGAACCTGCAATTAATCATAATGGCGGACAATTACAGTTTGGCCCCGATGGATACCTTTACATTGGTACTGGAGATGGCGGTTCTGCTGGAGATCATTTGGGTAATGCCCAAAATCAGAATGTATTGTTGGGAAAGATTCTAAGGATTGATGTTGATAATGGAAAACCCTATTCAAATCCTAAATCCAATCCGTTTACACATACAATTTGGGCAAGAGATGAAATATGGGCTTACGGCTTGAGAAATCCGTGGAGATTTTCATTCGATTCTAAAACGGGAGATTTGTATATAGCGGATGTTGGTCAAAATAAATGGGAATGGGTCCATTTCCAGCCTTCAGGGAGTAAGGGTGGAGAGAATTATGGCTGGAATTACTTGGAGGGTTTTCATGAATATAAAGTTCCTGAAAATGTAGATTGGTCAGGAATAACATTTCCGGTTGTCGAATATAGTCATGACGAGGGTTGCTCAATAACCGGTGGATATGTTTATAGGGGTGTGGATTCGCCCAGTATTGATGGAACGTACTTCTTCTCCGATTTTTGTTCGGGGAAATTATGGGGTTTGAAAAAAAATAAAAATTCAAAATGGATTTGGACGGAATTTTTAGAAACACCGTTTAATGTCAGCACGTTTGGCTTAGATGAAAGGGGGGAGATTTATTTTGCAGATTTCGGAAAGGGAGAAATATATAGGATAATTTCTAATCCCTAATACCTAATCCCTACTTTCTCTATAGCTCTTAAAACCTCGGTGTGTACTTTGCCATTGGTGGCAATTATTCCTGTGTTTTTTGATAACGTACGGCCTTGTGAAAAATCAAGGGCATAGCCGTGTATATCTGTAACAACACCTCCTGATTCCAAAACCAAAATATATCCAGCGGCATGATCCCAAATTTTCTCCTGATAATCTTTTCCGGTAGGCAGCCTCATATAAATTGATGCATCTCCCATTGAAATGATTGCGTACTTACACTGGCTATCAACTCTAATTGGTTTCTTTGTTACTCCAAGAACTTCAGAGATTTTCTCAGAATCTCCATG
>JAZGCJ010000203.1:0-2065 GCA_036476895.1 Thermodesulfobacteriota bacterium
TCGGCCCAGATTCCTATTATGAAACCAAACAGGCTGAACGTAACAGCGGTGAGAATAAGAAAACCAACCATCCAGATTGGATAGGCAATCTCATAAGGAACAAAAAGACGTGCTGTAGCCAGTATAAGCAACCCCAGAATGACTGATTTTGAGGCAGCAGCTCCGACGTAGCCTATTACAATCTCTATGGGAGAGATAGGTGCTGACAGGACTTCGTAAATTGTGCCCGAAAACTTCGGCATATAGATGCCAAAAGATGCGTTGGAGATGCTCACGCTCAGGAGGGACAGCATTATCAGACCAGGAATAATGAATGCCCCGTAGGTAACCCCGTCGATATCACCCATGCGAGAGCCTATCGCTGCGCCAAATACCAAGAAATACAGAGAGGTCGATAGTATCGGCGCTGCGATGCTCTGCATAAGCGTTCGCCAGGTGCGCGCCATCTCAAATCGATAGATTGCCCTTATTGCATAGATATTCATGATTTTGTATTCACCAGGCTTACGAAGATTTCCTCAAGCGAACTCTCACTTGAATGGAGGTCTTTAAAATCTATCCCATGCTCGTTTAACTGTCTCAACAAACCGGCAATACCTGTGTGCTCGCCTTGGGCGTCGAAGGTGTAGACAAGCTCATTCCCATCGTGCGAAAGCTCAAGCGGGTGTCAGGAGAGTTCTTCTGGAATGTGGGAAAGTGGGCTCTGCAGGTGAAGTGTCAGCTGCTTCTTGCCAAGTTTTTCCATAAGCACAGTCTTGTCCTCCACCAGGATGATCTCGCCATTGTTGATTATTCCGATGCGGTCGGCCATATCCTGTGCTTCTTCAATATAATGAGTTGTAAGTATAATAGTAACTCCACTTTCCCGAAGCCCTCTAACCATTTCCCACATATCACGCCGAAGTTCTACGTCGACACCTGCGGTTGGCTCATCGAGGAAAAGGATTTGGGGTTCATGTGACAGTGCTTTGGCAATCAATACCCGGCGCTTCATGCCTCCCGAAAGTGCCATAATCTTAGAGTCCTTCCTATCCCAGAGCGAAAGGTCACGAAGCACCTTCTCGATATAGGCCGGGTTTGGGGGTTTCCCAAACAGACCGCGGCTGAAATTCACAGAGGCCCCTACAGTTTCGAAAACGTCGGTTGTTAACTCCTGGGGGACAAGCCCGATCTTTGATCTAGCCGCCCTGTAATCCGAAATAATGTTATGCCCGTCTGCCAGCACTTTTCCACTGCTCGGATTCAATATCCCGCAGATAATACTTATAAGTGTCGTCTTACCGGCTCCGTTTGGACCCAGAAGGGCAAAGATCTCTTTCCGATAGATTTCCAGGTTAATATTCTTTAGCGCGTGTAAACCGGTAGCATAGGTTTTGTTCAGATTGGTGACTGAAATAATAGGCTGCACAAAAAACTCCTTAAATTTTCAAAAGTTTATAGCATACCTAATTTTAACGATATTATAACGTTCAATAAGTGTAGGACTATCTAATCTATTGTTTTAATTTGGGATGGTTATAAAATATTTTATGAGACAAATCGAATATATTATTTTATTTAATAATGTATGAGCTATTCGACTATTAAATGGACTATATTTGTAGCACTTTTACTGACAGTTCCTGCAATGCTCTTTTTAGTTCAGGCAGTTATATTTTTCCCTCTGTTAATTGCACTGAATACCGCTTTATCATTATTTACTACTCCGTGTGACGTCTAATGCCCTAATCAATTATCGCAACAAATTAGTGAAAAATAAAAAAAAGATTTAAATCGAAACTTTTTTTGTTATTTTTAGTTTATTTTAAAAGGATAACGGTGATCCGATTGACAATTAAGTAATATACTTTATTTTAAATTAGAAAATTAACCGTTTGACTTAGTTTTATGCAGAACACTCAGATAACTAAACTTTTATTTTTATCATTTCTCTGTTAGCTTTTCAGCTTTAATAATTACTAAAATACTATTTAATAATAATTTTTGGAGGAATTTATGAAATATTTTTTAATAGCAATCTTTTTAATATCAAATTCAATTTTTCTTTCTTCTTGTGAAAGAGTAA
>JAZGCJ010000204.1:0-3452 GCA_036476895.1 Thermodesulfobacteriota bacterium
GTTCATTGAAACCTTCAGTACGTTTCTTAATAAATTCTTTGTCTTCAAGTCCTTCGCTTATTATTACGTTTATGATTCCATTCAGCAGTGCGATGTTTGTACCGGGTATCAGATTCAGCCATATGTCCGCCTTGTCTACAAGTTGAGTTCTTCGCGGATCACCAACGATTAATTTCGCTCCATTATTAAGTGCATCTTTTATTTTAAGTCCAACAATAGGATGGGCTTCATATGGATTAGCACCGATTATAAATAGTAACTCAGCATCAGGAATCTGGCCAAATGAATTGGTTGCAGCACCACTGCCATAACATGCTGCCAGCCCTGAGACGCTTGCACTGTGGCATACCCTGGCGCAGTTATCAACGTTGTTAGTACCCATCATTCGCCCCATTTTCTGGAATATATAGTTCTCCTCGTTTGTACATCTTGATGAAGATAAAAATCCCAGACTGTCCGGGCCGTACTTATCCTTAATCTCTTTAAACTTTGTAGCAACGAGGGTTATAGCCTCATCCCAACTGGCTTCTTCCAGTTTTCCATTCTTTCTTATGAGTGGTGTTGTCAACCTATCCTTATGATGGATATGCTCGTACCCAAATCTACCTTTTACACAGAGACTTCCTTTATTATTTACCGGAGCGTCAAAGCACTCTGAAATAGAAACGATCTTTTTATCTTTTACATTAAAATAGTAATTACATCCTGTTCCACAATAAGTACAGGTGGTTCTAACCTTTTCAAATTGCCAGGATCTTCCTTTGTTTTTAGCAGATAATTCCTGTAATGCTCCAACCGGGCATGCATCTAAACATTGGCCGCATAGTTCGCAATCGCCTTCCTTAGAAATATTAGTCTTATTTGGAGTTCCTAATGCCGTAAATCCGTTAGCCTTAAATCCGAGTGCATATGATCCCTGGAGCTCAGCGCAGGTACGTGAGCACCTGGTACACATAATACACTTGTCGCGATCCCACTCTATCACTCCATTATTGGGCAGCTCCTCGAATTTCCGAATAGTTTGTTGGCTCCATTCGGCATGTACATCAAATTGGTAGGCATAATTCTGGAGCTTACAATTCCCTGTTTTTTCACAGGTCATACAATCATTCGGGTGGTTGGCAAGTAATAACCTCAGATTGTTTCTTCGAAGTTCTGTAATATTATCGCTTTCCGTTATAACACTCATACCATCCCAAACAGGTGTATTACATGCCGTTACAGGCCCTAAATTCCCATCAACTTCAACAACACACATCTTGCACTGTCCAAAAGGTTTTAGGAGATCCCAATGGCATAAATAAGGAACATGGATATTATTTTTCTTGGTAACCTGAATGATGGTTTCACCTTCATGTGCTTCATATTCCTTATGGTTAATTAACATCCTTATCTTATTCATATTATTAATATATCCTCCTGAATCAAATCATCTAGCAAAAAACTTTTAAGTTCACGAATTATCATGTGAATAAACACAAAAGTAAATTCTTTTAATTAGAGATATATAGAGACAGCAACTTGAAACCATTACAAAGTTATTTCGTGAGGAAATCTTACATATACTGTGGATTTTTGAATGGTCAGTCTAGAATATTTATGTGATGTCAGCAGTAACGGCAACCTTCTTCTTTGTATATGTTAATGCAGAAGTTTTACACGCCTCTACGCAAGCCATGTCATCATACCCCTTACAATCATCACAGTTGAATGCAACATTCATCTCTACTTCTTTAGTTATTGCTTTAAATGGACAAGCATCAATGCAGGCCCAACAGCCAGTACATTTTTCTTGACTTATAATTACGTTACCATCCTCAAATTTGGTAATTGCATCGTACTCACATGACTCTATACATTTTGGCTTGGCACAATTCTGACAAACAGTCGCGTATGGCTTATCCCTTCTGAAGCTTATGTTAATTCTGGGAACCGGTGCAGGCGTTTCTAAAGGAGACAGATACAGATCTTGCGCTTGCGAATGCCTTATAGAGCATTCAACCATACACCGTTTACAGGTAACACAGTTTTTGCTTGTGAATTTTTTCTTTAACATATCTTACCATCTTTCAAAAAATTATTTTTATTATGTTATTGAGAATTTATTATAGTGATAAACCCTTAGTTTACTAAAATCCTATAAATGTTCAACAATATTTTTAATACTGAGTTTATTAACTGGTACATTACGGCTTATGCAAATGAATGATAAAATTAAAAGGGGCTTCACTAGGATAGGAGATTTCCTTTGCACATTTTTAACATTATAGCACAGATATTCTTATTTCGATAGTAAATCGAAATTCACATTCTTTAAGATGTAAATAAAAAGTAGATTGGGGGATTTCATGGAACTTCATGATTCTTCTTTTGGCGAATGTCAAAAGGGTTGGGAAAATAGTCCAATTGTCTGTCAACTATTGTTGAACAGGTGTTGGAATAAAACAGACAAGTCTTAGTTCTTATAGTGTAAAGGTTTAAGACAAGAATCTAGTTTTTTTGCAATTTATTTTTTTTAGTAAACATTTTTTTCTGAATATATTTTTCATTACCCTTACCCAATCACTAAGAAACGAAATCCTAACTTATGTATCACTTATAACTTAGGATAATATTAAAACAATAAAGCATTGTGGCACGAAAATTGTGTTATAAAAATCAGTTATTTATTTTTGGTTTTAATTATAAGCCTAACTATATAGGTGTCTTGCATAATAAATTTTTTGGTTTTTTTATGGATAAATCTTTATAGTTCCTGCGTAACAATTCAGAGTTAATCTCTTGACCCTGATATCCAAAGTTTGAAAGGAAAAATTATGCCAAGTCTTCTTAAAAAGACTGAGAGACGAGTTGATAAAAGATTAAAGAACTCACTGCAAATAACGTTACTTGACCATAAAGTTAATTTAGAGAATATCAGTGCTGGTGGTGTTTATTTTGAGGTGGTAACGGATAATATCGAGCCATTTTCCCCTGGGAGAACTGTAGAGTTTGAAATATTGGCAAAAACTTATACGCCTGTGAGCTCTAGCGGAACGATCAGGCTTAAGGGGAGTGGGAAAATTACTAGGAATAATAAAATAGGTAACAAACAATATGGCATAGCCTTGACATTTAGTGAAAAACTTGAAATTATATTTGATAAACGTGGCATAGTTAATCTCAGGTGTAAAAGGACTGAAAGACGATTTGATAAAAGATTAGAGCGCCCACTACAAATCACATTACTTGACCATAAAGTTAATTCAGTGAATATTAGTCCTGGTGGTGTTTATCTTGAGCTGGTGACGGATGATATCGAGCTATTTTCACTAGGGAGGACTGTAGAGTTTGAAATGTTGGCAAAAACTTGTACACCTGTAAGCCCTAGCGGAATGATCAGGCTTAAGGGGAGCGGGAAAGTCATTAGGAATAATAAAATAGGTAACAAAAAATATGGCATAGCCTTGACA
>JAZGCJ010000205.1:0-6911 GCA_036476895.1 Thermodesulfobacteriota bacterium
TGACTCAAGTGTTTGTTTGGATATTTTAAGCCTCTGCTGGAAGTCCAGCATTAGAAAATAAGTGCTAACAACCTCTGAAATAAGACTTATTTGTACTGATCTAAATCCATATTCAGATGCTATTAGCTGGGCTCTAGCAGATTCATTTGCTCTACGGAACTTGCCCCAGAAATCAATTTCCCAGTTAACGATAGGCGATATGAAAGCACTGTTATTGGGATCGTCAACTATCCTTCCACCCGAAAAATTGCCTCTGTTAGCACCTCCTTCTAAATCAAGGCGTGGAAATGTATCCGCTTTTGTGAATCCCAGCAATGCTCGCGCTTCTTCCACACGGCTGATAGCAACCAATAAATCCTTATTTTCATAAAGTGCGGTTGAAACCAGGTAATCAAGAACCGGATCATTAAAGAGCTCCCACCACTTAAGGTTAACCACTTCTTCGGTATCTTGCTGTGCAAACCTGAACTCTTCGGGCAATTCCATTACCGGCTTTTTAAAATCAGGTCCCACCATGCAGCCCGTAAGAAAAACAGTTATAGCCAAATATAAAGTTATAATGGATTTTATTTTTTTTATGGCAATCATCCGCTTTTATCTCAACTCGCTTTTAGACCGCTTTTTTCTTCGTATTTCCCGATCTTTCCGATCATAACAAACAACATGGGGTAAAAGAACACGCCGAGCAATGTTGCAAGAGACATTCCCCCTACTAGAGCCATACCCATAACCACCCTTGCCTCAGCGCCTGCTCCTGAAGCTATCACAAGCGGTAATACTCCAAGTATGAAAGAGAATGCCGTCATCAAAATCGGCCTGAATCTCAGCTTCGCTGCTTTAATGGCAGAATCATATAAAGATAAACCCTTATCGAATTCAAGTTTTGCAAATTCTATAATGAGAATAGCGTTTTTTGCGGCCATAGCTATAAGCATAACGAGAGCAATTTGAGCGAATATATTAAGCTCGTAGCTCTGGCTGAACAGACGCGCTACGAAAAGTGCGAAAAACGCTCCGAACACTGCAAACGGGGTTCCGAGCAATATGCTCCATGGGAGAGTCCAGCTCTCGTACTGAGCCGCAAGAATAAGAAATACGAATACTAATGCGAATACAAAGACTATGGCGGCCGATCCCGATGCCTCCTTCTCCTGATATGACATGTTGCTCCACGCATAACCCATATCAGCTGGAAGAACTTTGCCTGCAACCTCTTCAAGTGCATTTAGCGCTTGCGCCGACGTATAACCGGGTGCGGGCCCGCCCGTAAGCTCTATTGCTCTGAATAAATTGAAGCGGTTGGTATAATCAGGACCAGATATCTCTTCAATATTCACAAAAGCAGCTAAGGGTACACTCTCGCCTTTAGAGTTTCTTATATAAAAGAGGTTTACCTGCTCCTCATCTTGTCTGTACTGAGGCTCAGCCTGAATGTAGGCTTTATATAAACGTCCGAACCTTGTGAAATCGTTTACATAAGTTCCCCCCAGAAACGCCCCTACGGTGTTGTATATATTATTCAATGGGATGCCAGCTTTAAGTGCCTTATCCGTATCAATGTCCATGAACCTCTGCGGCACGTTGGCGCGGAAGGTTGTGAATATGGAACCGATTTCAGGCCTTTGATTAGCCGCTTGAATGAATTTTAGAGTCTCTAGTGCCAAGTATTCAGGCAAGTTCCCACCTTTGTCCTGTATCATCATTGTAAATCCGGATCCGTTTCCCAAACCGGGAATAGCTGGTGGACCAAAGGCAAAAACCTGTGCCTCATTAATTTGAGAATGAAAATCCACATTTAAAAGTTGTACTATTTCCTTAGCAGTTTTATTCCTATCACTCCAGTCTTTAAGCGAAACAAACACAAAGCCCGCGTTTGAGGAAAAGCTTCCTGAAAGGAGGCTGAATCCTGCAGCAGAAGTTATGAATTCCACCTGATCGTATTTTGCGATTATATCTTCCACCTTGTCCGTAGCAGCGTCTGTTCTTTGAAGAGACGCCGCATCCGGAAGCTGTATGTTTACAAGCAGATATCCCATATCTTCTTCGGGCATAAACCCTCCCGGCACCAATTTGCCGAGGAAGACCAATCCTATTACCGTTATTCCTATAAATATGACTCCTCTCTTAATATTGCTGGCTACTAGCCGAGTCAGTACTATATATTTGTCTGTAAGTCTGTTAAACGCTTCATTAAACTTTGCAAAGAAGCGGCCGAGCAAGCCTTTAGAGGGTTCCTGTTTTCGAAGAAGCAGTGAGCATAGCGCCGGGCTCAGGGTAAGCGCGTTAATTGAAGAGAAGACAACTGAAACGGCAACTGTAATGGCAAATTGCTGATAGAGGCTCCCTGTTA
Organism: Thermodesulfobacteriota bacterium; assembly: GCA_036476895.1. GTDB lineage: Bacteria > Desulfobacterota_D > UBA1144 > Nemesobacterales > JAZGCJ01 > JAZGCJ01. Next base: position 2,351 of record JAZGCJ010000205.1, read on the forward strand.
TGCCCCCCATAGCCGCTACAGGGATAAAGACCGCTACAAGAACGAGTGTTGTAGCTATGATTGGCGCTGTCACCTCGCTCATAGCTTTAACCGTTGCCTCTTTAGTCGCCATTCCGTTCTCAATATTGACCTGTACTGCTTCCACGACCACAATGGCGTCGTCGACAACAATTCCGATTGCCAGCACCAGACCCAGAAGTGAAAGCACGTTGATTGAAAAACCGATAAGAGGAAATATCATAAATGCTGCAACCAGTGAGACAGGGATTGCGATTGTAGGAATCAGGGCCGCTCTCCAGTCCTGAATGAATATGAATACAACTAATATCACAAGACCAAGTGCAATAAACAATGTTATTATGATTTCTTCAATACCTGCTGTGATTGCAAGAGTGGTATCGAGTGAAATGTCATACCTGACGCTTTCAGGGAAAGATTTGGATAGCTCTTCAATAGTTTTCCTTACGGTTTCCGCAAGCTCAACTGCATTTGAGCCGGGAGCTTGATAAAGTGCTATCAACCCGCATTCTTTTTTATCTAGCCTGGTAAAGGCATCATATGACTCAACTCCAAGCTCTACACGAGCTATATCTTTTATCTTGACCTGCGAACCGCCCGCAGTAGTTCTGACTACAACCTCGCCGAACTCTTCCGGTGAATTAAGCCGCTCCGGCAGCCTTACCGTATATGTAAATTCCGTTCCCGGTGGTGCAGGTTCAGCTCCGAATTTACCACCCGGCACAATTACACTCTGTTGCTTGATCGCATCCACTATCTCGGGAATAGTGATTCCAAGCTTCGCAAGACGGTCTGGCTTGATCCATATCCTCATCGAGTAATCGCTTGCGCCTATAACGCTAACTCTCCCGATTCCCTTAATACGTGCCAATATATCTTTTATATTAATTAGTGCGTAGTTGCCCAGGAACTGCTGGTCATACCTTCCGTCTTCTGATGTAAGCGTTATAATCATCAGAATGTTGGGAAGTGACTTCTCCGTTGTAACACCTAACCTCTTTACCTCTTCGGGCAGTTTGGCTGTAGCGGCGGCGACTCTATTCTGTGTGAATACTGTATTCATATCCGGGTCGGTGCCCGTTTCAAAGGAGACCTGGATATTCATAGATCCATCGTTGGCGTTGGTGGATTTCATATAGATCATGTTATCGACGCCGTTAATCTGCTGCTCAAGCGGGGTTGCGACAGACTCTTCCACACTTACGGCATTAGCACCCGTATATGTCGCGCGGACTTCAACAATAGGAGGTGTGATGTCCGGGTACTGCTGTATAGGAAGACCTGCCATAAAAACAAGACCCACTATCACCATTACAATGGCGATTACCATTGATACTATAGGTCTGCCGACGAAAAAACTGCTCATTAAGTTTTAGATATTTCTTAGGTCAGGAATTTTTATTTCTTCAATTTGGGGCTTAACAACCATACCTTCCTTTGCTTTTTGAATCCCTTCGTATATAACCATCTCGCCCGGCTCTAATCCTTCATTTATCAGCCAGAACTCTTTAATTTTGGGGCCGGCCACCACTTGCCTGTTTTGCACCGTGTTTTTTTCATCAACTACCAATACACTGAATTTCCCCTGAAGTTCAATTACGCTGCGCTGCGGTACGAGTATTCCATCTTTTACAACTCTTATTTCCACACGTACTTTCGCAAACAACCCGGGTCGGAGCAGCTTGTCGGGATTGGGATACGATGCCTGGACTAAGATAGCACCTGTTGTGGGTTCAACATTTCTGTCTACAAAATCGACTTTCCCCTTATAATCATAAACAAACCCGTCAGACAGAATCAGATCGAGGTCATCGGGTTCCTTTCCGGTTTTTCCCTCGGTAAAATCTTCGGTTTCTGCAATAAGCCTCCGTGCTGCCTTTAAATATTCATTTTCAGTAACATAAAACTGAACGAGCACAGTATCAATGCTTGAGACAGTGTTTAAAATAACCGGATTTGGATTTAACCCGACAAAATCACCTACCTTGGCAAGTGTTCTACCGATGATTCCGTCTATTGGTGAAAGTATCTTTGTGTAACTGAGTTGAATCTCAGCCGCATTAAGATTCGCCTCTGCTGCCTTAACGGCTTCTATAGAAGCTTCATAACGCGCCTGGGCTGAGTCGAGATCTATCTGACTAATTGCGTTTTGCTCTGCCAGAGGCCTGATTCTACCCAGGTCGCTTTCAGCGTTAGCGAGGTTAATTTGCGCAGCGGCAAGCTCACTCATCTTCTCAGCTACCTTTTCTTCAAAGGGCTGGCTCTCAATCGTATATAGAAGCTGATTTTTTGTTACACTTGAGCCCTCATCAAAATGAATCCCTTCCAGATAACCCTCTAACCTTGCACGAATATCGATATCCTTAAAACCGAAGGTCTCTCCTATAAATTCCTGAAATATTGGCACATCAGTCGCGATAGTCTTATAAACTTGTACGACAGTGGACGGGGGTGCCTTAGAATCATTTTCACCTCCACAGGATATGATGACGATGGTAAAGATGTATATTACACCTAAGGTTAATTTTCTAATTATTATGCACATAAAAACTTGATCGGATTTAGGGTTTATCCTTTATCCACAATTCTGTGACCTGATAAAGAAATAATGATTATAACTATTTTACATAATATATCTAATAGTACGTATTCTGCGACGTAATATATAACCTTATGCCCAGGGTAATTACAATATCGACTCCTGGATCTGAAAGGAGTTTATTTATAGATAGTTTTACGCTGGACACTGTCATATCTGCGATTATTGTTTTGCTGAAACTTCACTTCGAATTCTCCCTCGGTAACTGCAGTTATTTCTCTCTTGTAACTATCTAGTACTCGATCATTAAGGATAGATGGACCATCTAGAACGAAGCCGATATTAACCCTTGATAATGCATGGGAATTCAAGGCAAAGGTGAAGACTAATAATATTATGAGTAAAATACAAAGTAATTTTGTTTCAAAACGATTTATCATCTTTGTCATTTCATCCTCCATTTAGCATGATAGATAGTTATTCTTAGGGTGATTTTTGATTATAAATGAGGCAATTTAGCTATGAAATAAAATGGGGAATACTTGATTTGAATTAAATTACTCTATTAGTTTATGTATTATGGGAATTAGTCTTTGTAAGTTTTAAAGAAAAGGGTATGAAGATTAATTTATTTCTGGAGGATATCAAATGGCAAAAAATTTAAACAAAAATAACTTATGGTCATCAATGATTCGGTATAGAAGGCAATATAATTTTTTATTTTTTTTAGTATCCATAATTCTCCTTATAGTATTTTCTCCTTATCTACAATTTGGTGTTATTAGTTCAATAATTTTAATTTTTCTTGTTGTATTTGTTTTGTTGGCAGGCATCAATTCAATTAGCGATAATAGGCTCCATTTAATAATTGCATGTATTTTAGGTGCTCCATGGATTGTAACGAGTATATCAACAACATTAGCTGGAAAATTAGAACCTGAATTTTATGAGGCTTTTTTTGGTTGTTTATTTTTTATCTTTACAACTGTGATAATATTTTCTCACATTTTAAAAGATAAAAAGGTCACATCGAACACGTTATATGGATCTATCTGCGTATATTTATTGATTGGTTTAACGTGGACTTTCTTTTATGTTTTAGTTTTCAATATGATACCAAACTCATTTTACATCAACCCACAAAATAATCTCGATAACGTTATCCGTTGGAATGATCTTACTTATTACAGTTTCGTTACTCTGACCACCCTTGGCTATGGTGATATAACACCGGTGACATCTCAAGCTAGGTCCCTTGCTTATTTAGAGGCAATTGTTGGTCAAATATATTTAACGATCATTATTGCACGACTAGTAGGCTTGTATATGTCAGGCGCTTTTGTAGCGGAACAAAAATAAATTTTATCCCTTATTGGACGCTCAATATCATACCAATCATTCCCCAGATGCTTCCCCAAAAAGCTAGTGTGATAAGTATGATAAGTGGACTAAGCCGTAAAGATCTTCCGCGTATTGTGCAACAAGTTTATCCAAGTCTTCTGGTAGAGCGGCTCCAGTTGGTACTACAGACCAGGTGGAAGCAGTTCCCTTCAGGTTGAGATCCCTCGCGAAAGATTAACCTCATGAGATAAAAACTATAATCACCAGAGCAGGTGAAGGAACTAAGATAATCTTCACCGACGATATCTTTCAAATCGACCATCCATACTTAGACAGAAGATAAAACGGATTAAGCTATTTAATTGAATAGATAAAAGGACAAAAACTGCATGCCTACATTAATCTTGAAAAAGGGGAAAGGTCAGAACTGGCTGAAATTGCGAGCAACCTGTAATAAATCCTGTTGCACCATCTAAGAAAAATTAAAGACTATAAAAAGAATTTGCCTGAAATAATATTTGTTTCCCTAATTTTGTAAAAATTAAAAATAAGTAAGAACATAAAACTCCGGTTTATAGCCCAACTACAATTAGACCGGGTGATTTTAAATATAATTTCTTAGGTCCTTTCCAACTTTAGAAGAAGCAATCTTATTAAGGGCAT
>JAZGCJ010000206.1:0-29041 GCA_036476895.1 Thermodesulfobacteriota bacterium
GTTTGGAATCATGTATCCAAGGAAAATATTCCAATAAAGAATCTAAAACTGTCTAAAGATCGTTGGACTTCTTCAAAAGGAGGAGAATTAGATGAATAAAGACGGCGACAGAGTTCTAACAGCCATAGAACATTACGTTGATCAAATTCAGTATGAGATTGAAAAGGCTCATCGAAACAAGATTCATCTTAATTATGATGAGCGGTGGAATCTTCAGAGGGAGTTAAACAAACTCGCTGATCTGCTGAGTGATTATGATGAAGATGGGTCTCTATACAAGGAAGAAGAAAATGTGGAATAACATTAAGCAATGGTTCTGTGGTTTAGGTGGGCACACCAGAACCACAAAATCAATAAGGACTGATGCTGAACCTGGAAAAAATAAGATATTTGCATCGGTGTCTTATTGTTCGGATTGTAAGTATATCTTATTTTCATCGAACAATTTAAATCAACTACCATATGACCAACGAGATTGGTTACAGGACTTAAATTAGGAGGAAATAATGGTGAACAACAGAGGTGTAGGAATCGCAACAGCATGGTTGAAAGAGAAACATCATTCTTATGTGAGAGTGACGGATATAGCAGATGATGGTAAGTTCACAATTAACTTCCAGAATGAGAAGTTCGAAACAAAGAGCTTAACTTTAGATGCAAGAGAATTGATTACAAGAGCAAGACTTGAAAGCTTTATGGGAGTATGATCATATATGTTAAATCAGATGAGAGGTTAATGTTTATTACTCCAATACTCATAGATACCATAACAAAGAAAGAATATAACGTATCGAAGATTACTCACAGTGATCCTCGTGCTGGCCTTAATTCTATAAGCATTACGTTAGAATGGCCTGATCCTCTGACCTGGAAGAAGGAAAGTAAAAAGGGTAGAATCTACCGATTGAAGGATAAAGATTCAAAGAAGTTTGATGAGTTCGTTCAATTGGTAGGTCATTCAGGATTACCCAATGGGTTGAGTAGTTATTTTCAGGTGGTAAATAATCTTATCGCAATGGAGCAAGCACATAAATATGGTAAAAAGAATCGGAAGGTTTTATATACACAAAAGAAAAGGGCTAAAAAATCCATACGAAATAAGAGACGAAGCAAAACAGAAAGTTCTGTGGAGAGGACATGATCTTGAACGGGCGACAGAGGTTCTTAATGCCGTTCATAGGGATTTAACAAAGAGGCAGGCGAATGATCCACAAGTTTTGATATATGAACATATGAATGGGATAAGAAAATTGTCAAAGAAAAAGCTAAGGAAGTTGACAATCAAAGCATATAACAATTTGGAGGCAATCGATAAACTAGACGATTGGGGATTACTATAATGGATGCGATGATTGATTTAAAGACTCGGAAACTGTATTACGTTCAAGCAGACTTTACTGCTGGTCAAGAAAAAGATTGGTTGAATATAAAATTAATTGGCATACCTAGTGAGCCTGGAAAAACTCCTTCGATGGATTTACTTTTAGGGCATCCATGTGTGGTGAAATTAGATGGCTATAACCATCATTATCATGTCGATAATCCATTATATGAGCAATCCAGTAATGGGCAAATGTTGTTTTATGGAGTGATGCTGGATAAGTTATCATTATTAACCGGAACAGTTTTACGACTTGTTCCAGCATCTAATTTAGAACTGATGGCAGCATTGCATGGAGAAATATCAGAAAAGATTGAAGCATTCAAAGAATATGAAAAGGAAGCACAAATGCCATGAGAATAACATTAAAGGGTAAAGGAAAAGAATTAGAAGTAAGAACTGTACTGGATGGTGTGGGGGTGAGTATCTTTGGAACTGAAGCTTGGTTATATGGTAAAAATAAAACTATTCTACCATATCTTATGCATTATATACAAGGATATATTACTAAGGATGAATTGAGTAATGTTTTGATTCATCATTATGGTTTAGAGAATTTGCACGTCACATCATTAATGGGAACAATAGATGAGCACGAACAAGACTGGAAAAAGTGGGCAAAAAATCCTCATCTCTGGTATGCTTACTATCATAAGGATATTGATGACCAAACGAAAGAGGTAACAATACGTCCAGCACAGGAAGATGATATGCCTCAAAACTATTCATCAGATTTAGAATCAGAGGATAAATTTTCAATGTACAAAAAAATGTTACAAGAATCACAGGAAACAAACAGAAATCTTGCAAGCATTCAAAGCAAATTGCAGACTTGGAGTCCAAGATGAGTGATAGACTAACATGTTGGGAAGGATTAACAATTTGTCGGTGTACGGCAAGTCAGGGCGGTTCAATTGCTCCTAATTCATGCGAACCAGAAGGACATATCGGTGTGATTTTAATGGATTGGTCGCCATTTCGTCCCACACAAACACCAAAATCTGTTACCTCTAAAGATAAAAAGATGGATGCATTCAGTTGTCAGTGTACTGACGAAGCTAAGGTTCTTCGGAACATCCATAATAAACTGGAAAGGATGTATTGGTACAGTAAAACGACACAGGAAGAAGTTGAGCAGGTTAAAAAAGTTCTTATCGAAGTCTGGTGGTTGGATAATTTGAAGCTGGTAGAAATCTTTGAGGCATACGATTTAAACGTGGAGATTAAAAAATGATGTACTTTACATCAGATACACACTTCGATCATTTCAATATCATCCGGTACTGTAATCGTCCATTCAAAACAACTGAAGAAATGAATGAGGCTATAATTAAGAATTGGAATGAGAGGATAAAGTCGAACGATACGGTCTATCACCTTGGAGACTTTGCGTTTGCTGGGAAAGAACGAATGGCAGAGATTGGAGCAAGGCTCAACGGTAAGAAGTATTTGAAGATGGGGAATCATGACAAAGGACGGAAGCGATTGCTGGGAGCAGGATTCAAGTCTATAATACGGCCTGAATCTCAAACTGTGATGAGTTTGAGTGGAATTCATGTTAGGTTGTCACATTATCCCTATCGATATAAGTTTGAAGACGGGCAACAAAGAGATTTTCCCGCAGCACCAGAAGATGAGGGAATGATATTGTTATGTGGTCATGTGCATGAGAAGTGGAAGCTGAAGAACCGGATGCTAAATGTCGGTGTGGATGTGTGGGATTTCAAACCAGTCTCAGAAGATGAGATTATAGATTACATTCAAAAGAATATCTTAAAGGGGAAAAAATGAAACGAATACAGGTAACTACGAGAATGGATGAAGCAGTCCTAAAGATGGTTGATGGAAACGTAGGAGCTACAACTGTGGTAGGACAGATCATGAAGAAGCTCCCACAAGATTGGATTATTCAATTAGCGTTTCTAGACGACCAAGAAATCTATGGTCCTGACATTTGGATTTGTTACAAGAACGTATGTGATTATGATCTTGATAAATTTATAGACGAGAATAAACACAATAAGCTTAAAGGTTTGTTAGCGGAGTATAAGAAGCAGAAATAAGCAGTAAATACAACTAAGGAGAAGGTAATAATGAAGGGTACAGTAAAGTGGTTCAACAAAAGTAAAGGATACGGGTTCATTACCAAAGAAGGCGGAGGCGATGTATTTTTACATTTCTCTGCAATTCAAGGTGACGGATACAAAGAAGTCCGAGAAGGTGAAGAAGTGGAGTTCGATATAGAGACAGGAGAGAAAGGCGAGAAAGCAACAAACGTAAAAAGACAGTCATAAGTTATCAACACGTATCAGTAGTTAATACGGTAGCATAAGTTACTGTTGTGTTTGTATTACAGCCCCTAGTCGCATTAAGGGAGGAATTACAAGTACTATGGTGGGTAACGTCACAATCATGCTATTTGTATAGTAGAGTAGAAGCAAGGCTGTATTATACTACTAATGCTATAGCATAAGTTTACGCACTTAATGTGTCATAACTGATACATTGGAGTAATTCATGCGATAGGGAAACTATGTTGCATACTAGACAATTGTCTGGAAAGGTAGCCAACTTCCCGAAAATTTTGTATTATATAAGTGGGACTAACTAAAAAAAAACTGGAGGCAGTATGAAATTAGATTCGAAACGAAATAAGGTGAAGATGAAAGACTTAACCAAAGACGACTTAATCGATATAGAAAGGTGGGGATTTTGGCATAGGTCATATCAATCACATTTCTTTCAGAACTTCTTAGACGTGAGACATGTGGAGGAGGTTGACTTCAGTTCTCATGTGGCACCCCATGCGGAAGGATTATCAATTCGATTTATCCTTGAAGAATTCTTTAAGACGAAAAAGATCAAGGTTGAAAAGATAGTCAACATCGGTAACGATAGTGATTATGCCCCAAGAGTCTCAAACATTGAATATGAGAATGGAAAGTTTCGTAGTTGCTTGTTAATTGGGCAGTACATGTTGGATATTAATAAAGAGAAATATCTTTTATCGGTGGATACATTATCTCAGGGGTTCATGGACTTTGTTTTCGTTGCACGAAAAGAAGCAAAGATTAAGGCGAAAGACCTAACAACGGACTTGACCACCTATGCTTCTTCTCATAATTATCTGAAAGGCAAGAAGATTGATGGAGACTTAACGCTGATTGATTTGAAACGAAAGTATGGGTGGGATGATTTAATCTTAGATAAGTACACAAATAAAGAATTACAGACTAATCTTATGAATCTGATTGATAATGTAGAAGTGTATGAGAAGAATAATCTTCCTCTCAAAAGAGGATTGATTATATCAGGAGAGCCAGGAACAGGAAAGAGTTTACTCGGAAAGATTCTGTGTCACAAGACTGACTGGACATTCATATGGGTGACACCGAAGAATTTTCATGATATTGAAAGTGTATCGAACATCATGAAAACGGCACGCATGTTAGGACCCACCATCTTATTTCTCGAAGACATTGATTTGTATGGTAAACATAGAGACCAGAATGCATTGGCTTCTTTGTTGGGGGAACTTATGAATCAGCTAGATGGAATCGAGGATAATAATTATGTCGTGACAATTGCTACGACAAATAATCAAGATGCCTTAGAGAAAGCGTTAATCAATAGACCTGGCAGGTTTGATAAGGTTATTAGATTTAACAGCCCGACGAATAAGTGCCGAGAACAAATGTTCAAAACTTTCATTGGTCATTTACGAATGGATGCGGATATTGATATGGAAGAATTGATAGACCGGACGGATAGATTGACAGGGGCACAGGTTAAAGAGGTTGTAAATCAAGCTGTTCTGCAAGCCATTGATTTTAAGTCATATGATGAGAACAAGATTCTAACGCTAAAGAAAAAGCATTTCGAGATTGCATTAAATCAGACCCGTAATAAAGACTTTAAGGCTGCGGTAGGGTTTGGGCTTGGGATAAATGGAAATGGACAAGATAATGCTGAAGTACAACCAACATATACTGAACCACCAATGGAGACGGGACCGTAATGGCCCAAACACCACGACACGTAGATCAAGATACTTTAGATAAAATGAATAAAGAGTGGTACCATAAAGGTTGGTTGAATGGCCTTATAATTGGTGCTGCGATTGCAACCATTATTGCTCTTGGTATAGTAATGGTGGCGATACTCTAAGAAGATGAGAATGAAACACACATTAATCGCATTGTTATTGTTATTCACAGCAGTTGTTCGCATTCCAATGAAAGGTACACACACGTACAAAGATATTGTGGAAGTGCATGTGTTTCCTAATGCGTATCATTATCGATTAACATTGACGGATGGACGTACAGTCTATGTTCCTATGTTGTGGACAATCATTGAAGAAAACAAATGAGTGAGAAGATAGGATTTACAGAACAGTTCAAAATTGAGGAGATTGAATATTTCAATCTTCAGGTTCAACAACCTCCCAAAATTTGTGTTAAATGTGGTGTTAATTTAAGCATAATTGATGGATGGATTGATATCAAAGGTACTGGTTTCTGTGGAGAGTGTGTTAAAAAAGTTTTCATGATCAATACAGACGGAGGAAAAGATGCGAACAGCTAAAGAATGTTATATGTGGTATGCAGACTTTCAAGAGACTAGGATAAAGATGGATTTGTTATTACTACGTCTACAGATGGCTGCTGGGACGAAAGCAGATTTTATGAAAGTGACTGAGGAATTAGCGAAGACAGTAGAAAAAATTTACCGAGATGTTTACGATAAGGTAGAAGATAAATGGTTAAAACAATACGGGGTTGGACGTAGGAAAAAAGAAACAAAGTTGGAGGTATTATGAAATCATCAGTAGATTGGGAGAAAGAAAAGGTTTTATCAGAGGATATCATTTGGTGGTCAAAGCTTGATAACAGATTTTTAATTCAAGTTAGACGATTGAGGGAAAATGAAGCAACAATGTGTATATTTGATCACGATAATGATGATGAAATGATGAGTTGTGAGCAGGTTTCACTTGCTTACGGAGCCATCTATGGTCCAGATGTAGCTGATATAGCGACATGGCAAGAAAGGGCTGTCGAAATTGTAGATCATTTCCCAAAGAAAAAAACAAAGGAAGATAAATGAAAAAGGTCTTAGAGTTACTGGAGATAAATGACGGTCTCTACATCGTACCAGAGGAGATTGCTGAGATAACAATAATTAAAGATGGTAAAGTGTTTGGTCCTCAGCATCTTGGTCATACACTTATCACACTCAAAAATGGTAACTCTCATATAGCTCCGCTTGCTCTTCTCAAACTATTTCAGAATTGGTCTATATCTGGTCAAGGCTCAGGCTTTGAAGGTGTGGATATTTACACAATCTACAAAGATGAGGAAGAGCTTAAGGCAGAGCTTAAGACAGACTCGAAGGAGTGACATTTATCATAAATGTACCTATCGAGTTTTCCATAAGACCAGATGATTATAAGACAAGGGTTCGAAGCCGAAGAGGGTTTGAATACGTTAATCATATCGATGGTTGGGATCGTTTAGATAAGAACAGACGCAGAGCCGATTGGTATTTTGAAAGAGTTGTGAATGATTGTTTGTCGGTATGGGATCAATCCGAAGCTTTTAGACATGAGAAACAATTACACCAAGGAAGAAAAGTTTGTAGTTGCATGGATAGTCTTACTTGTCGGTGTTTAGAACGCTTGCTATTGGTTAGAATACTTGATTATTTACAATCCCGCAAAGGTAATGGTGTAAGAGTATCTTACATTCCTTTAGTGAGAGCATGGTTCGTAGCGGAGTATGGTATTTGGCATTACGATATGAATAACTTAAAGATTATAGAAGCATGGGACAGTTTTGAATTGGAGGAAGAATATGGCAAAGCTACGAAAGAATGTGTGTAATCTTGGTAGACCATCAACAACCATACATGCAGTTAAACGAGATATAAATCTCAATAAATTAACAGACAATGAATTGTTTTTAACCATCATGGATAGCATAAAGGTGGGGGCTATTCATAAACTCCAAAAGGTAAAAGGTCAGAAGCGTGTTTGGGCTAACAGAGCAGTATTTTATTTAGGTAAGAATAATAAAATGATAGTGGAAAATATACTCACTACTCTTAATAGCGAGTATCGATTAATTATTGTGGCACCTCGCAAAGGATGGGATGTACGTTTTCCAACCACAACGAAATTCAATTATTACTTAGATTGTATGTTATGGGCGTTACCTAAGTTTTATGATATAGGTGGTGACTTGAACGTTTCAGAAGGAGTTGAATATTCATATAAAAAATGTAGGAGACCAAGATCAATATGAGCGAAGAGAATAAAGAAAAGAAAGAAAAGAATTGGGCAACCAAGTTAGCTGAAGATGAGGCTAAGAAAGAGGCAGATGCGGTACCAAACTGGAAGCGTGTAGTAAATGGTATTGGAAAGGTAGTTAATACAATAACGACTCAGATTAATAATGAGTTACAAAAGAAACAACAGTTGAAAGCTCTAAGACGAGACCAAGCTATAGGTTTGTTAAAGCCGACGAATCCACCCTCACCAGAACAAATCTTTAGAAAGGAAGGGGCAGGATACGATCCTGAGAATCCTATGAAGCCAGTTCAAGATGGAAATATAAATGTTGGGAATGGTGGTAACACTATTCGATTTCAAACAGGGAATATACCAAGATTTGACATAGATGAAGAGACAGGATTCTATCGTAATGCAACGAAGGAAGGTTTTATTAAGCGACCAGCAAAGCGGATAAAAATCAAGAAGATTAGAGGTGATACAATAATAAACACTGGCTTCGATAAAGATGTTAAAGACATGGTAGGTCCTGCTGATGGAAAACTCAAAGAGGTTAAACTGAATGAGCACTATTACCAGGTGAATGTTAAATGCTTCAATTGTCAGGAAACGTATACGTTTGGGATTCCAAGAGGTACAATGGCTCAAGGGTTTCTGGCTAAACAGCCATGTAAGAAGTGTGGTGTTAAATACTTGAGAAAATACTAGGAGAAAGGATGAACAACTTCTATAAATTAGCAACATTAGTAAAAAGTAAACAACAAAAGATTAAACCTACAGGATATCCTAAGATTGAACCCTTAAAGACTTTTTGCAACACGTGTGGCTCTCCGATGTTGAAAAAAACATTTATTCGGTTCAAAGGATATAGTACGATATCGGGGAAAGCTCATTATAAAGAAGTAAGTCAAGATATATGTTCGTTGACTAGGGTAACTTTTTTTAAGCTACCTTTCATTTTAGCTGATCGGAAAGTGTTTGGATATGCTAACGGACATGATGATTATTTATGAGATTAAAGAAACATCCAAAGATCATAGTCAAAACAATTAACAAAGGATTTCAAAAAGATATCAAGGCTACGTTTGATTTTAATGATGGGATGATACCAAAAGCTCAGGATATTGTATCATTAGGTGGAGCTACTAAGAAATGGATTGAATTTGCAAAGTGGAAAAAGAAACCAGAGATGACTCGCAAAGATGGTGAGACGTTTATAAAAGCATGGAAGAATGGATATGTATGTTATGAGGGAAGTAAGAGAAGATGGTACAAGAGTACAATTAAAAAACATCTCTTGAATGAAATGATAGATAATCTTGAAGCTATAGATTTATTGAGAGAGAATGATTTGTTATGAAGAAACTATCAACAACGGATTTAGTAAAGTCCATAACGGTACTCCGCTCAACCGCAGTTCGAAAAGGTGATATAGTGCTGTTAAGTAATGGTACATCGTGTATTATTACAGGTGATGGAATGACACGAAAACAAATCAAGACTTATTTATCCATGATGAAAAAGGATTTAGATAGGAAACGATCTTATGTGGTTCCTAAGAATGTGAGAAAGTATGTTATTAAACACGCAGCAAATAATTTAGACGCAATTGACTTATTGGAGAAATATGGATTCTTACAAATTTAATAACAACACGATGATTTATATTAATGGTCTCTTACAGTTGGAAGGTAAGACAAACGATTACATGATTTATGATGGGATGGTACTATTTACATCTCAATTGAACGAAAATGATGTGGTTCAAAAAGTAACTATAGGTGGGAAGATAACTATGAATAAGGGTGGAAAATATGGTTCTCTATTGAAAGAAACTTTTAAAGGCTCAGAGTTTATGAGTAACCAACTAGAATCAATCGTTAAGAACTATGCTCGGTATCGACAGTTTTATTCTCCACAACAAATAAAGGATATGATTATTAAATTTGGGGTAAACAATTTGAAAATCATTGATACGCTAAAGCGTATAAATTTACTTTATACGCCTAAGCGTATAAAACGTAAGAGAGCGAAAACACGTTGATTTATGGGTGTAAAGAAAAGACTTGATAAAAGACTACATTCTGTTATACTGATTAATCGGAAAGCATTAAAAGAGAATTACAAAATGTCCTGTAATAAACATAAAGGAAAGAGGGTGAAGAAATGATGGAATTATTGATGGTTCTATTTACGATATCTCTCACGGTAGCAGCAGGGGCAACTGGTATTCTTATTGCTGCAACAAATCTTCAAGGGTATTGGCACCTGCCGTGGGGACGTTTGGACTTTATTCCATATTGATATACCTATTATGAGAACTCAGAAAAGAATGAAAGGTCTATCAGGATTTTTGTTGGTAATAGTGTTATTCATGCAACCATGAAAACAGGTATGACTCCAGATGGAATATTTGATTATTATGCAATGGTTATAGAAGGTATTGGGGATCACTACAAACTGGCTCCAGGAAGAGGTGCTGATATCTTAGCAATAAATAAAGCTATAAATCGCTTAGGAGCAGGTAGTGTGGGGACTAAGAATCCAATCACGATAGATACTCAGTTGCATGAAGAATTTAAAAAGTTGATAGGGCAAATCGATAATCTTAAATACACAGAGAGAATAGGAAACGAACAGAAATGAAGAAGCTAAGATTTTTCATCTTCGGGGCAGTCCTTAGCACAATACTAAGCAACGATTTTAACATCATGTTGCTTGATCCAACATGGTGGATTGTAGTGGCGTTTGGATTTGTAGTTTATGCACTTATAGAATATACTCTCATTACGCCAGCAATAAAGGATTTCATAGCTTTCATGAAAAAAAGACAAAGGGGAAAGAAATGAATAAGAGAGGATGGACATTAATTGAAACCATGATCATGGTAGCAATCATCGGAATAGTGTTAGCAGTTATTATTCCGAAGGTGTTTCCAGATAAGAAGGCACAACTGGAAAGACAACAACAAGAACAAAGACTGGAAAAGGAAAAGGTTCGTACCGAGGAAAACAAGACAAATGCGGACTACATTGTAACTCTAATGCAGGGAACACAAAAACTTCAAATCTATCATGTTACACGGTATGACTTTGAAGATGAAGGTCGTATAAGATTAACAATGTTCTCTGGTCCTGATAAACTATTAGTAATTCCCACAGGACATTATGTAGAGATTGAGGAGACACAATGAAAGAGCGACATATGTGGTTCGTCCTGATAGCATTAGTTATTGGGGCGTTAGTATTCGTTACGTCAGGGTGTTGTAAGAAAACTACAACAGAGGGTAAGACTTTAATCGACGGAACAACCGCTACAACAACCACCACGACGCAAGGTAGTAAATATGTGAACACACGGAAGAAAAGTGGGGGGCGGTTAGAAACCGTTCATAATCAGCGTTGGTACAAAGTCTTTCGAGTTAAAGTACCTGATGGGTGGATTGTGATTTATGATGGAGCAGAGGGTGCTGGGTTGGTGGTTTATTCTGATCCCGAACATCAGTGGATATTGGATTAGAGAACTTTATAATGCTAAAAAATAGCCATACCTTATCAGCAATAGAAAAGAACGAAATCATGACTTATCTGAAAGCTAATCCAACAGATCAAGAAGCGATTCCAGATTTGATGAAGAAATACAATTGTACTGAAACAACGATTACATGCCTTGTTATTGAGGATATGGGGTTAGACCTTGCGAAAGAAGAAAATAAATAACGATAATAATTTTGTCCGACTCTGGAAGTTCGTTCAGAGTCTCTTTTCTCCTGTTACCAGAGCAGTATATGGGTATGAACGAGAATCTATTGAGGAGTTGGTGCGTGCCTTAGAACACCAATATCAAGGGTTTACAAAAGTAAATCCTATACCTCCCTGGATGGTTGATCTGTTAAAAGAAAAGAAGAAAGGTAAACGAAAAGGGGGCAGTTCCGGTGAAACTGGCATTAGACATTCATGGAGTGATTGATAAAAGACCAAAATTTTATGCAGCATTGTGTCAAGCTCTTGTGACTGGTGGAATTGAAGTTCATATCCTTACCGGAACACATTTAGAACATGGTATCTATAAGGAACTTAAGAAGTACGGATTTAAAGAGGGAGTTCATTACACCCATCTGTTTTCAATTGCAGATTATCACAAAGAGAGAGGAACAAAAATGTGGGGAGATTTACAGAACCCTTGGATGGAAGACCAGCCGTAGAATAGAACCAAAGGTGATTATTGTGAACGAGAAAAGGTTGACCTGTGTATAGATGATAAGTGGGACTATCTGGATTACTTCTCAACTCCAATCGCAATATATAGGGACAGTGGAAAATAATGAGTGATTGTAAATGTTCAGAACAAATAGCTCGACTGCGGATTAGGTTACGAATCCTCGAACGCTATATGGCCGAACTCATGTTGAAGAGAGATCGTCAGCAGTTACGAGATGGGGTGCCGGACGAATATAAAGAGTGGCCGTTAGATTCGTGTGAAGACTGTCATCATATACGGCAGGAACATGCCTACAATCTCTATCATTGTCAGCGTAGGAAAGATGATGAACGATGTAAATGTAATGAGTTTATCTTTCAGGAGGTTCCGGCGGAATGATGGATATAATCTTTGGGGCGGGTTTAGCGTCTGCGGTCTTCATATTATTTCTTTTTATTTGGACGGGCCTTTTAGACAAAGAGATTAAGCCTTTTTTACTACACAGATTTTTCTATCCGAAACTACCGTTTAAGTTTCCATATCGATATGCATTAGCGAAATGGGAGAGAGCAGAGTTTCATACGAAGAACCAATGTAGAGAAATTACGATAAAAGGTAAGGTCGCCACTTGGTTTGGTATCTTAGAAGTTGGAGTTAAGGAGAATGGGTTATGGGGCTATACAATTTTTCTATTAAAAGGTGTTGGGACAAAAGAAGGATTTGTTCTTGAACCCGACACTGATTTAATTCGGTTGCTAAATGAGGGGAAAGACTTTTCAAGGATTTTTAAAGAGCACGAAATTGAATTACACATGGAATCGGATTTAGGGACCAAGATGAAAGAGTTAGAAACTAAAATCAATAACTTGAAAGTGATTGAGAGGATAACAGATGAAGCTGATAGAAACTCCTGAGATTGAGTATGAGGAGCAAGAAGTACAATATAACGGAGAACATCCTTATGTTAAGGATTTGGTGTCAAATGAACGGCATCCAGTCACAGCACATACGCATGAATTGGTGTGGAGGGTGTGGCCTGTAACAGACAGTCGGTTATACAAGTTGAAATACTGGGGATCAATAGAGCGGGAACTGATAGCTTTTGAAAACCAGCATCAACCACCGTTTTTTATTTATTTAGGAGCAGACTTTAAAATCCCTTATTTATCTTTAGCTGATCCGTCCTTGCCATCGTTGAGTAATTTAGAATTGGTGGAATACATTGGACAGAAAAGGATTGAATATGAAGAGTTTTTAGTTAGACTTAAGACTGGACAAAAGCGGTAAAATCTTGTATAATAAGAGTGTAGGTATTCAACCAGGAACGGGGATATGATTATGGATACTTTTGACGAACACGAACACAAAGCTTTATTAACTGATGTTGTTAGCGGGATTGCATTTGAGGTTGAATTAAAGAGAACGCATCGCATTGATCTAGCTATGTCAATGAGACATGATGGTTTGTATGAGGTCAAATTGAAAGAACCTATGTTAGCAAAACAGGCATTCTTTTTGATAGATCGTCCATTTGTATTTAAGGTGTGGGATATGTTAAGTAGTCATGAGGTTCCCGTTATCGATGATTTTGTTGTGACAGATATTAATTCAGAGCTATTAACAAATATTGCACTGGATAAACATCGTCCCTATTTGAGGGAAATTATTTTGCGAAAGATAAACAATTTACAAGTAGTTGACTTAACTGAGAAGTTCAAAGAGAAAGACAGAAAGACCAAACTAAAAATGAAACAAAAGGAGAAATAAACATGCCGTTCCTACTAGCGACGATAGCATTAATCGTAGGCTTGGGACTCAAGTATGGATTGAAGAGAGGGTTTGATGGAAAAGCCTTCTCTCGTGACTTGGTTCTATTTGGGTTTATTGCCTTCGGTGTAGCTGGTGTCATTAAAGCAATCACAATCGTGGATGCGGGACACCGAGTAGTAGTGTTTGATAGAATATCAGGTGTTAAACCGGATGCCTTGGGAGAAGGATTTCATCTCATTATTCCAGGTATTCAAGATGCATTCGCATTTGATGTTCGAACACAGAAAGTAAACATTAAAGAAAATGCAGCGTCAAAAGATATGCAAGATGTTACAACCGAGCTTGCAATTCAATATCATCCAGTCGCATCAGCGATGCCAATCTTATATCAACAGTTTGGTATTGGATATGTTGATAAGATCGTTCCACCTGCTGTTCAAGAATCATTGAAAGCGGTTACGGCCCTTTATACGGCTGAGGAACTTATCACGAGACGTGCTGAGGTTAAAGTTGCATTACACACAGCCTTGAAGTTAAAATTAGCTGAATCAAATCTAATGTTGGTAGATGTGTTTATTACCGACTTCAAGTTCTCCAGTGCGTTTGCAAAGGCTATTGAGAACAAGCAGGTTCAGGAGCAAAAAGCTCTGGAAGCTCAGAGAAAATTGGAAGAAGTTAAATTCCAAGCTGATCAGAAGATTGCTCAAGCTAAAGCTGAAGCTGAATCTCTTAGACTTCAAAAGTCACAAATCACTCCGAATCTATTGAAACTTCGAGAAATCGAAGTTAGAGCTAAAGCCATTGAGAAATGGAATGGTGTTCAACCACGAGTTGTTATTTCCGGTCAGGGTGGAAGTGGACTCTTGTTGAATCTTGGTGGATTAGGTACAGGAAAATAAATTCAGTAAGAGTTTGGGGTGATCTCAGGATTACCAAAAACCCCACAATTTATGGAACCAAAGACAATTAAAATACCAGTTGAATATCCACAGGAGATGGCTGATCGTCTTAGAGATGATGAACCTATCTACGATGAAGACTATATAGGGGGCAGTGATGATTAAAAGTTTTATCTGTGGTGTATTATTATCAATGGTCTGCTGGATTACTTTGCTTATACTGTTTCCTATCTTAAGTGGATTGGGTATACTAATTGCTGGTGGATTGAGTTGTTTATTCGTATTTCTGTTCGAAATTCACAGGTTAAAACAGAGGGAACAAAATGATTAAGACAATAACAAAATATGTTGATCCGATTTCAGGTCAAGAGTTCAAAACCAAAGAACACGCCAAAGCATCTGAGAAGCGTTCTCGTGATATTATGACAACCTTCGCTTTTTATAAAGAACCGAAAGATCCGGGGTGTCAGTTTAGTAATGGGGAGTTCTGTATTCAGAGAGATAAAGAGTTTTACAACTGTTTAGTTGATGGTCTAATCAAAATGGTTAAGAAGTACGAGAAGTGGGTTTATAGTGAGTACAAAAAGAAACTCGGTGTAATGAAAAGAGAACATATACAAGGGTACAGCTTGCTTGGACGTTATCTTGATGATGGAGATTCAGACCTTTATAAGTGGTGGGGAATTCAGGCTAATGTTTGTCCTAAATGTTTCAGAGAATATGGTCAACTTTATTATGCAAATAACTGCAAGCATAACAACAGTATTGTAACAAGGACAATGAGGAACTGAAAGTATGAATGAGGCAGATCAAGCTTTGCGAAAGAGAGTGGGGACAATTAAGGATTTTTGGTTAGGGGACAATATGGACTGGCAGAAAGAATTGGGTAAAACTGATAAACTATTCGCAAAATTTATTCAAGAAGATTTGAAGGTGTTATTTAAGGCGTTGGATCATTACGCAGTTGGTGAGCAAGAATTAAAAGATGAGATCGAGTATTTACGGAAAAAACGTGGACGATAACTCTGAAAGATTTTTACAGTTCGTGAAGGGCGGTTGTAAAGACAGCAAGATTAATCTTGTTCTTAGTCCCGAAAGACAGGTAGAGACGGAAGGGATTAAATGCAATGGTTATTTTGACCACACTGATAAAATATTGACCGTTGCAACAGGACAGTCGTTTGATGCCTGGTTTAAGATTTTGGTTCATGAGTTTAGTCATATGAGACAGTGGATTGAGCAATGTAAAGCCTGGACGGAATCAGAAAAAGATGGGGATGCAAATGATACAATGGATAAGTGGTTGAATAGTACCGTTAATTTATCCAAGAAAAACAAGAATAAATTTGTTAACCGAGCCAGAGACTTGGAGTTGGACTGTGATAAAAGAGCATTAAACTGGATTCGGGCCTTTAAGTTACCTATTAATGAACGAGATTATATTAAACGAGCCAATGCATATATTTACTTCTACACTTACATAAAAGAGACTCGAAAATGGTACACAATAGGAAAGGAGCCGTTTAATAATTGGTTATTGGTTCTTGCAATGCCAACTCATTTTGATAATGATTACGATAATCCACCGGAGGTAATAAAGAGACTGTACCGAGGCTGCATCGGAGAGTGATTATACTCCAGTTCTTGTTGTGGATAGTATGGGGAATAGGTGCAATTTATGTCCTTCTCATAGTTCAAAGTTTTCTGACTCGTGTATTTTTAAGTCTAGTTTCAGGGAGAGAAAAGAAATGGTAGCAATCGCAGTTCACATCATATTCGGTTTGATGTTGTTGTTTGCAATGAAGTCGGAAGTCAAAGCACCAGAACAACCGTCAGACCCAGTACAAGTTGAGCAATTAAATGAAAAAACTTTGCAATGAGTGTGGTAAAGATAAAGAGCTAAAAGATTTTCCAAATCATATAGATGGTAAATTTGGAGTTACGAAAAAATGTAAAATTTGTACCAGAATATATAAAAAAATCTATAGAAGTCAGCCTCATATAAAGAAACAAATAAAAGATTACAATACTGCTAATAGAAAAAAAAGAAATACATATTATAGAGAATGGAATAAAAATCCAAAAAGAAAAGAATGGATGAGAAACTATAATCGTCAGCATAAATTAAAAAAGAATTATAACTTAACGTTAGAGGACTTTAATAACATGTTAAAGAAACAACAAAATTCTTGTGCCATATGCAATAATGTATTTAAGAGTGGTGCAAGATATATTCATGTAGATCATTGTCATAAAACAAATAAAGTTCGTGGGTTACTGTGTCCTTATTGTAATGTTGGAATTGGTAATTTTTTTGACAAACAACATTTATTAAACAAAGCAATTAAATATTTAGATAAATCTCAAAGAGGAGTTTAATATGAAGATCCGCCCATATATTAGTGTGGATGTTGAATCGACTGGAATCGATGTTAACAATGACAAGATTCTTCAGTTGGCTATGGTATTTGATGATGGGGTGTCTTCGCTTGACAGCTTACATACGGTATCCTTTCTTGTTAATCCTGAATCGGAAGAGTTTCATGGAAGAATACAGCCTGTTGCCTTGAGTATGAATGCTTGGATTTTTGATAGTATTGCGGGGAAAACAAAATCTAAGTATCCAGTTTATGAACCAGCAGAGGCGAGAAAGATATTCAATGCAGAGATACGAGACTTCTTCTATAAGGTTCTAAATAAAGATGCTCGAACCAAAGAAGATAAAACAAAAAAGATCATGTTTGCAGGAAAGAATCTGCAAGGCTTCGATCTTTTATTGATGAAAAGTAACGGGTACTTTACAAGTGAGAATCAGAAGTATAGAGGAACACGAGCACTGGATGTTGGACCTCTTTATTTTCCTGAGTTTGGATATGTTCCTTGTTTGGGAGAAATCAATAAAATAACTCAAGGAACCAATGAGGTGAGTCATGATGCCTTGGATGATGCGTTTGATGTGGTCATGGCAGTACGACATAAAGCGGGGATGTTTACCTAATGGATAAAATTGACGCACTATTATTTGGTCTAATATCTCTTTGTGTAATGATAGCATTGAGTGGGATATTCATCTAATGGTATTCATTGTGAAGTTTATGATAGGATGGTCTATGATAGGATGGTCTATGTTGCTCTTATTATTGGCTGGTATTGCTGCACGTAAGATGAAAGATGATCCGACAAAATTTTGGAGGGACCAAAACGATGACACCAGCGACGATAATGACGATGATAATAATGACGAAACGGATACTTAGAATTTTACTAATTGCAGGTATATTTGCAGGTAGTTTTTTCGGAACATCTTTATATATAAAATCAATGTTGACACAAACTATTCATAACGAATTTAGATACCATATAGGATCAGCACGATTCTATGCTACCAAACAAGAGTTGCTGAAGTTTATAAGTCATTATCTACATGCCGTCACATGGGCACAACGATATGAAGAGATTACGAGGAGAGGTGGGAAACGATGAAATACACAATAGCAGGATTCTTACTCCAAATAGCGGGATGTGGTGTAATTGTTTATGTTTCAGCTATTTCCGGCGTAGCACCAGCCTTAATCTGGATTTTGGTTGGTGGTGGGACGCTGATGGCGATTGGTGGGGCCTTCATGAGTGTAGCTCGTGACCGGAGCAATTACCTCACTCAGCTTCAGGATGTGGCAGAAAAGTTAGAAAAAGACAAAAAACCTTAGACAAATTGATGGAAAAGTCTTATAACATAAGTAGGTGTAGTGACAACAGATTTGCGGACAAAGGAAGTTCCTATAAAACTTCACTAATGGAAAAAATACTTCCCGTCCCTCTAATTTAGGTAAAGGGAGTTCCTATAACTATTTAAAGGTAGACCGCCTTCGGGCGGTCTGATATTACTCCCCACCAATTTTTAGGCAGAAAGAGTTCCTATAAAATAAGCCCTTCGGGGCTTCTACGAAAATACTCTTCGCCTTATTTTTAAATCTAATATCGGGAGAATCAAATGAAAACATTAAAATTGTTCAATGCAGTTGTTGAGAAGAAATCAGATAAGAAACATTTTGTGTCTGAAGATGGATATGTTATTGAATCGGGGGCACTTTGGGCTAAGACCCGAATTGTTAATTACTACAAGAAAGAGGCATTGAACGGTAACGACCTGAATAAGACTTTCCATAAGTCATGGAAAAAGATTAAAGATAGTACTCGTGGAGAATTACTTGTTCATCAGATCCTTCATTATTTGACAACTTACGGTACTGGTTTTCAAATGGAAGCTTACATTCCTAATGAGATTGTTAAACTTCCTAAAACAAAGATTGTTTTCAAAGTGATCAAAGCATACACCAAAGAAGAATTAATTAACAAAGCTTTGAGAATGTTGAAATCAGGGATTGCTCTGAAAGAAGAAACAGTCAATGATTTGTTGTCTGTTCTTGTGGATGATCTTGATTATAAATTTACAGGTGATGAGGGGATTAAAAATAAAGAAGCTGTCGTAAAGATTGCTGATCTTTATGGTGTTATTCCTAATGACTTCATGGGCTTCTTCCGTTACATTCTTTACAGAGCCACTGAATCAACCTTGATCATTAAGAACAAACGAACCATTGAAACTGTTCAAAAGAGTTCATACAATCCTGCTGCCCAATTTAAGAAATTTGGCTTAGCTAAAGTAGCAGAACATTTCAATAGATTTAAGCCTTTATTCTTGGCATTTAAATCTAAGTGTCCAAAAGTTATAAATAAAATCTCGAAGCTTTCGAAAACCAATCATAAACCAATGGTTCAGAATGCTTTGAATCTTGTGACTCAGCGAAAGCTTACTGTTGATGATAATCACTGGCTTGCTAACGCAACTCTTTTTGCTTTGTTTAAAGCATTGAATGCTGTTCATCTTCGTTTGAATGGGCAGAATACGTTTCTTTATAAGATTCGTAATGGAAAGTCTTACGCTAAAGAGAGTAAAGTTACTTCTGTCAATGAGCATAATTATAACTACTTAATCAAATACTTGAAGGGTAGATTTTCATTCAATGGTAAGAAGATTTTTATTCCTGAAGATGTTGTGTATGCCCTTCCTACTTCGGAGAAAATGTTTGTTGGGAATATTCCTATGGGTTCTAAGTTCTACGGTAACAAGTTGGCTGTTGGTATTTATTGGAAGAATTCGGGAGGAGCACGAGACCTTGATTTGTCAAGTATCAATGTTGACGGTAAGGTAGGTTGGAATAGAAGTTATTATGATGAAGACCAAAACCTTATGTTCTCAGGAGATATTACAAATGCTCCTGATGGGGCTGTTGAATATCTTCACGCCAAGAAAGGTGTAGCACATCCTACAATTGTAATGAACAATGTGTACAGTTTCTCAGGATCTGATTGGGGTGAGGATACTACAGGTAAAACTTGCAAGTATAAGATCATCATTGGTCGTGGTGATAGAATTGACAGAAAGTTTATGATGAATCCTAATAATTTGTTCATGGAAACTAATGTTGAATCAGTTCAAGAACAATCAATTATTGGCTTGTTCTTACAGGAAGGTAAAAGACAAGCATTTGTTGTTCTTAACTTCGGAGCAGGACAAGCAAGAGTTTCTGGAGGCAATGAGCATTCTGCCACTGCTCGTGTTGCATTGACTCAGGAATGGAGTAATTCATTGTCATTCAATACGATTGTGGAAGCACTAGGTGCGAAGATTGTTCAGAAAAGTAAAGACGCTGATATTGATCTTTCTTTAAATACGTTAGAAAGGGATTCGTTTATTAAAATCTTTGAATCAAAGGGAAGTAACACTACCAAACAAAAAGTATTGGTAAAAGTGTAGAAGTACAAAATTCAGTAATAAAGAATCCTGATTCATTGTCTGATGGGTCAGGATTTTTTTATGGGAGGCATAACATGGGAGTATCAACGACATTAAGTTGGGAAGAAATAAAGGAAGAGCGAATCAACGGGTATATTGATTCTTATGATAATGGTGAGATTAATAAAGCCGAATTACGGGAAGGCATAATCGAGGTTGCGGATAATAATTTAGAAGCGATTGATATTCTTGATTTTGCTGGAGCACTGTAAGGTTGACTCTTTCGGAAAGATGGCAGAAAGCTGTCCGTGATAATGGCACCAATTGGAAGTTATGGTGGATTGATATCCGGTTTGGTATTGAGGAATGGATTCTCAAAAAGACCGCTACATGGCGGATCAAGAAGTCCAAATTCTTAATCCTTGAAGGTGAACATTATTTAAATGATCATCGAGGAGATTACAAATCCAATTGGGAGGATGTCACGGTTTTAGATCAATGGGGCTTTTGGGTTCCATATGGCTTTGGTATTTGTTCTAAAGACGCTTGGGAAGAGGAGAACAAATTCAACCGAGAATTAGGACATCCAGAGGAACCTTGGCAAGATGTAGCGGGAGATGAAAGCTGGCTTACATATTACACAAAAGATCAGTATTTGGAAGCCAAACACTATTTTGAGCTTGGGCGGAAGCATCTTAAGAAGAAATTAGGGAAAGAGCTTTACAAGAAGGATTTGCACTTAAAACTAAAGGCAGTATGTCAGGAGTTTTTGGATGAAGAAATGATGCGAGAAGCCGAGTGGATTAAGGCAGGTAAACCGCCTTTTAAGATAAATTTCACAGATCGAGCGAAAGATGACTTTAAGGGTATTTTAGGGGAAGAGGGCGCAAAAGAATTATTTGATGAGCATGAGAAACGCAACAAAGAAATCGATGTGGAAAATCAACACAAATTGGATGAGGAAAAGAAGCGTCGGGAAGATGATGAAAAACGAGGCGAAAACTAGCATCAAAGAAAACTCTTGACAACTACTTGTATTCCTTTATACTCAATATAGAGATTTACTTAACAGATTCGGATCGCAGCATAGAGATCCTGTAAACAGTTAGATGGATCAACAAATCCTGTGGTATCTGGAACTACTAAGGGACAAATTGGTCACCCGTCCAGAGGGGAAGCGATAACATTCTAAGTATTCGCCTGTTTACTAGCATTTTAAAAAGGGGGTGTATTATGAAAATTGAAAGACATAAATTAAAAAAAGTTAAACTTAAGGATTTTGCAGAAAAACACAATCTTACATTGGTAATTTCTGAAAGACCAAAGTGGAATTGGAAAGTTGGACGCTATACTGCTCAATTCAAAAATGTTGAAGTAAAAGAGGGTAGCTTTCTTAAGAGTTTGTATGGAGATGGTGAAAACGAAGAAAATGCTGTACAAGATTATATATCAAATATTTCAGAAAGTACTTTGGTGTATGATGCTTATGGAAAAAATAGAAAAGTATTTGAAGTACCACTTTTGGTTCCGTAGTACGGAGTAGTACCTTTGCGAGAAGGCCACGGACGGGGTAGGAGGAGTAAATTCCTATATGATTGTGAAACTCATTCTTTCTTCTCACAAATTTGATAGCATAGTTTAATTTGGAAAAACACCTCTGAACATCGGTTGATGCGGAGGAGATGGTGGTTCGAGTCCACTTGGTATCTGGATGGGTGCAAACCCGCATTCGGTTGGTCCCCGTTAAAAGACCAAGATTTTGTGGAGGTGTGGTGTACACACAGGAGTGCCGACTAGTAGGCGTGGGTGAGAACCTACTTTATGATCTCCAACTCTGGAATAGACGGTAAGAATCCGTCCCACAGAACAATTTGAAAGGGGGCATTATGATAGACCTTAAAAAAGAGTATGGGAATCGTTTCAAGATTTATCGAGACGAAAGTTATACCAAAGACGATACTGAGGAACGAAATAAATTGTGGCAATATCATGAGATTCGTGGTAAGTATGGTATTATCTATAATTACGGGGCTGATCAATTAGCGGTTTTGATTACACATGAAAGTAAGTTGCCTCGTCGATCAAATAAATCTGTGGCAAAATTTACTCGTCGTCTGTACAAAGGTTTACAACGAAAGTTTACGACATGGAAACTTATTCAAGAAGCGGAGTACGAAGGAACGTTCTTATTCCCTGAAAAAGATATTTTGACTGTTGCAAATTTTATTGAGGTTAAGCCGAAGGTTCGTTTAACGAAAGAACATCTTGCAGCATTGCAAAAGGGTAGAGAAGCGAGGGTAAAATGAGTGCTAAAAATCATCCTGACGTTATTCTCCAAAAGCTTCGAGAGCATATTCAGGATTGCCATGATTGTAAGATGGCGGTAGATATGGATTCTTATAGCCTTGCATGTGGGACAGGACAACGGATGCGAATTTATTTGGATGATGCGATAAACCTTAATGGAGAGTCAGATTCAGACACTTACTCATTTCAGACCGAGTTTATTAACGTTTTTGGATTCTGGCCGTCACGAAATTAAGCCTTGACAAATTTGGGAATATCATTATCCTTATAGGATAAGGGGGCGTAAAATGAGTGATCCTATTGATGTAACTTACGAAATTGGAGATGGATATGTTGGCGGATCTAGACCTCAACATCTTACAATTGATCCTGAAGATTTTAAAGATATGACTTATGAACAAATTCAAGACGAATTAGACAATCAAGTTCATGAAGATATGTTACAAACGATTAGTACATCGTATGATATGGCGGATATTATAAGTCAAATACAAGAAGCAAATACAAGAAGCAAATAAGTTACTGGAAATTCAGATTAATACGGGGGTAACATGGCTACAATTAAAAAGAACAAGACTGGGACGTTTGATGTAAAAGGTTTAACGAAGTTTGAGTTGTTAGGTGTGATTGCTTTAGCGAGTAAAGATACACTATCAGCTAATGTAATGAATGCAGAAGTAACTATCTCTATTGCTGATACTGTTGATAAATATAAAGATTTGAAAGAGTTTATAGATTTTCAAAAATCTGCATCGTCATTTAGTAACTTCTTTTATTTAAAAGAGGGATTAGATAAGGCTGATGAGTATGATAAGCAAAGGGGGGCGTAAAATGAAAAAGTCTATAATTGGACTCGTAGTCTTATTCTGGACTCCAGTTCTCGGCCACGCCTTGGAGACAGTCACCGTCACAGTGACGGGAGTGGTTTTGAATGAAAAGGAAAAACCGATTGAGACACAACGTAAGTCGTTGATTGCAGCACAACATACAGCCATTGAGAATGCCATCGGAGTGTATGTAAAGGCTCACTCAAAAGTTGATAAGTCTATTTTGGTGGAGAATGTGATCAAGACGCAGACACAAGGGCGTATTAAGAATTTCAAAGTCTTATCGAGAAAGGTAGAAGGAGTTTATCATAAGACGAAGATCAAGGCGGTTGTGGTTTTAGCGGAACCGAACTTCAAAGAGGTTGAGACGTTGGAATCCAAACTGAATGGGATAATACCTCGTCGCATGTTTATGGGTCTGACGTATGTGAATGGAAGGACACCGAATGATAGAGAAGTCCAGGCGGGGTTACAGGACCCCATGAAAGTTATGCAGAATTTCACAGTTAAATTGACAGATGAAGCACCACACATGACTGGCTCAGAAGCAATGAAGTCGATTAGTATGCAATTTGGCTTGGATTTAACTCCATCGGAATTAGCCGACTTCACCGAGCTTTTAGATGGTTCGACGTTTGTGGGGACGGAGTAAACATGGAAACAATAATAGGAATTCTTAGTCACTGGCCTAATCTTGTACTCTTGAGTATTTTAGGTGTGATTGCATATGGTGCTTTAATCAAGTATCTCAAACCGGAAATAACTTTTGGTCCATACGAGGCAAGAGAAAGAAAAAGAGCATTAAGAAACAAGACATGAAATTCGTCATGTGGTTATTAGATTTGTTTGCGGATGCACTATATAAGATAGGACATCAAAAAAAGGGGGACAAAAAAGATGCTGACTGATATGAAGGGACCAACACATTCAAATCAGATATGGAAAGATCGTGTGAAGTGTTTAAATAAATTCCATAATCATTTGAAGGTACTTGGGCATCATGTGGAAGAAATCAGAGGTCAAAAGAATCGTACACAAGCTAGACTATTAATTAACCGATTGGTAGGAATCTTGTATCAGTTGGATGTATTAATGGATAACAGAGGTCGGTAAGGGGGCGGTATGGAGGTACAACAAGAGACAAAAATTGCAGAATCAGCATTACGAATTGGGGAAGCATATAACGTAATTCTTCGTGAACTGATATTTTTGAAACAGTTTATGAATTCATTAGAAATCAATGCACTGAGTCAGTTATTTGGGGGTTTTGATACCATTATGAGAGGGGTATTCATTCGAACTCATTCAGTATATAAGAAAAATGTCTGTAAAGATGAAGCTACCAGTGTTATTAAAGACTTAAATATAAGGGAGTCAGGGTGACTGCGGAGCGTTGGGCTGAGTTCATAGGTTTTCAAAAAGATGAACGTATTGGTGGAGTTAGACCGTTTTTTGTGTTACATGCACCAGACTCGGATCGAGATGGTAGTACGGTCTTTACAGAAACAGTTCAAGCATTTGGGATTCCAATTCCAGAGATACCACATTATGAACCAGAGACTTTTAAAGATTGTTGGATGCCGAAGTGTGAAGATTGTCATATCACATGGTTTTCAGTTGCTCCAGCGTGTGATCATGTAAGAGCTAATAAAGACCATCATATGGTACATTATAGGGTTCCTGTAGTAAAGAATATATCCTTTAAGCAATCACCGTCTCAAGTATGGGTACGGGATGATGAGAAGAATGAGTTAATTTTAGAAGGAACTATAATGGATGAGGGAGATACACAGCCATTGGATATGGAAGAAATTCATAAACAAGAACCATTTGTTGAAAAAGAAGAAATAATCACAATACCAGTACCGGAACCAGAAGTATTACCAGAAATAGAAGAAGAGACAGAAGAATCAGATTTTATAAAAGAAATAAGACGAAGGTATCCGTTTCTAAGGGGCTGAGATGAATGAAGCGAAAATCTATTACATCAATCATAATGGAAACATTTATGGGCGATGGACAAAAGAGGAAGAAGCAAAAAACTTCGGGAAGGTTCTCACACAAGATGAGTGGGATGAGAATAAAGTAGTCGAGGTGACTAGGCATGGTTAAGAAGTTATTAGTGAGGTTTGACGGATTTCAATCGGATGGATTCGGTAAGAAATTTCCTCTGTTTTCAGTATTCAAAGAACGATTGTATAAAGGAAGTGATGAGATTTGGTATACAGTTCATGAGCCAGACACAACTATAGGAGTTCGAACTTTGCGAAGTCGGTATGGTGTTAGGATACCAAATAAATTCGATGACAGGGTGAAAATAGGAACAGTTTTTGAATTAATGGTACGTGAGTCTAAAATCTCGGAGGGTGTATGAAGAAATTAATAAGTATGACCGTAGATATTGAGTTCGGGCTTCCAGTTGTTTTATTGAAAAAAGGTGATATCATAGAAGTTGAACCTCATAAGTCAATTCCTAATGCTTATCATGTTTTCTTTAACGATAAACGAACCGAAAGTGAATTATTGTTAAATGAACCCGCAATATTTGAAAGAGTTAATGAAGCAGCAGCATGAGTATCAATCCGAACGTCTATCAATTAAAGGACCCCAAGACTAAAGCTATTCTTGTGGGGACACATGGTGTTGGTGGAATTCAGATTACTGTTTCTTGTTACAATAAGTTGTACGATAAGTTATCGTATGCACCCGATAACTTAATCGGAATGGTTTTTGAGGAGTCCTTGCGAGGTGAGAAATCATTTGCAAAGGTCACATCGTTTGGTAGTCATAAGTGGATGAGTAAGAGGAAAAATGAGACCTTCTCAACTTTATGTTATGAGGCGGTCCAGTTGGAGGTGTTCAAAGATAATTTATCGACCATAGAAGCTGTTGAGGAGCATAACAAGAAATTTAAGGAGAAGAAGTGAGGGAGATATTGCTGGCAGCATTGATAGCCGGACAATTTGGACTTGCCTCGGTATCCGAGACACCTATAACAATTGAATTATATGCAATGAATTGTCAAAAAGTTGCAGATTTTACAGCAATAACAGTTATCATTCCAGAGGATAGTTATATGATTTATCGTAGTGATAAACAAAGTCTCAAAGCCTCAACTTGGAAGTTGGAAGGAATTCAGGAAATTAGAGTTACGGCAAAGAAGAATAAATGGATTTTTGTTCGGGGGAAAGATGGTAAATTCAAAGAAGTAGAACAAAGTGTCTGCGGGACGATAATTTCATGAGGAACAAAAAGGATTTGAAATATTGGCAGGATGTGGGGGAATTAGTTAAAGAGATTTTTCTATCGACGGAGAAGTGCTCGTGTAACTTAATCATAGAGTTGATGGAGGAAGAAGAAGATTGGGGAAAGCATCAACCCTGTCATTATTGTCAATTGATAGCGGTTATCAAACACACGTTGCTCAATTATTATGAAAAATCCATCAAAAGGGCTGACGTTGTAGAGGTTTTGATGGAATACAACATCCAGAATTTGGAGATAATCGAGGCTATTGAAGCCGTCGATCAGTTGAAAAAAGAGTAACATGTTTCACCACGAATCAGGTAATTTGTAATATTATCTGATTAATATATAGGGTATTGTGACCCTACAAATAAATTAAAAAGGTATAAAAAGTGGTGAAATCCTGGACTCCGACACATAATAAGCAAGCCGATTTAGGCATCTTCGGATAAGTCCGGTCTACATATAGGTAGACCGTACTCATGCGGTTTACCACTCTCTACATCCAGTTTGGTAAACCCAAAACTGGATTTTTTATATTACAGCCCATGTAACTCAGATGGTAGAGTGCCTGTTTGAAGCACAGGTGGTCGCAAGCTCGAACCTTGCCGTGGGCACGCCGAATTAGTACAATGGTAGTACACGTCATTGGTAATGATGAGATATGAGTTCAATTCTCGTATTCGGCTCCATGCCACCATAGCTCAATAGTAGAGCAATGCTTTTGTAAAGCGAAGACGAGGGAGCGTTACCTTCTGGTGGCTCCAGATTTATGTTCAACAAAATAAAGCGTTGGTATATAGACTTTTGTAAAAGACATTCAACGGCTGTGGGGATTGTCGAGTTAGAAGATTATATCATTCCTTCAGGGCATTCAGTTTTTACAAATTTGCATGGTTGGTGGACTCCACCAAATGAAGTTTTAGAGTTTTGGGCAGCAGGATGCAAATATCGATACCTCAGTGATAATTGGTGGTTTATTGACTTAGTGTTAGCATCTAAAGAAGCGGATACGGATATTGAAAAGATAAAACAGTCGTATGAGAAAGCAATTCAAGATTTTTATCGAATCAATGCTTTGTAAGCCTCAATAGTTTAATGGAAGAATTCTCGTTTCGTAATCGAGGGATGCCAGTCCGATTCTGGCTTGAGGCTCCAGATTTTCGTCGCCGGAGACCCTTTTCACCCTTTCGAGGTCTTGTGGACTTCAAAGGCGAAGGGTTGTCAGAAGTCTGACGGTGACACTAATTTATGAATCGATTCGAAAAAGTCCGAGACTTAGTTAAAGATATAGCAGCTAGGAAATGTAACAAAATTGACGAATACAATAATTTTGTTACAACTTTTCCGACAATTATCAGCATATATGTTGAACATATGAAATTCTGTAAAGAAAAAGAAAGTCCAATCTTCACTCATCATACTGCAAGAATATCTACGAAACAAGCAAATGAGTTAAGAGAGGAGTGGAGAGATGAATTTATCAAAACGTGTAAATATCCACACTATAATTTAAACAATTTAGAAATTATTGAACTGCACGATTTATTAGTAAAGTTAAAATTTTTAGAATCAACAAATTTGGGGCTGTAGCTCAATTAGGGAGAGCACTCCGCTTGCAACGGAAAGGTTGTGGGTTCGATTCCCACTAGCTCCACCAATTTTATGAAAAGACGAACACTTGAAATCATCTTATGGATTATTTTACCCTTCTGGATGATAGCAGCAGATTATGTTGCTGTAGATGGATTTCATACGAAACTTATTATGAAGAAAGTTTCTCAAATTTATGAGACAATTAAAAGTAGGAGATAAAGTTTATTCGCTATATTTCAATCAAGAGATCACAATCGTGAAGATTGTAGATGATAATAACTGGGAGTTTGAGATCCAAGGTCATATTGAGAAAGCAAAAACTCCGCTATCATATTTTGAACGAAAAGCGAAATAATTTCTGGTTGTATGGTGTAGTGGCAGCACGTTAGCCTGTCAAGCTAAAAGTGGGGGTCCAATTCCCCCTATGACCGCCAGATTTTATGAAGAAACTTAAGAGTAAAAGTAAAAATGATTTTCAGAAACGCTTTGGCATTTCTGCCATAGCGGTTAGGAGTCGTTTACAGCGGATTTTAATTCGTCAATTATTGAAAGAGTTAGGACGATTTAAATGTTATCGATGTAAATTATCACTAAATAATGATGATTATACCATTGATCATAAGATTCCTTGGGCATATGCTACAAATGGATTAGAACTATTTTTAGATTATAAAAATATCGCATTTTCTCATTTTAGTTGTAATGCGAAACATGCAAGAACTAATA
>JAZGCJ010000207.1:0-3206 GCA_036476895.1 Thermodesulfobacteriota bacterium
ATAATGCTGGATTATTGCAGATATGAAAACAAGAAAACGTAAAGGGGTAAAACCCTTATAGAATAACCTGAACGAATTATAAAGAATATTTTTCTCTGGTGATAGGAATCTATATTGCCTCTCTCCAGAAGTAATCAGAGAGATTTCTTCCCACCAGAAGTCGGGAGGTGTTGTGAAGTATCGCATGAACAGATTCCAGTGTGGCTCGACAACATATTTTCCATTCGACATGCTGATGTGATAGAGCTCCTTGACGTAATAATCCCTGTACTCATCAAATCCCGTATCACGCAGGCGATATCCTTCCGATCTGAGAATTTCTATGACCCTTTCTATGTTTTTCACCTTCACAAGAATGTCGATGTCGCCAGAAGGATAAAGCCCGATATCACCGAATATCTTTTCGGATGTAATCGGACCTTTCAATATAATAACTTCAATCCCTTTTGAAGAGAGTGTATCAACAACTTGATCTATCTCTGCTGCCATCAGTATATTTGAACGCAGGCAGTTATTGTATATATGCTCAAATTTAATCAATATATCCTGAGGGATGTTCTTTAACTTGAGGAGATTTTTAAAGATAATGGCAGACACGCCGTGTTTTATAGTGATAGGAGTGAAATAATCCCAATCAATATTAGAAATGATAGACTCAATCCTATTCTGCTGTGATACATCTATGTCAAGCCTCGAGAGTAAAAAGAGCAGTTCTGCTTCTATGGGCAAGTTTTTCTTTGACAGTAAGTTCATTTAGTAAAAAATTGAGTAATCTTGCGAAGTGGTTTGAAAGTAGAGTCCATGGATATGGCTTAAGACCGTTTGATGAGATGATAAGAAATTGCTTTTTAGAGACAAAGTAATAATAGGACAGTGACAAGTAAAATTCAAGTTTTTTCCCAAAAATACTATACTAAATTATAGTTAATGATCAATTATTATAGTCGAGAAGCTATTCCTTGATCTTTTTGTTGACTATCTTTTCATTTTCTCCTATATTCAATCTAAGTTGTTTGCCATATTGGCAACCCGCCTTGTTGTAATTTTTTTAAAACTAAAACTCTTGTACCACTGGAGGGTCTTTTATAAGGGTTTTCAACAATTGCTCCAATTTTTAAGAAATTTTTTACACATGCTTGCGGAATTTGGCATAATGAGTTATCTGTTGGATGGTTATTATTATGAAATTCAGGAAATTTTTTAAAAAGAATAAAGACAAGATCATAAGCATTATTGTCTCTGTATGTGTTTTTATCTTTGTTATAACTCTTTATAATCTTGAAACTCGCGACATTTTTAAACCTTTACGGTTCTTTAAAAGGAATGAACTGGAATCTCTGGATTTGCGTTTTCGACTTAGAGGCAAAAGAGATCCGGGGAAGGAGATAGTTATAGTTGCAATTGATGAGAATAGCATAATAAAGTTAGGCCGTTACCCCTGGCCAAGACGGTATATTGCAAAATTTGTGGATACCATCTCCGATTCAGGGGCAAAGGTATTGGTATTTGATATAATTTATTCTGAATCTCAGAATGAGTTTCACTTAAAAAGCCTCGAGCATCTTAAAGAGAGTTATTTTGCCCTGAATAATGAAAAAGTGGAAAGCGCTGATGAATATATTGAGTTGATAGAAGAAGAAGAGGCCATGGCAAATGAGGATCAGAAGTTGCAAAGTTCATTAAAGAAAGCCGTAATGGAAAAGGATTTAAGTATCGTTATCGGTTTTCGTTTTGCGGATGATTACGAGATGAAAACAACTCGTTTTGCCGGGAAAAAACTGACACAAGAATCGGAAATGTTATTAAGAGAATCAGCATATTTTCCCGTTTACGTAAAGGTTCCAGATTTTCTTAAAGAAAAAACTGAGGGGCAAGAAACTGTTGCACCTGATATCCTGAAGCAAAAACGTGAAATGTTAATGAAGATATACCCACCTAAAAAAGCAATTGGTGTTTTAAATGCAATTGATGCATTTGCGATGTGGGCTAGCTATCAAGGTTTTACTGGTCAGAATGTTGATTATGTTGGTAAGGTAAGGAATGAGTATATGGCTATTCAGTACAAGGGAGATTTTTACCCATGCCTGGGTGTACAGACAGCCCGAATATTTTTAGATACCCAGCCGAAAGAATTGCAGTTTTGGCTGGCACATAAGCTGGTAATTAAGGATTTAGAGATTCCTCTGGATGGTCTAAATCGAATGTTAATTGATTATTGTGGACCTGAATACACCTTCCAAACCCACTCATTTATAGATGTATACGAAGGTAGAGTTGAGCCTGAGGTGTTCAAGGATAAGATAGTATTTCTTGGCGCTGCCCCAACTATATCATTAGGGGACTTTCTTCAGACTCCCTTTACTTCAATGTTACCAGGCGTTGAAAAACAAGCGACCATTGTAGAAAATATAATACATGGAAAATTTCTTAAAAGAGGCCAAAGGGAAGCATTAATAGATCTAATTGCCATAATTGGTTTAAGTTTATTGTTAGGAATTGTCTTACCTGTTGTATCTATTGTTATTGGGGTGGCGATCTGTGCTGCTTTGATAACCGGATATTATTATTATTGTTATTATGTCTTTGTGAATTATGGTTTATGGATTAATGTTGTTTATCCTACAACTGCCATAGTTCTATGTTTTTCTATCGTATCATTATTCCGCTACTTTTCTACAGAAAAGGCAAGACGTACCGTTAAAGGCGCATTCGAGAACTTTATGGACCCTAAGGTGGTGCGAGAAGTTCTGAAAGATCCAGATGCTATAAAACTCGGTGGAGAAGAAAAAGTCGTTACTGTTTTCTTCTCTGATATTGCCAAGTTTAGTACAATTTCAGAGAAATTATCACCAGCTAAATTAATTGAGTGGCTGAACAGGTATTTAAGTGAGATGACTGACATCATAATGGGGTACGGTGGATTTCTAGATAAATACATTGGTGATGCTATAGTAGCGGCTTTTGGAACCCCTTTAGATCAACATGACCATGCTGTTAAGGCTTGTTATGCTGCCATAGACAATCAAAAAAAATTGGCTGAGTTGTCCAGAGAATTCAGGGCAGAGGGATTAGGTGAGATAAAAGCGAGAATAGGAATAAATTCGGGTATCGTACTTGTTGGAAATGTGGGTTCTCAAAACAGGCTTTCATATACAATAATAGGAGACGAAGTCAATCTCGGAGCAAGACTGGAGGCTGCTAATAAG
>JAZGCJ010000208.1:0-8399 GCA_036476895.1 Thermodesulfobacteriota bacterium
TTTAATTACTAAAAACAAATTTTAAAAAAAGATCTTGACAAATGAGACGACTGGTCATATATTATATACACGATGGCTAGAATAAAAAACACAGAAGAAGTAAAAGCAAGGCTTTTGGAAGAAGGAATGTCAACTTTTATAGATCAGGGATACCACGGTACAGGAATTAAGGAGATTGTTGATCGAGTTGGAATTCCTAAAGGGTCTTTCTACAACTATTTCAATAGCAAAGAGGATTTCGGAGCTGAAGTAATGGAATATTATTCTGATAAATTTAAAAAGTGGTTAGATGAAATAGTAAAAGCTTCCGAAAATGACCCTTATGGCGCATTGAACAGATTTTTTAATGATTTAATTAAAATATTCGAGAACAAAGAATACAAAGAAGGTTGCCTGCTCGGAAACTTTGCGGCAGAGATCAGTGATAGTAGTGAAATAAATCGTAAAATGATGTCTAAGTGTATAAATGAGTGGAAGCGTATGCTAAAGACAGTAATAAGCAGGGCTCAGGGCCAAAAAAAGATCAGGATTGATATGAGTGCAGATGATATTGCAGATTTTATTTTAAATACACTAGAAGGAACAATACTTAGGATGAAAATAGAGTCTTCTATAAAACCACTGAGGCAATTTAGGGATATTTCACTTAAATATTTATTAGTACCATAAAAAAATTTAGAAATATTTTAAAACGACTGGTCGTATAAAGAGTCTAAACAGAATATAAGGAGATAAATAAATGTTTAAAAATAAAAGACCGCCATAGTTAAAAGATAAGAGATGTAACTATGTTTATTTTAACAAAAAATTAAATTCATTTGTTACAAGGAGGTAACTAAAATGAAGAAACTATTTACAATAGCAGCTTTGGGACTAGCACTCAGTGCACCAGTAGAATCTTTTGCCAATGAAGGCTTTAGTGTTTTTGGAGTAAACCTTCCTATAGTAAAAAACGAGGCAAGTGACAGTATAGGAAGCAATAATCTCTACACAAACGAAAAAGATTCATTGAATGTGTTTGGTGTTGACGTAAAAGGAGCTAATAGAAAAGTATCGAACACAAATACCGTTTACACCTTCGAAGATGGGCAACAAGATAAAGATTACATTGTTGTATTTGGTGTTAGAATCCCGACTGTAAAATCTTAAATTGCAATAAGCCAAAGAGAGCTGAGAAATATTCAGCTCTCTTTTGTTTGAACTAATTAAGATAATGATTGTTTTATTTAAAAACCTATTTGTTAAAATACCCAAATAATATATTACTGTATCTACGAATGCTTATAAAAAAGTGTGACCGGAAAATCTGAATCACTATGGGAATTTATTTGGCGGACACTTACTAAAATGGGTTGATGAATATGCATATATAGCTGCCATAAGCAACTGTCCCGGTAACAACTTAGTTACTATCGGTATGGATGAAGTACATTTTTTAAGACCTTCCTACCAAGGAGATATTCTTAAATTTGTAATAAAACAGGTAAAAATTGGAAAATCCGTTAAGTACCATGTAAAGGTATTTAGTAGAAACTTCAAGAGAAATGAAGAAAGACTAACTTTTCAAACAAATATAACTTTCGTAAACATTGATCAGGACGGAATTAAAATGAAAATCGAAAGAGAATCAGATTAATTTTGATCTATATTTCACTACTTCTGTCATGCTCCGTCCCTCCTCTGTCATACCCCCGAAAGCGGGATATCCATCAAATATCTTCTTCTAGAAAATCCACCCTAACCCTCCTTTACAAAGGAGGGAAAGAAATAAAGACTCCATTTTTCTGGCCACAGAGAACACAGAGAAGAGACTAGAGAAAAGATTTAAATAAAATATGAATATTCTCTACAATTTCCCTTTTAAATACATGCTTAATGATTTTTTAGCCACCAAGTACATAGGGTACCGAGGCTT
The DNA here is from genome assembly GCA_036476895.1 of Thermodesulfobacteriota bacterium. Lineage (GTDB taxonomy): Bacteria > Desulfobacterota_D > UBA1144 > Nemesobacterales > JAZGCJ01 > JAZGCJ01. The sequence continues at coordinate 1,916 of JAZGCJ010000208.1, forward strand.
AAAGTTTAATCTTTAATTAAAAGAATAAATAATGTTTTTCTCTTCTTTTCTCTGTGAGCTCTGTGGCTCAATTTTTTTTCTCAGCGGCTGGAAGCCGCTCCTACATACTTTTAATTATCTCTTTTCAGATTTCTCGGCCGTTATACTCCATGTAATGACACAACAAAGGTAATCATGTATTAATCCGCAGGGAAATCCGAGTCAATTTAATTTTTCCCATATTTAAACGTTATTATCCTGCAGGATTTACAATGAAATGCATGCAACATGGGTCTTCTAATCCAATGAGTAGTACCGGGCAAACCACTGAAAATCGTTGGTATTCCTATTGGTTCATCCTTATCTCTCCATGGAACGCCTCTTGTAGTTGGCAAATATCCCTCTGTCATTTTATCCCCGCATCTTGGACATATGAGGTTATCACCCTTTAACTCAAGATTGTTAGTTAATTTTATCTCTTCTCCAGCAACCGGCTTCCTGAATGACTTGTATATATAGTAAGCAAATCCTATTGATAAAAGAATAAACAAACATGCAACTATTAATGCTGACATTAATGTATAACGATTTATATCCACACTGGAAGGCAAAGTGCATTTTAGTGGATCAGAAGGAAGGTACATTACTGCAAGTTCATCACGTTTGGATATCACATCATATGTAGTTTTAGATACTCCAACTTGGCATTTCACATATTTATTATCATCTGTATTATATCCAACAATAAATTGATGATTTTCAGAGGGCAATGTTGTATATGCCCCTTGAAATTTGCCATCTTTTAAAACACCTTTATTTTCCAAGGTCGCTTTTTTTACAACACCGTCGGTGGATAGTTTTTGGTAGAATATAAAGTCGCCCAAATAATTGTAGATAATCCATCCAGGCACTAGTATCAATAAAGTTAATATAATTATCGGAATTATAATTTCTTTGGATATATTCATAAAATATTTAATTTAATAGTAGATTTTTGACCCCACCCTTGTGAGCTAAATGGATAAATAATACACCCTATGTTCACCATGTGATAAATATTATCAAGAATTGTTGATGAAATTTAAAAAAATTACTTCATTATTCATTTAATTGTTTAATTAACTCTATCAAGTAATAATAATTCCCCAATAAATGATTTTATGATATAAGAATTGAGTAAGATACGATGAAATATAAAAAGTTAATTTTATTCTTAATTATCGTATTCTCCATTCTCCCAACAGTTGGGTGTCATGAATTTATTAGCGGGAAAGATGAATCCCTACCACCCGATCCACAAGACTGGGTATGCCAAGATTCCGTAATAAATCTATCAGAACAGGAAATAAACGAATGGTGTATGAATAACACTGACAGGGGTCAACCCGCACCTTTGGATTTACGTGTTCCTCCCCCTCTAGCCGATCTTGCAATGAAAAATATTTATGACATTGCCTTAGAAAGTTTTCTCAGAGGTTTTGAGTATGTTGACCTTGGATGGAAACATGACCTGAATTGGAAGAGAAGCAGTATTATTATTTGCCAAGGAAAGAGCAAATGTCGCAATTGCTGCAAGAAGCGTAAACAAACTGGATAAGGTTTAAAACAAACTAATAAATTTAACCTATACTTTTTCTTAAAAAGCTATAATATATGTCCTTCAATATTTATAAGAAGAAAAGGTCGGTTTATGAGAAAAGAAAATATAAGAAACATAGCAATTATCGCCCATGTGGATCACGGTAAGACTACACTTGTGGATGCAATGCTTAAGCAAAGTGGTGTATTTCGAGAACATCAGCAGATAGAAGAAAGGGTCATGGACTCTATGGACCTTGAGAAGGAAAGAGGCATAACAATTATGGCTAAAAACACCGCTATTCTATACAACGATGTTAAGCTCAATATAGTTGATACACCCGGTCATGCGGATTTTGGAGGTGAGGTTGAGAGAAGTTTAAATATGGTGGATGGGGCACTACTTCTTGTTGATTCAAGCGAAGGACCGCTCCCGCAAACCCGCTATGTTGTAAAAAAAGCATTGGAAAAACACCTCCCGATCATACTTTTAATTAATAAGATCGACAGGGGCGACACCCGACCTGACGAAGTAGTTAATGAAGTATACGATCTCTTTATAGAGCTTGATGCAAATGAAGAGCAAATCGAGTTTCCAATAATATATACAAATGCGAAAGCAGGGGTTGCCCACAAAGAGATTGGAGACGACTCCACTAATTTAAAAAATCTTTTTGATGCGATACTATCAAATATTCCAGGACCTGATGTAGACAATATTCCCACAACTCAATTTCTAATAACAAACCTTGATTATGACAACTATGTGGGAAGAATAGCCATAGGCCGCCTGATGAACGGTGATTTGGAAGTTAATCAGAACTACATGTTGTGCGGTGAAAATGAAGCGTTTTCCAGGATCAAGGTTTCCGTATTATACACTTTTCAAGGACTGGAGAAAAAGCAGGTGGAAAAAGTTGAAGCCGGTGATATTGCAGCAATTGCCGGTATAGAAAATGTAAAAATAGGTGATACCGTATCTGGCTATGAAAACCCAATCCCACTTGAACGAATAAATGTGGATGAACCTACCTTAACCATGATTTTTTATGTTAACAATAGCCCATTTGCCGGAAAGGAAGGAAAGTTTTTAACTTCCCGTCATATAAAAGAAAGGCTCGAGATAGAAAAACTGAGGAATGTAGCAATTGAGGTTTCTGAAACGGATAGAGCGGATGCGTTTAAAGTTTCGGGGAGGGGAGAGCTTCAAATGGCAGTTCTAATCGAGACGATGAGAAGAGAGGGCTATGAATTCATGGTTTCAAAGCCCAATGTTATTACAAAGGAAGAGAATGGCAAGATTACGGAACCGGTTGAAAGAATTTTCATTGACGTTCCGGAGGAATTCGTCGGAGTTACGACAGAGATTGTAGCCGCAAGAAAAGGACAAATGATAAACCTTCATAATAACGGGAATGGCCGGTTTGACATTGAGTTTCTTATAACATCAAGGGGACTTATAGGTTTCAGGAGTAAATTCCAGATTGAGACAAAGGGAGCAGGGGTAATGAATACATTGTTCGAGGGTTATGAACCGTGGTATGGACCAATCCCTCAAAGATCAAGTGGCGCCCTGGTCGCAGACCGTTCAGGAAAGGTTACAAATTATGCAAGCCTTTCAATGGTTGACAGGGGTGAGCTGTTCATCGATGCTGGCACTCAGGTTTACGAGGGCATGGTCATAGGTGAAAGAAATAGAAACGGGGACCTTGACATTAATATTACCAGGGAGAAGAAACTTACTAATATGAGAAGCGCAACTGCTGAAGCAACAGTTGTGTTAAGGCCTCCAAGACCACTATCACTGGATCAGTCAATAGAGTTTATAGCTGAAGATGAACTGGTTGAGGTTACACCAAATAGTCACAGGCTGCGCAAAATGGAACTGGGTGCAGCTAAAAGGGCAATTCAAAGAAAGAGGGAAAAGAAGGAAATGGAAATCAGCAAGCAGAAAAAAGAAGTATCAAGAAGGTAAATATAAAAAGGCTAAATAAATATATGTAATTAGATTATAGAAATACAATATCTTTTTTAATAAGATAGTGTATCCTAACACAATATAAATTAGTAAGCCGAAACATTAAATATACAAGAAGTAACTAAATAATTAATTACCTCCAAGTGTATCTAAAATAAAACCGTTTACTAAAATCAAACTTAAAAAGGAATAAAAAACAAATTGTTATCATTTGATAATCTGGGCTTATCTAAAAGTACACTAAAAGTCTTAAAACACAGAGGTTTTGAAGAACCTACACTGATCCAAGAAAAGACAATACCGGCAATTCTTGAAGGCAAAAGAGATATAGTATCCCAAGCCCAAACTGGTACAGGCAAGACCGCAGCGTTTGGACTACCTCTTATTGAGCTTCTGGAGGAAAACTCAAAAACTGTCCAGGCTCTTGTTCTTACACCCACAAGAGAGCTGGCAATACAGGTAGCCGAGGAAATTAATTCCCTAAAGGGAAAGAGAAAAATTAATATTGTTCCAATCTTCGGAGGTCAATCAATTAATTTACAGTTTCGAAGTCTGCGTAAAGGAATAGACATTGTCGTAGGCACGCCAGGAAGGATACTCGACCATATTAATCGCAAAACATTGGTGCTCGAGAACATTTCTTACCTAATTTTAGACGAGGCAGATGAAATGCTTAACATGGGTTTTATCGACGATGTTAAAGAAATAATGAGCAATTCCAAACCCAACAGAAGAACCCTTTTATTTTCCGCCACAATGCCGAATGAAATAATGCAGATTGCAGAAAATCATATGGGCGATTATGACTTTAATCAAGCAACTCCCGAACAACTCACCGTCAGACAAACTGACCAAATCTATTTTGAGGTATCAGAAGAATTTAAATTTGAAGTACTGTGCAGAATTATCGATATCGAAGAGGATATCTATACACTTGTATTTTGTAGAACCAAGGTTGATGTAGACACGGTTGCCAATCACCTGATTGAACGTGGATATGATGCAGATGCCTTACACGGCGATATGTCACAACCTCACAGAGAGAAGATACTCAACAAGTTTAAAAAACGCCAGATCAATATACTCGTTGCAACAGATGTGGCTTCGAGGGGAATTGATGTCCAGAATTTAACACATGTAATCAACTTCTCACTACCTAAAGACCCGGAATCATATGTACACAGAATAGGTCGAACCGGAAGGGCGGGAAAAGAGGGTAATGCAATAACCTTTATTACACCTGAAGAATACAGGAAGTTGCAATTTATTAAGAGAAAAACAAAAACTGATATTCGAAAAGCAAAATTGCCTAATGTAAAAGATATAATTGAAACAAAAAAGCTAAAAATTAAAGCCGAACTGGAAAATATTATAAACTCACCTGCCCAGGGTGAATATATTGAGATGTCTAATGAGCTTGTGGAGAATAATCAACCTGTAGATATCATTGCGAAGCTCCTTCAATATGCATTTCCAAATGAACTTAATGAAAAGAGTTATGCTGAAATTGAAGACGTTATTGATAATACAAAAGGAAAGACACGACTATTTGTAACCCAGGGCAAGAAAGACGGATTAACAAGTAAGAAGCTGGTGGAGTTTATTAAGAATAAATGTAAGATACAGGGCTTTAAAATCAGGGATATTGAAATTCTAGATAAGTTCTCATTTATAACCCTTCCTTTTCATGACGCAGAAATACTTTTGACCTACTTTAAGAAAAAGAAAAAAAGCTCCGAGCCATTTATAACAAAAGCAAAAAAGGCTAAATAATAGAGTTTGCTACCAATATTTTAAAAGTCTTATTATTCGAGGACAAAATTATCTAATAATGTCATCCCCGAGATTAGGTTAATCGGGGACTGCTTCGAGAACGGTTTTGACAACATATTCAACAACGGTTTATGCAACTGATTCGACAAATAGGAGAATTGGGACGCCCTCATCTAACAATAACTGTGTCCATGCCTTCCTCTAATATAATCGTTAATATCAAATTATCTTATGAAGGTCTATTGCTTTATCTCAATGATGACCGAGTCTTCTTTTTCATAAGACTCGTTGTCAGACATGTAACCGGACACTATTGAACAAAGTTTTTAGATTATTATTTAAACGCTTCAAATAATGATTATTTGCAACAGAGGAACAGGTCGTTGTAACCAATTTGGTATTTACTAATTTGAATATGCTTATATTAATCACCAGTCTACATATTCAACGAAGTGACGAAGCAATCCGACACGGAGTGTCATTCAAACTGTTTCGATGGTTAAGAGGAACAGGTCATTGCAAGTAATATGGAAAGTACTAAATTGGACATGCTTTTATTGACCACTAGTCTTCATATTATACATACCGACGAAGAATCTCCAGGAGATCACTTCACATACGTTCGTGATGACAGATTAAATAAACTATGTCGCTGACTTAAAAACTCAGTAGGTTTCATTCAAGTGCGTCCCACTTCTCATATAGGCATTTTCTATGAAGTTGCAACGAAGCACATTAACATTTTTGCAATATCTCAAGGTTGTCCGATTTTTCCTATTCGAAAAAACCGTTTTCGAAGCGGTTGCGATGACATATACCAGATACCAAATTTAAAATTAGTTTTATTTTCATTAACCGGGGAATGTAGTTTAAATGATGGTTAACTTCCTGGATACTTTTTTTTTGGTTTTTGTCCTCGAATTACGTAACATTTACAGCAATGACAGGACATAGGAAACCCTGTAGCAAGCAACTGAGAATTCGCTAGTTAAATTAATCAGGATAAATAAGAATGATTGTAGGCATATTAAAAGAAATTAAAATTGAAGAAAATCGTGTTTCAATGACGCCGGGTGGAGTAGAACTCATGACGCAGAACGGGAACACGGTACTGGTTGAAAAAAGCGCTGGCGTAAGTAGTGGATTCGATAATGCAAGGTACATTGATCATGGGGC
>JAZGCJ010000209.1:0-3523 GCA_036476895.1 Thermodesulfobacteriota bacterium
GCTAGGATACTCAAGATTTGCGAGTATAACTCTGTAACCTCCAATCGGTTCCGGGGCCTCATCATAGAGAATAAATTGATACTGTTCATATCGATCTTCTATTAGCACGGGTGGTGGCGGAAGCTCACTCAAATCTAATTCCGTTGATTCAATTGTAAAATCTTCCGGAATTTCCTCACTTTCGGTTGGAATAGGTACCGAGGGCCTTAGCGGTGGTGGCGGTCTTTTGATTTGCTCCGTCGGTGGAATATCCTCGACCAATATCTCGATTTCTTTGGCCCTAACCTCTTGTGTCGAGAAATCAAAATGTGGTAACGCAAGAAAAAGGATCAGATGAATTAGCAAGGAGCCAATGAAACCAAGTTCTAACACTTTTTTATATTTAAGTTTGAGATTGGTCTCTGGTCTTTTCCGTGTAATCATGGTAATCACCTCCATAATTTAGATCGGGGTCATTAAACTTCTTTCCCTGATGGGACTAAAGCAAACCTTATACCAAATTAATAAATGAAAGATAGGATATTTTATAAAGCATAAAATTACAGTAGCTTGGAAGCAGAGAAGCGGGAGGATTACCCCAATAATAAAAGGCTAATTTTATTATCATTGAGAATATTAGGAGAGTCACTTCTTAATTATGGGAAGTTAATTGGATCTGGAGGTGTTGGAATGGCAAAGTTAGGACACAAATTTTGTTAGGTTTATATGAGGATTGTGGGGCGACGCTTGGATTTTGACTTCTTCAAAATTTTCACAATGCTTGTCATGTTACTCAATATTACATTCTGTAAAAACAAGTACTTAAGTGTAATTAAAAGCCGTAACCTCTCTTAACTTCAGGAGTTTACGGCTCATAGGTAACTTCGGGATTCCTGGTTTGGAGTTTTCCCCCAGTCAAGAGTTTCAAAGAATAGCGCGCAACTCCACACCTAACAGCGTTTTTAGAATGGACATTTTGTGTCCCTTTTGTCCAAAAAAACCGCCAAAATTAGCGCCTTTCATGATGTTTGATGAAACTTAACTTAGTAGTGGAGCAGGATTATTTCTCATTATCTGAAAACGAATCACGCTGCAACCGCGCAGGCCATCATGCGCACTTTAGGTCACGGACAGTTCTGGATAACTATGTGCAACTTATTGCAGTTGCGACGAAGAAAATTTTTGGGGAAACAGCGCTTTTGAAACTTGATAAGTAGTTGGCTTAATTGGCTTTAAGGGGAAACCACGGATGGGATTTTGAGTCCAGCGCCTCTGCCAATTTCACCACCTCGGCAGTGAACTACCATAGAAAAAATCAAATCAGGGTCAAGGAACATAATTGTGCCGAGGGCCGGACTCGAACCGGCACGGAGACAAGTCTCCGAGGGATTTTAAGTCCCTTGCGTCTACCAAATTCCGCCACCCCGGCATATAATTGTTTATAAATAACTTAAGTCGTCCCTCGCGCGATGCCTTCTCGGCCATTTTCAGCCTGTGTATTAATATACACCGTCAATATAGCTGTTTGTAAGGTTTTGTGCAAGCTATATTTAGCTAAACTTTTTATGAAGTAAAGGGGCAATCAGTTTAGTCAATTGATTCTGTGATTTTAAATGCTGCTACCCTTTTGTGCGCGCGCTATCTTTTTTTTGCCCTTGCATTTAGTTTAATGATCTAGTCGAAATTTAGCTTACCCAGGCTAATTCTCTTCCCACTAATAATCAAAATAATGTTTTTATCTTCGAATCCTGAATTCATTTTGATAAGAGCGGCAACTGGAAGCGCAGCGGCGCCTTCGATTAAGATATACTCCTTCTCTAGCATTAGAGTCATAGCCGCCATGATTTCTTCTTCCGTAAGGATAGCAAATTCATCCACTTATTCCCGACACAGATCGAACGTAATGGAGTCCTTTTCTATTCCGCCAGCCGTACCATCAGAGATGGTAGGCATTGAATCCATTTCAATGATTTGGCCGGCGCGCAATGACTCAAACATAACTGGAGAGTTTTGCGGTTGACACCCAATAATCCTAATCTGCCTATTTAGAGACTTGAGATATCCCGCGATGCCGGAAATCAATCCCCCACCTCCAACCGGCACCAGTACCACATCCATTCTTTTAATTTGACGTTCCAGCTCTAGTGCGATGGTCGCTTGACCCGCAATAATGTCCGGATGATTATATGGTGGAATCAAGATTATCTGCTTTTCCTCGGCAATTCTGCGAGCAAACCGTTCGGTCTCTACGACATCCTTGCCGAGAAAGCTTACCTCCGCGCCATAGGTACGCAGCGCGTCAACTTTAGATTCAGAAACATTTTCGGGCAAGTAAATGGTGCCCTCAACACGCAATTTGTCAAGAAGATACGCAACGGCTGCACCGTGATTTCCACTTGATGAGGCAACCACACCGAGCTCTTTCTCCTTTGTGGATAAAGATAACATCAGATTAGCTGCACCACGGATTTTGAATGAGCCAGCGATTTGTTGGTTCTCGAGCTTCAGGTAAACATGGCAACCTGTTAATTGACTCAAATAATAGGAGTATTCGAGCGCGGTTTCCCGGATTGTCTTGTTTATTCTCTTTATGGCTTTCCGGGCTTCCTGCACAATGTTAAAATCCGACATCTCACCCAGTACGTCAGTCATAAAATACGGCTATGATTAAGAAGAACAAACTAATTGAATGGCAGGCTCGATCGAGCAGAGTATTAATGAGTAGCCCAACACCGGCCAGAATAAATATTTACGGTTTCACTGTATAACCGATACCCTGTAAGGTCTTTGCAGTTCTGGATATTTTCTTCTCAGTGAAAATACCGAAGCCACAGGGACAACCCAAAACATAATCGAAACAAAAGTTATATAAATAAAAAGCTCTTCCAAGTTCCGGTCAGGCCCAAAATGCCGGCCCAGAGCGCCTGAACTAAAATTGCAAATGAAGGTGTTTTTTGAATCGGGTATGAATAATTGCCACTTTTTGCAGAAATATTTTGTCTTTTGCCATTGCATAATAATATAGCCGTTTTTTGAAAACTAGTGGTTGCTAAATTATGTTAATATCATATATTACTGATACTTAAGATTGAAAATATACACAACTCCTTATATAAATTCAATCAAAATGAAAAGATGAACTCCGCGTCAAAAAAAAAGAGTTCAGACAACCCTGTACAGGTTAAGAGGATAAGATTATGAGAATTTGGCCACGCGGTTTATTACTTATAACTATGGCAATTGGTTTCATACCCGCTAAAGGACAAGAAACCATCCATTGGAATGTGATACAAAAAATTAGAGCGGAGGGGTTCCAGAATACTGAAGCGATGAAAATTGCTGGGTATCTGACCGATGTCTACGGGCCGAGATTGGCAAACTCCCCTTCTTACAATGAAGCGGCACAATGGGTTTACGAAACATTTAACTCATATGGATTATCAAACGTTGCCATTGAACCATATGGTGATTTTGGTGTAAGCTGGGAGGTGGATTTTGTTTCTGTCCATATGCTAACACCTCAGTATATGCCCATCATCGCCTA
>JAZGCJ010000021.1:0-3835 GCA_036476895.1 Thermodesulfobacteriota bacterium
ATCTGTGAATCCACATATGGGAGTGTTAAGCACGACAGCTTGCCCCAAGATGAGAATACTTTATTAAGCATAATTGAGGATACTTGTGTTCATAATAGAGGTAAATTGCTTATCCCTGCATTCAGTGTTGGAAGGACGCAAGAAATTGTACATACCCTGGATAAACTTGAAACGGAACGCAGACTCCCAAGAATTCCGGTATTTGTAGATAGTCCCATGGCTGTAAATGCTACGGAGGTATTTCGGCTGCATCCGGATTGTTTTGATTCAGAAATACTTGAATATATGATCGATGACCCAAACCCATTTGGTTTCAGTGATTTGAAGTATATTCGAAAAACGGTGGAATCTAAGAAATTAAATAAATTAAAAGGTCCAGCCATTATCATAAGTGCATCGGGGATGATGACTGGTGGTCGAATACTTCATCACCTATTTAATCATATAGAAGATTCAAGAAATACAATCTTGATTGTGGGTTACTGTGCTGATAATACTCTTGGGGCAAAGATTAGAAGGGGGGACAAGACAGTAGATATATTCGGATCAAAATTAAGAGTAAATGCAAGGGTTAAGGTTATGGACTCCTATAGTGCACACGCGGATGAATCTGAGATTGTAGAGTACTTATCTAACCTAGATCAAGAAAGATTGAAAAGAATTTTTTTGGTTCATGGTATCCCCGAACGTCAGGGGGATTTGAGAGATACTTTGATTGGTGAGGGATTTATAAATGTACAGATTCCCTCAATAGGTGATGAAGTCGAATTAGGCTTTTAGAGTAATTTTTAGTTATCCACTATTTTATAATTCACAAAAATAAAATCATTTATGAGATGCAAATTAATGTGGTATGTGGGGTATAAGTCCTGTGATAATTTGAATGAATATATTAGAACAGATAAAGGCTTGAATATAGTTGGGTATAATTCGTTAAATCTAATTCCCAGTTTTAATTCTGATTAATAAGCACAATATCCAAACACTCTTTTGGTAAATCGACCTTTTTCTTCTGTGTTCCTACTTTTCTGTCATTCTTCAAAATATCAATCAACCAATTGGTAAGGTCTTCACCACATCCGCTGCCTTGAGGCAATGACTTCTGGGATTTGCAGAGCGGACTTGAAGCCGGGCATTTTAGTCGAACATGGAAATGGCCGTCATGGTCCCACCACGGTCTGATTTTTCTGAGCCATCCTTCACTTTTGTAAGTTTCACAAAGCTTTCTTTTGATTACAGGATGTACAAATATTCTGTCTACGTTTCCATGCAAGGCAGAAATTTTTATAACCTCTCCGATTTTTGTTTTCCATTTAGTGCTATCTACCGTAAGTTCGCCAGGGAAGATAATGGGTATGGGGTTAATTTCTTCTCTTTCGTTAATTGAAAGTATTCTGTTCGATTCTATCGGGTTTAGCATATAAAGAATGTCTACATCGAGACCTATTTGATGACTGCTATGTTCTGGGAGCATAGGCCCACCGTTTAGCTGAGAGGTATCTCCGATCAAAAGGGTTGACTGGTAATTTTCTGAAACCACTTTTCCTAAATATTTTATAAAACCCGTCAGGTCGGGATGACCATAATATCTTTTTCTGCTAAGTCGGATTACCTGAAAACCCGTACCGTCGCTCGGTAAAATATCAGGATTCTTAATACAGCCAGCAGAATAAAACCCAATACTTTGTGAAGAATCATTTTCCCCAAGAGCGTTGGGTGTATAGAAAAGAAAAATTATAAGTATAAATTTATAGCATAGAATTGTAGCAAGAGATTTTTTAGTTTTCATATTTAATATTTGGATAACAACCTGCTTATCCGTATAATTTAATTCAATAAAGTAATATACTCATCAATAGAAACAGATGTCTACCAACCTTTTAGAAGTAAAAAATATAAGAACATATTTTGAAGTTGATGAAGGTGAAATTAAGGCCGTAGATGATATTTCCTTTCAGCTTAAACAAGGTGAAACACTGGGAATTGTAGGGGAATCCGGTTCGGGGAAATCAGTTACAGCCTTAACTATTATGAGGCTGCTTGCTGAAACTGCACAAATCGAGTCGGGTGAAATATCTTTTTTTGGGCGGGATCTTGTTAAGCTTCCTATACCTGAGCTTAGGAATATAAGGGGTAAGGAAATTAGCATGATATTTCAAGAACCGATGACGTCATTGAACCCTGTATTTACAGTGGGTTCACAGATCATGGAAGCTATTTTGACTCACCAAAATGTATCAAAGTCCGAGGCTAAAGACAGAACAATCAGTTTATTTAGAGAAGTTGGAATTCCGGACCCTGAAGAGAGAATTTATTCTTATCCTCATGAGATGTCTGGCGGACAAAGGCAGAGAGTTATGATATCAATGGCTCTTTCCTGTAACCCTAAGCTGTTAATTGCCGACGAGCCGACAACAGCGTTGGATGTAACAATCCAGTCTCAGATATTGGACCTGCTAAGGAGTCTTCGAGATAACAGAGATATGTCTATTCTGTTTATATCTCATGATTTGGGAGTAATTGCGGAAATAGCCGATTATGTCGCGGTTATGTATCGTGGAAAGATAGTTGAATATAATTCCTTGCTGGAGATATTCAGTAATCCAAAACATCCTTATACAAAGGGCTTGTTAGCTTGCCGGCCAAAACTTGATTCTGAATTTAGTAGATTGCCAACCGTTGATGATTTTATGGAAGTAAAGGAAATTAACGGGAACATAGAGATTTTTGATAAATCACCGGAAGATATTTCTTCACTGTCAAAAACAATTGAAAAAAATGTGAAGTTGATACATCCAAGAAGTGTGATTTCAGATATGGGGTATCCGGTTAATGATTTTGAAAGGGACAGTAGAAACAGGTTTGTCGAAAATAACGAGAAACCGCTTTTATCGGTAAAAGATCTAAAAGTTTATTTCCCGATTAAAAAAGGATTATTAATGAAGACCGTTGGGTATATAAAGGCAGTAGACGGTATTAACTTCGATATTTACAGAGGACAAACATTGGGGTTGGTCGGGGAGTCTGGTTGTGGTAAAACAACTACAGGCAGATCAATTTTAAATTTGATAAGTCCAACTTCTGGATCAATATGTTTTGATGGTATTGACCTTCTTTCTATAGATTCCGATAATATGAGAAACTTGAGAAAAAGAATGCAAATAATTTTTCAAGACCCTTATGGGTCAATGAATCCAAGAATGAATATAGAAACTATTTTGACAGAGCCGTTAACAATTCATGGCATTGGGAGTTCCAAGAGAGAAAGAAGAGACATTGTGGTATCATTGTTGGAAGAGGTTGGGTTACAAAGCGAATATTTGAGGAGATATCCTCACGAATTTTCCGGTGGTCAGCGTCAAAGGATCTGCATAGCGAGGGCTCTTACAGTAAATCCCGATTTCATAATTTGTGATGAATCGGTTTCGGCGCTAGATGTTTCTGTTCAAGCTCAGGTGCTTAACCTTTTAAAGGATTTGCAAGAGAAGCACTCCTTAACTTACATTTTTATCAGTCACGATCTTAACGTAGTTAAATTTATGTCCGATATGATAGCCGTGATGAATGAGGGGAAAATTGTTGAGTTTGGCCCTTCGGAGTATATCTATAAAAATCCAAGTAATACTTATACAAAAAGACTAATAGAATCAACGCCTAAAGATGATATAGAACACATAAAAAAAAGAGTATATGCCCGTAACATTACGAACTAGCTAATTCATTTTTTATTTCTTCTTTGTAGAGGAGGACTTTAGTCCTCCACATTTTTGTCGAGAACTTTTGGAGACCTGAAGGTCTCCGCTACATAAGATTGAGTGTTAGGGGATTTGTGGAA
>JAZGCJ010000210.1:0-4057 GCA_036476895.1 Thermodesulfobacteriota bacterium
CTTAAACCAGGCTGAGGTACAAAGAGAAATTGCCGCCGCTTCAATACCCGCAACTGAAAGACAGATTTACAGAACTGAAAATGCGATCAGCATCCTGCTCGGCAAGTTCCCTGAGCCGATAAAGACCGGACTCGATCTATACGAACAAACTATTCCACCGGACATACCTGTCGGACTTCCCTCTACTCTTCTTGAACGACGTCCTGACATTCAGGAATCTCTTTATTTACTGCAGGCGCAGAACGCGCAGATCGGTGTGGCTGTAGCACAAAGATTTCCCGCTATAAGCCTTACAGGAAGCCTTGGCGCCGCCGCTAATGAGGTTACCTCGATGACGATAAGTGGTTTTGTCTGGTCAGTAGGGGCGGGTCTCTTCGGGCCTATTTTTAACTTTGGCAAAGATGAGAGCAGGGTTGAAATTGAGGAGGCACGAACTGAGCAAGCGCTTTACAGCTATCAAAACACCGTTCTGAACGCATTTAGAGAAGTGTCTGACGTGCTTATGGAGATACAGACTTATAAAGTACAAATCGAAGCTCTTAAGAAACAGGCGAAAGCCGCTGCAAATGCGGATTACCTAGCTAAACTCAGATACGACCAGGGATTTTCGAGCTACCTAGAAGTGCTTGATTCTGAAAGAGCCCTATTTTCAGTTTTACTCGACCTATCGCAAATAACTCAGGAATATTACAATTCTTACGTGAGACTATATAAAGCCCTCGGCGGCGGATGGATTTCCCTTGAGAAAATACCCGAAGGTGAACACGCTGAGTATCAGGAAGCACCTTCATTCCAATAGAAACCTTTCTTGTCCGTCTTTGGAAACAATATCAGAAGAAACTGGTTTGAGATCGCATCAAACTGTTACAGATAAATTAAACCTGCTGAAAGATTGCAAATTTACTTAGTTGTAGAGATCAAGATAAAATCCAAATGTTAAAAATAAGTTATGAAATTGTTAATAACTATGTTAAAAGAAATTAAAAGTTGATATTTTTTGTTAAATTGTCTGTCGATCCACGATTTTTTAAAATCTTTTAGGAGGACATAATTTTATGTTTAAAAGAGTTGTTATTTTTTCAATATTAGCGGTGTTTATTTGTTTTGAATTTGCCTATTCGCAATCGACTAATAGCTTGACCAGTGTTTTTAAGAATTTGGATGGGGGTCGGGATTGAAATCGATCTTGACAGCCCCGAGGCGAAAAAAGATGGATTGAACTCCCAGAGGTTACGACAAGCAGTGGTGAAGGCTCTGAAGGATGCAAATGTTAAGGTTATTTCAAAGCTGAACATAGATAAAGCCCCCGGTAAACCTAAGCTTGTTGTTTTGATTAACCCGGTTAAGCACTCTGGGGGAATGTATAGTTTCACGTTTATTGTCAGTTTAGATCAGGAGGTTAATCTTTCGAGGGATCTCAACCTGAAGGGAACCGCTTCCACTTGGTCTGTAGTAGCAACTGGAGCCGCTCTACCAGAAGACTTGGACAAAATGGTCGGACAGTTTTTTCAGGCATTTGATTCAGGCAAATAAAAAATAAAAAAAATTATCTCAATTTATTGTTCTTTAGAAAATAAACTTAATAGCTTCCGATGAGACTGATTTCTATTGAATACGTTCGACTTTCATTATTTCAGCCTCAATCAAAGCATTATAAAATTCCACATCTCTAAGTGCCTGTTCTAGAGCATTTTCAGATGAAGGTTTTTTAATTGCTTGTCGTAACAATATACCAATAAAAATCACAGCTATGCCTAACCACATATTTACCCAAATGATTAATACTACTCCTATAGGTATAGGAAGTATCCGGATCCATGTCCAAAAAATAGTTGCATATTGATTTGGTTTATCTACAAATGATGTATTCATAAGTTTCAATGCATCGCTTTCGTTCATTGTTACATGAATAAGACCCTTTTTGTATTCTTCTACAAATTCTTGATGAGTCATCTCAGTTAATACATTTTACACTCATGGAGTGAGAAACCAGAGAAATCTATCAAACACCTGTTAAATGTTATTTATAGACTGATTCTATAAAGACATTTGTAATGTATTTATTGTACTATCTTACTGATAATTAATTCAACGCCTTCGAACTTAGGCATCTTGACATAGTTAGCAGACACTGAGTATTTTGAGCTTGAATCTTCTTTGGATTTACTCTCACTTTCTTGTTTAAATTTATCATCAAAAGATGGTAGAGTGCCTATTGGATAATAATTACCTACAATAATCATATCAGGTGATGATTTGTCATCTGGTGCAGTTCTTAAGGGATAATGGCATTATCGATAATTACTTTTACCCCTCTTATTTGTCTCATATGTTGTGAACTTGTACAAGACATTGACAAGAGCTACAATTCTTGAGATAAAAGGTTTATGCATAAAATGGGATGAATTATTGAGGAATAAATCGATTTGAGAGGTTAAATATGAAGAAAGGTAGATCTATTTCAATAGTATTAATTAAGTTCCTTGTAATTCCTTCTTTGCTATTAATAAGTGGATGTGGAGCCAAACCTTCACCTCCACCCCAGACGTTTAATGTAGAATTGGAATTTCTGAAGGCAGTAAACATTACTGGTCCTACTGACGATCCACGTATGGTTTTTTTATTAATGGCAGAATACCTTAATTCCAACCAACTCGAGTCGGGAATTAATTTCTTTCAAACTTTTATCGATACAAATGAAACTCAAATGTCACCAGATCAAAAGGCTATATATTTGAGCGTCCTTGGAGTACTGAGAGCATCGTATGCCAATCATATCCCCTTGTTAGAGCGAGTAGATTGGGTTAATGAGACAATAGATATTATGGAAAATGCAAGAGAAATTACGAATAACAACAATTTCTTAGTTCGCTGGACAACTGGGGTTGTCTATGCTCAGCTTCCAGATAGGTTTGGTAAAAAAGAAGAGGCATATCGGGATTTAGAATGGCTTATAGAAAATCGAGATAAGGAGCCTCAGCCGGGTTTTTTTCGTGAGGTTTACTATCAATTGGCGAATTTGTATCTAAAAGATAAAAATGACCAGGAGGCCAGGAAGTATCTAGCTTTAAGTGGTTATGAGAACTTCGATAAACCTATAATGTTGACGACATTCCTTGCCGTGAATGCTCAAAAGGGTCACACATTCCATCCTCGACAACTGAGAGAAATCATTCCTGGTAAGGTTTTTGGTCTTAGCGGTTTTGAATTTACAGAGTATTATTTTATTGTCTCAAGAGACGGGAAAGAATTGATATCAATTGATGCAGGGACACGACCAGACTCTGCAAAGGCCGCCTATGAGTACCTTAAATCTAAATATCCCAAACTCCCTCCTCTCACTACTGTGTTTGTGACCCATGCGCACTGGGATCATATTGGCGGACACAGCTATTTTAGTACCTTAAATCCAAACATCAAATATTACTCACGGGATAACTATCATGAGGAATATGATCGCATGTTAGAAGAATCTGTACAATTTAAATACTTTTTTGGAACGGATTTTAAAAAGGATTTTCTTATTGATTACAAGCCTGATGTAACTATCTCTGATGTAACCGACGTAACAATAGGTGGAACCCTGTTTCAACTCATTCCTATCCCTGGTGGGGAGACTCCGGATGGGATTTTTATTTATATGCCTGAAGAATCTGTTCTATTTGTAGGTGATTTTATCATGCCGTTTATAGGAGCGCCTTTCTTCGAAGAGGGAAATGTACCGGGTCTCTTAGAAGCCATGGATGTGGTTGTTTCTCTAAATCCCAAATACATTTTACATGGGCATGAAACTCTTACCCGATTGTATAATCCCGCAGATGTGATTGCAAAACTCAGGGTTCAGCTCGACTGGTTGAATGTTGAAACCCTGAAAGCTATTCGAAAAGGCATAGATCGATCTTCAATTCATCAGCTCAATTTGATACCACCCACTCTTTTACAACAACCGGAGACACACTTACAGTATCTTATTTTACGGGAAAACTTTATAAATCGGATTTATGATCAGCATGTAGGCTATTGGCAGTGGGATCTTACGGGAATGGATCATTTAACT
>JAZGCJ010000211.1:0-11758 GCA_036476895.1 Thermodesulfobacteriota bacterium
TAAAGGGTATCGATTACCAATGTACTTTTTCCGGAACCTGATACACCTGTAACGCATGTGAAAACACCCAAGGGAAAAGAAACATCGATATCTTTTAAGTTGTTTTCACTGGCGCCTTTTATTTCTATAAACGATCTTGTCTTGCGTTTTTTTCGTGGTATCGGGATATTTAGAATTCCCGATAAGTATTTAGCTGTTATTGATTTCGCTTTCTTTTTAAAATCACAAATAGTTCCCTTGCCTACTATTTCTCCCCCCAGCTCACCCGCCCCTGGCCCCACGTCGATTATGTAGTCCGAGTCATTAATTGTTTCTTCGTCGTGTTCGACCACAATAATCGTATTACCTTTCTCTTTTAGCGCACGGAGCGCATTCATCAATCTCCTGTTATCTCTGCGGTGAAGTCCTATGGTTGGTTCGTCGAGGACATATGTTATTCCGGTAAGTTTAGATCCGACTTGGGTTGCGAGTCTGATCCGCTGAGATTCACCGCCTGATAAGGACGGTGCTGACCTGTTGAGAGTTAAGTAATCTAATCCCACTTCCTCCAGGAATTCTAATCTGGAGTTGATTTCTTTTAATATTAAATCTCCGATAATCTTTGAGTTGCCCTTAAGGGAGATATTTTTGAAAAACTCCGAACATTCTTTTACAGACATTATGGTAATTTCATGAATTGATTTTTCCTGAAATAATATCGAGGTGCTCTCTTTTCTGAGTCTCGAGCCGTTACATTCTTTACAGTTAGTAGAGATCATATATCTAGAGAGATTCTCTCTTACTTCTTCTGAAGAGGTTTCTTTAAACCACTTGGAAATTATCCCAACGATTCCTGGGAAAAATTCGAGTTCTTCATAATCCCAGTATGTTTCGTTATTTAGATTTTTTTTATCTTTGCCGTGAAAGATTATATCGATCTTTTTCTTTGGAAGTCTATTAATGGGTACCGATATGCTTATATCGAAATGATCACAAATATTTTTAATTAATCTTCTGAAGTTAGATGAATTTTGAACAGGAATTAATGCTCCTTCTTCAATGGATTTTTCTGGATCGCCGATCATCAGTTCCGGGTCGAAATAGGATATGTTTCCAAGACCTTCACAACTTTTGCATGCTCCATAGGGACTATTGAAAGAAAATAGTCTCGGTGATATTTCAGGATAGCTTATTCCACATCTTCCACAGGCGAATTGTTCGCTTAAAATAATGCTTTTTCCGTTTTCTTTTTCTACTCTTATCAATCCACCGGATCTCTTTAGGGCTAAGGTTGTTGATTCTTTGATTCTTTCATTGTTGGGACTTGATTTAAATGAGATGACATCAATGAGAATTTCTATGGTGTGTTTTTTTTGTTTAGCCAGTATTATCTCATCATCAAGATCGAGCAATTCTCCATCAACCTTTACTTTTAAGAACCCTTCTTCACGTAACTCCTCCAGCTCCTTTCTATGTTCCCCCTTTCTTCCCCGAACAATTGGTGAGTAAATTTGTATATTGTCTGTTTCTGCAAAATTTTTAATCGAATTGTTCATACTTTCCAATGTTTGTGCAGATATCTCATCACCGCAGTTATAACAGTATGGAGTTCCCAGTCTGGCAAACAGCAGTCTGAGAAAGTCATATATCTCGGTTGTTGTTCCAACTGTGGATCTGGGGTTTCTGTGAAAACCTTTTTGATCTACGGATATTGATGGTGATAGACCTTCAATTGAATCTATGTCCGGCTTGTCTATTTGTTCAACAAATTGACGGGCATACGATGAAAGAGATTCTATGTATCTTCTTTGGCCCTCGGCAAATATTGTATCAAAGGCTATTGATGATTTTCCCGAACCGCTGATACCAGTGATTACTACCAGCTTCCCGCGAGGTACTTCCAGGTCTATATTTTTAAGATTGTTTTCTCTTGCGCCGATTATCTTTATATTTTTCAAGGTGCATTAATTTTACCAGACATATGCTTTTTATCTCTAAGAATAGCACCTAGAAATAAAGTCTTTGAAAATAATTTCCGAAACCCTGGTTTCATCCAATTCCGGATGCCATTGTATTCCCATCACATGAGAATCAGTTGATTCAATTCCTTCTATAACATCATCAGGGGAATGGGCGGACATTTTAAGTCCTTTCCCCAGGGTATTGACTGATTGATGATGATAGCTTTTAATTCTAAAATGGGAGGTGTCGATTATTTTTTTCAGGTGTGTATTATCTGTTAAGATTACATCGTGTTCGCAGCCGTTCTCATGGCAGAGCGGGTTACTTATTAACGATTCTATGTCTTGGTAAAGCGAACCGCCGAAGAATACGTTTATTAACTGCATACCCCCGCAAATTCCAAATACTGGTTTATTCTTTTTTAGCATTCTTTCAAGTAACCGAAACTCAAACTCTGTTCTTTCAATGCTCATGGGTTTGATTTTGGGATGAGGATTTTCATTATAGAATTTTGGATCCATATCACTTGAACCGGGAATTAACAGACCGTTTAGCTTTGATGCAGTGTTATCTAGAAAACTCTCATCATCTGGAATTGAAGGGATCAAAAATGGTATTCCATCAAAATTGGTTATTGATTGTGCGTAGCTTGATTCTATTGAAAAATGTTTCTCTTTGAGGTCTGTTGTTATTCCGATTAAAGGTTTAGAGGATGTCATTATATATTTAATTTTACTGAAAATTTTCTTTTACAATAAAACTTTGTGCATTATTATTTCTAAACATAAACCTGGATAAAAACTAATTGGGAATGTTTTTTATTATATCTATAATATTAGCGGCGGTATTCTATTTTCTTTTTGGCATTGTTAATGATTTTAATCATCCTTTCACGTCTTTAAAATTCATTCCATGGTTTTTTACCGTTGATATTATATTGATCATAATATCCTATTTTCTAGTTATAAGAGAAGATTTAAACAAAAAGAGCAGTGGGTTGACTTTGAGAACCCGGGCACTGTCCATAATATTAAGTTCAGCTTTGATTATCTCTATTGTATTTCCCGTAACAGCTACATTTGGAATATATCCAACCTCAATGGCAATATTTCATTTACTTATACTCTATTATTTGGGATTATGTTTTTCTTCGATCTTGCTGGCGTTTTTATTTACAGTTTCAATAAAAAAAATTCATATCGAACCTGTCAATATATTAATAATTATATTTGTTAGTGGTATATCCCTCGGGATAGCGTTTCTTACAACTGCAATTTTGGAAATATTGCCTGTTGGCTCAAATGGTAATATTATCGGTTAGCGTTATTTCTCGATTATCTTATTTTTTAAATACATGATACAACTAAACAATATTTCCATTTCCCATGGTGTAACCGTAATTCTTAATGGTATAAACTGGAACATTAAAGATGGCTCAAAAATATGTTTGTACGGACTTAATGGTAGCGGTAAAACCACTCTTTTAAATATAATTGCCGGTAAGGCATCTGCAGATTCCGGTACCGTAACTTTCCCACCCACTACAAATATTGGTTATCTGCCTCAGGAATTATTGTATAGCAATCCTGAAAGATCGGTTATTGAGGAAGTATTATCTTCTTTTGAAACTTTACACCAGCTTGATAAGAAAGCGGATTCCTTATTAATGAGCCTCGAAGAGATGGATGATCCGGATTCGATTGAATATAAGAAGGTTTTGAATAAGATTGAAGATATTCAAAAAGAGCTAATTATTCAAGATTCTCACCTGATGCGTGTTAATTCAGAAAAGATCTTAACCGGTTTGGGATTTGAACAAGGTGATTTTGAAAGAAGGCTTTCGGAATTCTCCGACGGGTGGAGAATGAGAATTGAGCTGGCTAAGATATTGGCGAAGCGCCCTAATGTTTTATTGCTTGACGAACCTACAAATCATTTAGATATAGAAAGCAACGAATGGCTGGAATGGTATCTGAAAAGACACAAAGGCACATTGGTTTTGGTTTCACATGACAGATACTTTCTAGACCGTATTATTGAAACTGTCGTAGAGCTTGAAAATGGTAAATTGACCGAATACGCTGGAAACTACTCTTTTTACATTAAACAAAAAGACAGGCTGTTGATTTCTCAGCGTGAAGCGTATTTAAATCAGCAAAAACAGATCAAACAAATCAACAGATTCATTGAAAAGTTCCGGTATAAGGCATCTAAGGCGAAGCAGGTTCAAAGCAGGATTAAGATGCTTGATAAAATGGGAATGTTTCCTCAACCAAAAGCGCTAGCCGAGGCCATTGATTTTGAATTTCCACTGGTGGAGAACCCTGGAAAGACTGTCCTTGAAATATCAGAATTTTCAAAAACATACGATTTGGAGGACGGGAATAAACTTGATATTTTCATAAACTCCGGACCCCTTTCAATTCTTAGAGGTGATAAAGTTGCGCTTATTGGCAAGAACGGAATTGGAAAAAGCACACTGGCACGAATCATATTGGGCTCTGATGAGTTTAATGGAAAAAGAAAACTAGGCTATCGGGTTGGAATTTTATACTTTTCCCAGGATCTTTCCGGTTCACTTAACCCGGAGAATACCATATTTGAAGAGCTTAAGTCTGCTTCAATAATTTCCAACGGAACATATCTGCGTTCAATTTTGGGAGCACTTCTGTTCAGCGGCGATGATGTAAACAAGAAGATTAAAGTTTTGTCTGGCGGAGAAAAGAGCCGGGTTGCACTTGGAAAAAGCTTGGTAAATCCATCGAATTTCTTGATTCTTGATGAGCCTACCAACCACCTGGATATAATTTCAAGAAATATATTGGTAAAGGCGTTAAAAAAGTACACCGGAACATTTCTAATGGTCAGTCACGATCGAAATTTCATAGAAGAAGTATCAAATAAAATTTGGTATATAGAAGATAAAAAAGTTCACTCATTTCCTGGAAAATATTCAGAGTATTTGTACCATATTGCACAAACTTACGCTGATACCGAAGATGAGAATTCAGTGAAGGAAGGAATTGGAAGCAAATCCGATTTGAATAATTTCAGTTTAATTGACACAAAAAAAAATAGTGCGGAATTAAGGAACCGGAGGTATAGAGAGTTAAAGGAGTTTGGAATAGAGAATATGGAAAACTGGAGGGAGCTGTCAATTAAACAACTGATGAATGCATTGGGAGATTTGGAACAAAATATAGAAACTTATGAGAGAAAGAAACTTGAGCTTGAAAACCTGCTTAATGATACCCAGTTGTTTAAAGATGTTGATGAATCGAAGAACGTATCAACGCAGTATAGGGAAATATCGGAAAGACTGGAAAAAATGTACAAAAGGTGGGATTCAATCTCTGCGCATTTTGAGCAAAGCAACGGTTGAATAAGTGTTGAAACGACCTGAGACCTGATTGAAGGTTATCAGGATCTTCCCATTGCCATTTCTTCAAGCCTTCTAACCCTTTCCTCCATCGGGGGATGGGTGCTGAACAGTTTTCCAAGTCCGCCTCCAAATAGAGGGCTTACAATCATCATATGGGCTGTACTATCGACAATCTGCTCACTTACCTGCATTGGAACTCTGCCTGAAACAGAGCCCAGTTTTCTTAGAGCATTGGCAAGATAAATCGGATTCCCGCAAATCTGAGCGCCACCTTTATCTGCTCCGTATTCCCGTGTTCGCGAGATAGCCATTCTCACTATCATTGCTGCAATTGGGGCTAGAATTGCCATTGCAAGAAGCCCCAGTGGGTTACCTCTGCCCCTACCGCCTCCAAATATGGCGGCAAACTGAGCCATGTAAGCAAGATACGTTATGGCTGCTGCAATTGTTGCTGCTATTGAACCAATTAGAATATCCCTGTTCTTTATGTGTGCTAACTCATGGGCAAGTACACCTTTAAGTTCTTCCCTGTTGAGAAGCTTTACAATCCCCTGGGTTACGGCAACAACCGCATTACTAGGATTACGACCTGTTGCAAAGGCATTGGGTGTCTGCTCCGGAACTATGTAAAGCCTGGGCATCGGCAGGCCGGCGTTTTGGGCCAGCTCCTGCACGTCGCTATATAGCTCCGGTGCTTCTTCGGGCTTTATTTCCTTTCCACGGTACATTTTGAGAACAATCTTATCACTCCACCAATAGCTTGCAAAATTCATTACCAAAGCAAATACAAATGCGATAATTAGACCAGTTTGTCCGCCTAATACACCGCCAATAAATAATAAAATTGCTGATAATACAGTTAAAAGAATCAGGCTTTTCACCGTGTTCATAGTTTAGACCTCTTATTCATAAAAGCATTTACTTTATAATATAGCAATCAAAATCATAAATTAAAGTGTATTTTTTTATTTCAAAAAGTAATTAAATTAATATTCTAAGTATATCTAAAGATGATACAAAGTTTAATCGGAGCATTCATAAACGTAATAGTTCTCACGCGCGGGCTTCAGTATCTGTTGAAAAAAAGAATAAAAGATGCCCGTAAAAGGGCGTACATCGTTTTTATTTCTGTTACAGTTTTTGATTCTTTAGTGTTAATGATTAGTCAAAAATCATTATCTGCCCTGCAGGTTATGCTCTTTTATTACGGCCCATTTCTTATAATGTGGCTTATGGTGGATTTGCTCAATGCATCAAAGGAAAATAGAAAGCAAGATCAATAAACTAAGTCAAGAACTGTTTCGATAGCGATTTCGACAACAAATTCGACTACGAAACTGATGGATAAGAAGTTTCGGTCAAACTAATACTTATGAAAATGAATTCGAGGATCACTGCTTATGACTAATAATTATCATACAAAGGAGAATTTGGACGCCATCACCTAACAATAACTGTGTCCATGTCTTCCTATAATATAATCGTTAATATCAAATTATCTTATGAAGGTCTATTGCTTTATCTCAATGATGACCGAGTCTTCTTAATAAATCTAAAGGTAAGGTAATTGCACAATTACATGAAATTATTTAATCGTATCCAGCATAGACCAAATCCTCATGTTATTCGAAATTGTTATAAGACTCGTTGTCAGACATGTAATCGGAGGAATCGGTCACAGTTTATATAAGTTATAAGACATATTTTACTAATCTAGGACATCTTATTATTTTAAAAAGAGGAATAGATCATGTGACATTAATGATTTTAGAAACTCTAGTCCAAAGAGGCTGCTTTTTGTTTTTAATGACTTGTTAAATGAAATCTATTATGAATATGAATCTTCTAAGCGGCCGGGTTCTGTTAAAGATTTTAGAAAAATAGCGTATAAGGTATTGATCAATACCCTATCTGATATGGAATTGTCCTATATAATTAAGTTGGAAGTTGATCTAAAAGACCGATTTCCGGGTGTACAAAAGAGGTTTAGAGAACTGTTAAATAAGAGAATAATTGACGAGACAACCGAGTAATGTTGATTAATTGATATGTTTAATAAAAATGATAGAATACAGCCCCATATTCACATGATTTGGACTTAAAAAGGAGCCCCGAAATGAAATTCAGTATTTTAATTTATGGATTATTTTTATGTTTAATAATGGCTGGTTGCGAGAGATCGGAAAAAAATGCAACGGATGTTGGAAACGACACTAAGTCAGCTACGGAGAAATTAGATAGAGGAACTTCTAGTGTTGAAGATGAGATTGAAAAGGGGATAGAGGAGATCGAAGAAAAAGTAGAGGAACAACACGAGAAAGCGGTAAAGAAGGAGGATGAAATTGCTCCTGAAAGAATAGCTTCTAACCTTTGGGATTTAATCCAAACTGAAAATTACAGTAAGCGCTGGTATTACTGGCCGGGGGAAAAGGAATTCTATAAGGGGGTACATCCGCACGGTGCTTTGCTTACTACATATGTTAATAGTATTGCGGTAGAAGCGATTGAAAATAAGGAAGGTGAAATGCGAGACGGGGCGATTGTTGTTAAAGAGAACTATAATGCTGAAAAAGATTTGCAGGCAATTACCGTTATGTTTAAGCTCGCCGGGTTCGACAAAGAACACAACAACTGGTTCTGGGTAAAGTATAACCCTGCTGGGAAAGTTGACACGATGGAAGAAGATGGAAAAGAGATCGAATTAGCGGGGACACCGGAACTTTGCGTAAGCTGCCACAAAAATCAGGTTTTAAACGATTATTTATTCACTGGATCCCTTAAGTAGAACTTATACTTATTAAGTTCAAGGCCCAATTCAATAAGCTTATACTGTCTTTTAATAGTTTTCTTTTTTAACTTAATTTGTAATAAAAATTTTTTACTAATATTTACTACAATCTCTGTTATCTTTTTTTATGGTATGAATAAAGAAAATTTTTCAAGAAAAAAGGCTCAGGAACAGGGCGCACAGATCGACATATCAGAGGATGTGAAGGCCTTTGGCCTAATCTTCACGGTTTTTATCACTTCAGACTTGTGGAACGAGTGGATCACTCCCGATCAAAAATCAAAAGAAAATGGTGAGAATGAAAAAACAAGGTTAAATTCCCTAATAAGTAATCTGGTTTATGCACTAAGGATGCACAGACAGACTAGTAAAAGCAATGTCATTAATTTTACCGTTTCACTAAATAAATCTGGTAATGAGGAAAAACTCCATGTTGTCTCTCTACTGGAGAAGATTGACGCCAGCGATAAAAGACCCTGTATAACCATCTTGTCTAACGAAGAATTCTCTAATTAAGTTTATATATTTCTTTTAGTCCAGTTCCTGTATAGACAGTTGCCCAGTATATACTATTGTTAAGTTTATGAAGTTTCGGGTTTAAAATCATTTTTTTTGATTTATATTCTATTAAGGGTTGGATATGAGCCAGAAAGAAATTTACTTGGATAATAACGCAACTACACACCCTCTTTCTGAGGTTAGGGAGGAGATGATGCATGTCCTGGATGAGGGTTTCGGTAATCCATCCAGCAAAAACGGTTCGGGTGATAGGGCGAGAGAATATCTGAATAAAGCCAGGGAAAGATTGGCAGATTTGCTTGGATGTGAATCCAGAGATTTAATATTTACCAGTTCCGGTACCGAATCAAACAATTGGGCTTTTTATTCTGCAGTTGAGTTTAAAGGGAGACCATGCAATGTTTTAACTACCAATGTCGAACATTCTTCAATAAAAAAGATGTGCAGTTTTCTTTCGATAAATGGGGTTGAGGTGAAGTACTTAAGCGTTGACAGGCAAGGCCATATAGACCTGGATAAGTTAAACGACTCGATTGATGATAATACGGCACTGGTTTCTGTTCAGTGGGTTAATAACGAGACTGGAGTGATTCAACCTGTTGAAGAAATAATTTCGATTTGTAAAAAAAAGAATGTCTTAATCCATACGGATGCTGCACAGGCAGTTGGCAAACTTGAATTTGCATTGACGGATTTTGATTTTGATTTTCTTTCATTAACCGGGCACAAGTTTCATTCTCCGCAAGGTGCAGGGGCGATTTATGCAAAAGACAGATTTTTATTGCGCCCTATGTTTTTTGGCGGTTTTCAGGAAGAGAACTTTAGACCGGGCACAGAGAATGTTCCCGGTATAGTTGGCATGGGAAAGGCTGCCGAGGTCAGAAAGATGAATATTGAAGCTTGTATATCGGGTATGAAGCAACTTCGGGACTCATTTGAGGCAATGATACTCGATTTCATTCCTGGTACCGTTATCAACGGTGATAATCAAAACCGTGTATGTAATACTACCAACATTTTATTTAAGGATATTGATGGAAGGATATTGACGGAACGCTTAGATCAAAATGGTATTAGATGTTCTCAGAGTTCTGCCTGTACTAACTTCCAGATTGACCCTTCTTACGTTCTTTGCTCAATGGGATTGAGAAATGAAGAAGCTTATTCCAGCATCCGTTTTAGCTTTTGTGTAGAAAATAATTTAAACGAAATTGAAAAAGCTGCCAGAGTAACTCAGGATCTTTGCGAGGAACTGGGAAGTTAGTATTTATCTTAATTCTCGAATGTAATTTTCAGGAATCCTTCTTCAAAATTTGCTTTTTTCACGTTTTTCTTTGCTAGAAATTTGGGCAGAAAAAAATTCCTCTTTTGGTTTTCAATTTGGATAGTTAGATCTTCACTCACTTGATAGAGGTTGATTTTGTCCTTGGTAATAAATGGCAGCTTAACCAGCAGGTTGTAATGGCCATCTTCTTTAACAATTTCATAGGGTTTTCCCTCATAAAATATTTTGGTAGGATCTGAATTTTTATATAAGTCCTTTCCAAACTGATGTAATGCTTTTTGACCCAATATCTCTTTTGGGCTTAGTTGGGCTTCAAATATTGGAAGCGGGCTAAACAGATCATCTACCTCTTTTCGATATTCATGTTGAATATCCTTTGCTTCTTTAAAGTATGGGTGGTCAAGGTTGGTTGGTAAGCGTCTATTTATAAGCATGGAATCCACCGGGTATCCGTATAAACTCAAATATGTGTATGCTCTGAGTGTTTCTTTAATGACCATTTTTTCCAGGTTCAGAACCAATCTGATTGTAGTAATTTTAGGATCAGAAAATATTTTATGAATCGAATCCAGCTTTTCAAAGAGGTTCTCTATAGCGTCGTATGTGTTATCTTTGGGTAATGGCATATTAGTTACAACTCTTACTGCGGGTCGAACCACCTTCAGCACTTTTCTTTCTATAGGGAATATTTTTACGAGCCACCATCTGGCAACATCTGGTAGCGAAAGGAGCCTTAGTGTTTCTCCGGTGGGTGCGCTGTCGACAATGATTACGTCGAAATTGTTCTCTTTAAAATGATTATATACCCAGAGAAAACTGGATACTTCCTCCATACCTGGAAATACACTGAACTCTTCGGCCATTACATTATCTACATTCATCCATGAAAAAAGAGATTGTATGTAGTCTGTCAGTTGGCCCCAGTATTTATCAACTGAATAGTAGACATCGATTTCCTGCGCATAAAGATTTTCAGCCAGTTTCTTCGGTTCTGGGCCGATTTCTTCTTCATATACATCTCTAAGGCTGTGTGCCGGGTCTGTGGAGATAACCAATGTTTTGTTTCCCTTTTTTGCAGAAAGAATTGCAGCTGCAGCGGCTATAGTTGTTTTGCCAACGCCCCCCTTGCCCGTATACAGAATTATTCTTTTCATTACTATGGTTATTTTATCTGATTATCTATTTGTGTTGATAGGATAACCTTATTGCTCACAAATGCACATAATATACTTTTATTTTTGTTAGGTAGAAATATGGTGAATGGAGCAAATCAATGATGTTTATCTCACAAGCAGGTTTGCGACGTTATCTCGTTTTTAATCTGAATAGGTGTTCGAGTAATTACTAAAATCAATTCCGAAAGCGTTAAAAAATTTCCGAGTTTTCACGGATTTAATGATAAATCTAATACTAGGTTATATCAAATATGTAGGAGCGGCTTCCAGCCGCGATTGGATCGCACCAAGGCCTGTCCTGAGTGTGCCGAAGGAACTGTGCTCCTACAGAGCTAATGGATTTGCTTAATGGATGCCCGATTTAAAGCTATTTACAGACTAGTTCTATCATATATCTGTAATGATTGAATTTTCAGTCCTTTGGTTTGATATGTCCGAAATCTCCTGCAAAAGATTCCGTTATTATAAAGCTATTTTATGATAGTTGGTTGCTGTAATTCTAAAATGACCGAGTCTTCTTAATAAATCTGAATGTAAGATTATTGCACATTTACGCGAAATTGTTTAATCGTTTCCAGCACAGACCAAATCCTCATGTTATTCGAATTTGTTATCAGACTCGTTGTTGATTTCATTCCCGTTTCTTTAATCGGGGAACTGTGTATAAC
>JAZGCJ010000212.1:0-4809 GCA_036476895.1 Thermodesulfobacteriota bacterium
AACCCATCGTGGTCACCGGATGGATATTATATAGCGTTTACCTCTAATCGTTCCGGTCCGAAAGAGATATACATGATGTATTTAAATGGTGAGAAGCAGGTGCAACTCTCTAAAGGCGGGGGAAAGTCTTTCCCGACTTGGTGTAAATAAAAAGGTAGAATCAGTTTCTGCTTTAACTGCTTAGACTTCTATTTATGATATCCAGGTTTTGTAAGAGCGGCATCCCTTCGATTGAACTCAGGACAGGCTTGCCGCGATAAACTATATCCACCTATACTGAACATTGCCGAAGGACTAATTGTGCTTCAGACGATTTTTATTAAAAAATTTATAAAATAACTTTTTTCAAATATCTTATAACTAGATTTCGCTTGATCATGAGTATGATGATTTCATATACATAAAGGAGGTCCATGACGTGAGGCTTTTTGTTGCTCTTAATCTTCCGGATTCTATAAAGAAATATATAAATGATTACGTTGAAACAATTAAACCAATAATCGATGGTGTTAAATGGGAAGGTGAAGAAAAATACCACATTACGTTGAAGTTCCTTGGGCATGTTGCTCAAAAGGATATAACAGATATTGAAAATATCCTAAAATCATTAACCTCTAGCTTTTATCCTTTTGAACTGTCAATCAAAAGTTTTGGAGGGTTTCCCAATTTAAAGAATCCAAGGGTATTAATAATAGATATGAGTCAAAATCAGGAACTTGTCGAGATGAAAGAACATATTGAAAAAAGTTTATCTGCATTAGGATTTGATGAAGATAAAAGGAAGTTTACACCGCATGTGACTATAGGCAGGGTTAAGAAAAAATATATATTGAAAAGCCCGGTTTCTGCTCCGGATGAGTTGAATTTTGTATCGGGGAATATTGCTTTGGTTGAAAGTATTCTAAAGCCAAAAGGTTCAATGTATTCAGACCTGTTGTCAATAAATTTGTAAATTTTTATTAATCAATTAGTTTGTTAAATTAATACGATAAAGAATCTACTTTGGAGGATATAAATGAGCGATGAATTTGAAGTGGAAGTTCTTAATAATGGTCCTTATATTGTGACTGGTCTGAAAAAGATGGTTAATTCCAAGAGTGAACAGCTGGATGTAAAAGAAAAAGTTGCACTTTGCAGATGCGGTGCTTCCCAGAATAAACCGTATTGTGACGGGTCGCATCGTGAAATAAATTTTACTGATGAAAATAACTGAAGTTAGTTATAAGGAGATAGTCCAATGATCGACCTTTATACCGCAGCCACTCCGAACGGCAAGAAAATATCAATTATGCTAGAAGAAATAGAGCTGCCATATAAAGTTCATCACCTGAAGCTGGATCAGCTTGAACAAAAGGAGGATTGGTATTTAAAACTCAATCCCAATGGAAGAATCCCGACAATTGTGGATCATGACAATGACCGTTTTGTTGTTTTTGAATCAGGTGCCATACTAATATACCTTGCTGAGAAAACTGGAAAGTTTTTGCCATCCGATATAAAGGGTCGGTCAACTGTTATTCAGTGGCTGATGTTTCAAAAAGCGGGGATTGGTCCAATGCAGGGGCAGGCTAACGTCTTTTACCGTTACGCTCCAGAGAAAATTGATTATGCAATTAAGCGCTACCAGAATGAGACAAAGAGGCTGTATAAGGTTCTTGACAACAGACTGGAAGACAATCAATACCTTGGCGGAGATTACTCGATTGCAGATATAGCAACCTATCCCTGGGTGAAGGCATACGATTGGGCCGGGCTTAATATCGATGATATGCCAAGTCTTAAAAGATGGCTGGAGACGGTAGGTGCGCGTCCGGCGGTTCAAAGGGGAATAAATATTCCGGAATCAATGCATCCTGAAGAAAATGAGAAGGATATTATAAATAGGATATCTAAGATGCTTACCTAAGAGTATAAACAATGAAGAATATTAAGGCCGATGTTGTAATTATTGGAGCTGGCACAGCCGGGCTAAATGCCTTCAGAAGTACCCTTGAGCATACCGATAATGTCGTGCTTATTGAGGGCGGGGCTTACGGAACAATGTGTGCGAGGGTTGGGTGTATGCCAAGCAAATTGTTAATTGCTGCGGCAGACTCCGCACATTCGGTGCGCGAGGCCCATAATTTTGGTGTATATACCAGGTTAGATACCGAAATAAATGGCTCTGAGGTTATGAAGAGGGTTCGCAGTGAGAGGGACAGGTTTGTTGGATTTGTTTTAGATTCGGTTGACAATATTGATCCCAAACAAAAAATAAGAGGATATGCTCGATTCAAAGATGACAATACCATTCAAGTTGATGACCATAGTGTTATTAAATGTAGGTCGGTTGTAATTGCCACCGGATCTGTGCCTCATGTTCCTGAAAGTTTAGTAGGGTTAGGTGACAGTGTCGTGGTTAACGACGATGTTTTCGAATGGCAGGATTTGCCAAAATCGGTTGCAGTATTTGGCACAGGTGTTATAGGCTTGGAAATTGGACAAGCGCTTAGTCGATTAGGTGTAGACACAACACTCTTTGGTAGAAGTGGAATAATTGGGCATCTGAGGGACCCTGATATACAAAGATATGCATTAAAAATATTTTCAGATGAATTAGACATCCATTTAGAATCCGATATTTCTCAAATAGAAAAGGAAGGTGATGAAGTTAAAATTACTTACAGGGACAATCATGGGAATAAATTAGATCGGAAAGTAGATTATATCTTGGCGGCAACGGGAAGGGTTCCGAATGTTGAGGAACTCGGGCTTCATAATACTTCTATCAAATTGGATAACGAGGGTATCCCATATTTTGACCGTTACACATTACAATGCGGCAGGAGTTCAATTTTCATTGCAGGAGATGTGGATAATGATCTTCCTCTACTCCACCAGGCAGCCGACGAAGGAAAAATAGCTGGAGAAAATGCTGCCAGATATCCCGATGTTAAAGCGGGTTGCAGGAGTGTACCTCTAAGCATCATATTCTCAGATCCGGAAATTGCTATGGTTGGTAACTGTTTTGATGAACTTCCAGAAGGTTCTTATGTTATAGGGGAAGTCTCGTTTGAAAATCAGGGACGAAGCAGAGTGATGTTAAAGAATAAAGGTCTGATGCACCTCTATGCCGAATATGGAAGCGGTTTATTCATGGGTGCAGAAATTGTTGGTCCAAGGGCAGAGCATATGGGTCATCTTTTATCCTGGGCATTTCAAAAAAAAATGACGGTGCCGGAAATGCTTACGATGCCATTTTATCATCCGGTTATTGAAGAGGGAATAAGAACCGCATTGAGAGATGCATTAAATAAACTAAAGATGGGCCCGCCGCTTGACCTTAGTAATATAGAATGCGGACCGGGGGTTTAGTGTAATTGGTTGATTTTAAGTACACTAACTTTTAATCAAAATATTATTCAGGGTTTTATTATGAAGCTGGATGGAAAGAGTGCGTTAATAGCCGGAGGCGGAGAAGGAATTGGTAGAGCTACAGCTTTGTTATTTTGTAATGAGGGTGCAAATGTGGGAATTATGGGCAGAACTTTTTCAAAGCTGGAGTAGGTTGTTAATGAATCTGATGGGCCGGGTGTATACCCGCTCATGGAAATCAGAGATCATTATGGGATGCCGGCTGTCGTTTTGATTTTGATAATCCAGATTATAGATAAGTTAGTGGTAGAGACTTAAATTTTTATAAAGTATATTAAAGTAAATTCTTAAATAATAGTATGTATGTGACCTAAACTGTTAAATAAATTATGTTGTAGATAGACCAGACTTACCAAGAAAGAATTATGGAGTATCATTGATGCCTATATATGAATTTTATTGTAAGAAATGCAACACGGTTTACAAATTTTATTCGAGAACAATTGATACTGAAACCGTTCCAAGGTGTCCAAAGTGTAAGAGACCAAAGCTGGAGAGGATTTTCTCGACATTTGCCACCATAAGTAATCGAGGGGATGAAGGCGAAGGCGGCCAGGATATGCCACAGATTGATGAGTCGAAGCTGCAAAAAGCAATGTCGATGCTTGAAAAGGAAGCGGATAAAATAAATGAGGATGATCCAAGGCAGGCTGCGGATTTTATGAGGAAATTGACCGATGCAACGGGAATTAACCTTGGTCCTGGAATGGAAGAAGCTCTAGCCAGACTGGAAAGAGGAGAAGATCCCGAAAAGATTGAAGAGGAAATGGGTGACCTGTTAGAAGACGAAGATTTTAGTATAGAGAGTAAGAAATCAAAGTCTAAGAAAGAAGAAAAACCAACCGTGGATGAGACTCTTTATGAACTGTGATTTTTAATAGTTTGGATCATCCGACAGATTTATGGACAAAGGATCTAAAATACTTTTTGTATACAACTCGGATAGCTCAATCTATAGTGTAATTTCAGATTTTGCCAATAAAATTTTCTCCCCCGAGACATATGAATGTAATCTGTGTCTGCTAACGTATGGAAATTTGTTAATGAAAAGAAAATGGAAAGATTTTGTTACAACTCTACCATATAAAGCCAATTTTTTTCTCCGAGATAAATTTATAGAGGAATTTCCACATCATATAAATGATAAGTTCCCTGCTGTCTACATTCTGTATAAAAGTGGTGCTATAAATATGATACTATCGGCTGATGACATTAACTCGGCCAACAGCTTAGAAGCTCTTATAAATTTGATCTCTAATAAAATGAACAATATAGAAGGATAATAGTATGTGGAGAATTACAACTTTTCTTTTTCTATTATTGATGTTTATTGTTTCATGTGGGAAACACGACTTAGTATCTCAAACGGAATTAAACGATCATGTATCAAGTCAA
>JAZGCJ010000213.1:0-7438 GCA_036476895.1 Thermodesulfobacteriota bacterium
CATGTCTCGTCAGCCTGGAGGGAAGTGACTGAAAATATTCCGATGGAAGCCGCTACAAACATCACAACTACTAGACTTCCTACACTTATTTTTGATAACAGTTGCTTCATAGCAACCTCCTTTTCGGAAAAAAGGCAACCGTTTGGAGCGTCTGTTCAAGCGGATGCTCTTTCGAGAATTTTACAAAGATGATTGCGCTGGCAAACCATCTTTTATACTATTTTGTGCATTAAATTTTCCTATTACCATTATCTCGCAAAAAGGTTTTTCCCTGTAAATTCAACCCTAATATTATTTTGAGGTAGTACTTTCCGGGGAGAAGAATAAGCAAATTGATCTTTCACTTATTAGGTGACCTCCTAGTAATGTCAATTTACTCTTCTTTATACACATAAGTATCTATAAATCAAGAAAAGAGGGAATATAATTCAATCATAGCTTTTATCTTAATGCATAATTTGGGATTATATCAATTGTGTAATTAAACTTTCTGCTGCTTTTTCGCCTGAATTGATACAGTCCGGTATTCCTACTCCATCGTAAGCGTTTCCTGCGATTTCTAGTCCGTTTAATTTATCAATTTGGCTTTTGATTAAAAGTACCAGTTTATAATGGCCAACGTTGTACTGGGGCATTGATTTATCATACCTGCTTATCTTTGAGAAAATTGCTTCACCCCTGATCTGTAATATGTTTGATATTTCTTGATGAACCTTTGAGATGATCTCTTTATCCTCTAGATTCAATATGGGTTTGTTCAGTACACCTCCAACAAAACATCTCAATAAGATGTATCCATCAGGGGCCCGATTGTTGAATTTATTGCTTGTTATTGAGCAGGCAATTAAGTTGCTCTTTTCGGATCTCGGAACTACAAATCCAAATCCATCTATTGGGTTATTTACATTTTTTTTGTTGTATCCCAGAATTACAACGGCTGATGAGGCGCACTCAATAGCCGACAAATTATCTGAAAGACCCGGATCGATATTATGAATAAGTCCTAATGCGGTGTGGGAGGGAGATGTAATAATTAAGCCTTCAGCAACGTATTGTTTTTGTTTGTCTGTGAATATCTCCCATTTATCACCAATTTTTTCTATCTTGACTGCGGATTCCAAGAGATTGATATCGGCCTCGGTTAATTTATCCTGAAGTTTATCAACTATTGTTTTCATGCCATCTTTAAATGTACAGAAAAGTCCATACCTTGCTCCGCTTGCTTTAGGGTCATAATTGTATGAATTTTTAGATCGCTTAAGTCCCTTAATAATGCTTCCATATTCTTTTTCGTATTCTAAAAATTGCGGGAAGGTAGACTTGATGCTCAGTTCCTTGGAATCGGCTGTATAAATACCGCTTATCAGCGGGTCGGCTGCTTTAAGGAGTGCTTCTTTTCCAAGCCGTCTTTCGATAAAAGAGGCTACACTTTCATCCTCAGCATTCTTTTTGGGTATGAAAGGTTCCATTAGAATTCTTATCTTCCCCTTCCAACTGAATAGGGGGGATTTTAAAAATTGAATTAAGTTTGTTGGGGCTATCATAAAAAAACCGTATGGAATTTTTATCAGTTCCCCGTTTATTAGAACATAAGTGTTTCTGTTTTTTTCATTTGTAGAGATAATTTCATTTTCTAAGCCGAGCCTTTTCGAAAGATCAATTGTCCAAGGTTTGGATGTAATGAAAGAATCCGGACCCATTTCAATTAAAAATCCATCTTCTAAGCTTGTTGATATAACACCTCCTAATCGGTTAGATTTCTCTAAAATTGTTATTTCGTAATTTAAATTTTTGGAGTTTATAAGTTCCTGCAATCTGAATGCTGTGCTTAAACCGGTTATTCCCCCACCAATTACGATTATTTTTTTTTTCATATTGTTAATTTAAAAAAATCCCCGGAAATGGAAATTAAAACCGATAAGAATAAAAGAATGCATCATAAATCAACTAAGATTTGTTAATATGTTTTAATACGCACTCTCCCATTGCCCTGATAAACTTGGGGTCGGCATTTACCGTTTTGGCACGGAGTAGTTTTAATCCTACTTTCTCAGATGCTTCCTTTGCTTCTATTCCAATATCGTAAAGAACCTCTACGTGGTCGCAAACAAACCCCACCGGCAACACGATTAAGTACTCATACCCTTGCTTTGGCAGGTTTTTTATCACATCACAAATATCCGGTTCGAGCCAAGGGTCCGTGGGTCGACCGCTTCTGCTTTGATAGACCAATTCCCATTCTAGGTCGCCCACTTTTTCTGCAATCAGATTTGCTGAAGTTTTTAACTGATCTACATAAGGTGAATCATCGGCCATATTTGCCGGTATGCTGTGAGCAGAGAATAAAATTTTTGTCTTTTCGTGTTTTTCGGGTGGAATTTTCGCTATTTGTTCCATAATATTATCGGCACAATCTTCAATAAATAGAGGATGGTCGAATAGAGGGGGGATGTAATCAATCGTCAGATCTACACCGGCTTCCGCGATAGCACCTTTTACATCTCTTTTGTATCTATCCCAGCTTGCATCACATTGGTGAGCGGCCATTATAATTCCCAACGCTTTTTTGATACCGGCCTGAGATATATCCCTTACGCAATCGACAATAAAGGGGTGCCAATTTCTCATTCCTACATATACCGGCAGTTCTAATCCACTTTGTTTAAGAAAATTTCCAAGTTCCTTTGCCTGTTTGTAAGTTAATTCATTAATTGGGGAACTGCCCCCGATGTCTTCATAATGCTGGGCAACGGAATTTATTCTGCTGCTGGGGATATTAAAGCCCTTTGCCTTTGTAACATTTTCGAGAAACGGCCTTATATCTTCAGGTTTTTCTGGACCCCCGTATGCTATTAATAAAATCCCATCAATTTCATTATTCATTTTTATATTCCTATTTCTCAATCGGTTATTTGCTTGAATGTTCGTGAACATAATCGATAAGTCTCAGAACATTATCAACCGGCGTGTTTGGTAAAACTCCATGACCTAGATTGAAGATATGCCCGTGATGATTCCTTGCTTGTTTTAGTATTTTATCGATGTCTTTTTTTATTTTCTCAAAGGGTCCGAAAAGAACCACGGGATCAAGATTGCCCTGGACTGCAATACTATATCCGAAATCTTTCCAGACTTTTCCTAGATTAACTCTCCAGTCTAACCCCAGTATGTCGCATCCCGTGTCCTCCATCAGTGAGAGAAGCGACGATGTGTTGGTACCGAAATATATGATTGGGGTATCTTTTTTTATCTTTGAGATTAATTTTCTCATGTGAGGGAGTACATAATCCGAGTAGTCATCGGGGCTCAGGCATCCAATCCAGCTATCAAAGATTTGAATAACATCGGCACCAGCTGAGATCTGTTTGTTTATATATGAGGCCGTGGATGATGCTAATAGTTCCATTAGTTTATTCCATCCTTCCGGGTCTCTATACATGAAGGATTTCGTATTGATATAGTTTCTTGAACCTCCACCCTCTATTGCATATGAGGCAATGGTAAACGGACCGCCTGCAAATCCTATCAAAGCCTTTTCAGGGTCAAGGGCCCTTCTGGTTATTTTAATTGCATCGTAAACAAAACTAAGTGAATTAGGATCGAACTTCTCCAGATTTTTTAAGGCTTTTGCCGATCTGATAGGTTTTTTAATTCTGGGTCCGTCACCCCTTGTATATTCCAAACCTATGCCCAATGACTCGAGTATTAACAGGATATCTGAAAATATAATTGCCGCATCGACTTGTAGCCTGTCCACTGCCATCAAGGTAACTTCAGCGGCCAGTTCCGATCTTTTACATAGCTCTATAAACGGTACTTTCGATCGGATCTCCCTGTATTCTCTAAGATATCTTCCAGCCTGCCTCATTATCCAAACAGGTGTGAATTGGGTTGGCTCCATTCTGCATGTTTTAAGGAAAACGGAGTTGTGTGTGATTTCTTTTCTTGCAGAAAAAGTTTTAATCCCCCAATTCATATCGATTCTGTTCCAATTATTAGTATTAACCCCACTTTTTAAAGCTATTCTTTTTTTATTAAGCAGGCTTCTTCCGACCCTTGCAATTTCGTTAACCAGGTTAGACATAGTCGGTTTATCAGTTTCATAATCCGGTCTGAGATCTAAACTGTTTAATGTTTCGGATGTCCTTGGTCCGATAGATGCTATAAGGGTATTCTTTAATCCATTCTTTAATTCCTTTTCTTTTCCTTCTTTCCTTGCAATTTTTATCAAGTTGTTGATTTGGTTTGAGTTTGTAAAAATTGAAATATCCGTTTTTAGCAATGATATTGAATCAATAGAACTAATTATAGGTTTCAAATCATTGGGAAGTTTAATCTGATAAACTTTTATCAAACTTAGTTTGCATCCCCTGGTTCTTAAAGCTTTGATAAGGTATCTGTTGGTATAGCTGTACTCCTGTATTGCTGCGTTTTTATCTTTAATTTGGATATTATCGTCTATGAGTTTTACTATATCTTTCGAGGTTCCGGGCTCAGGTACTATAAAATCAGGTGTTAAGCCTGCGTCCCTGAGTGATTTTGTTGTTTTAGGTCCCCTAGAAATTATTGTAGCTTTTTTTAATGCGGCACACAGTTCCTTTTTATTGAACTTGGTTTCTAATATTTCTAATAATAATTTTGTTCCAATGCCGGTAAGGAAAAAAACTATATCGTATTCATTCTTTAGCAGTTTCTTCCCAAAATTAGTGATGTGATTAAGATTGGGCAGCTGAACTTCCTTAATAATGGGGGTGATGGTTGGAACGGCACCGTGAGAATTTATCAGCTTCTCAATTTCAAGCCCCTTTCTTGTTTCAAAAGATGTAACTCTAAGTCCTTGTATATTACTAATCATCATCTGATATAAGGATTTACTTTATAAATAGATCAAACTTAGTAATATATTATGACAAATTTTTGATTTTTTCATATTTGATTTAGATAATAATTCCAAAATCGAAATATTGTATTTGTAATACCAAAAAAGTAACGATTATCAACGTACAGAGGAATGGATTGAAATGGATAATAATTTTCACTATAAAGATAATAATTTTTATGTAGAAAATGTTTCGGTTGAGACAATAGTATCGGGCGTAGGCACGCCATCCTACATATATAGTTATTCCTCATTTGCAAACAGTTTCCAGGATTATAAAGAGGCGTTTAGTAAGTTAGATCCACTAATTTGTTTTTCAGTGAAGGCAAATTCCAACATAGCTATACTAAGGACATTCAGCAAACTGGGTTCTGGTTTCGATATAGTATCAGAGGGAGAGCTGGAGAGGGTCATTAGAGCTGGTGGGGATACTTCAAAGGTTGTTTTTTCAGGTGTTGGAAAAACAGAGGAAGAAATGAGAAGGGCAATGCAGGTCGATATTCTCTTTTTTAATGTAGAGTCGAGAGAAGAACTTGTAGTGCTTAATCAAGTAGCATCAGATATTGGGGAAAAGGCCAGGGTGGCAATAAGGGTTAACCCGGACATTGATCCTAAAACCCATCCTTATATATCCACCGGTTTTGAGAAGAGCAAGTTTGGTATAGATATAGCCCAATCATTAGATGTTTATAAGGAAGCCTCGCAAATGAAAGGAATTGATGTCATCGGTATTGATGCTCATATTGGCTCGCAGATTTTTGAACTATCCTCATTTACAGATTCATTGAAAAAACTTTTAAAACTTGCAAAAGATCTAGAACATATCGGAGTTGATATCAAATATATAGATATAGGGGGCGGTTTAGGTATTAGTTATAAGAATGATGAAATTCCGCCCACCAAAGCAACTTATGCTGAGGAGATCATTGGTTTATTAGACGAAATGCCTTATAAACTTATCCTTGAGCCAGGAAGGTCTCTAGTAGGCAATTCCGGCATTTTGGTTACCAGGGTTTTGTATAATAAGGTAGGAACGGCTAAGAAGTTTATCATAGTTGATGCAGCAATGAACGACCTTGTTAGGCCTGCGTTTTATGAATCATACCATGAGATATTAACTGCTAAAAAAGAGGAAGTGGGTAGTGAAAAGGTAGATGTTGTTGGTCCAATATGCGAGTCCGGGGATTTTCTGGCTATAGACAGGGAGCTTCCAAAGGTTAAAAGAGGTGATTTGCTGGTTGCGTTAAGTGCCGGTGCCTATGGATATGTAATGTCGTCGAATTACAATACGAGGCCGAGGGTGCCGGAAGTACTTGTTAACGGTAGTGAATATCATGTAATTAAAGATAGGGAAAAGATTGACGATTTGATTAAAAATGAAGAAATTCCTGAGTTTTTGTCGTTATAATATCTTTATTTTACAAAGATAAAAAAATTGATGACACTCATTTCAAATAACTTATCTTATAACATACCATTGGAGGAACTATGAATCTCTTCGAAGTTATAGCTTCTTTTATTCAAAAAGGTGGATTTTTTGTTTATCCCATTATTTTATGTTCGGTAATAGGGCTTGCAATCTTTCTTCAGAAAATGTGGGTTTTGAGAAGAAAAAATATAATACCAACCGATTTTATAACAAGGTTTATAGGTCTTCTCTCGGAAAAACAGCTTAATGAGGCAAAGGTCTATGCAGATTCTAATGATTCATCTATAGCCCGAATCGCATCTGCAGCACTGGATAATATGGATAGAGATAAAGAAGAATTGAGAGAGAAAATGGAGGAAGCCGGCAAAAGGGAAGCGATAGATATCAATCGTTATACAGAAGGCTTAGGATCTATCAGTAATGTGAGCACACTCCTGGGATTGTTAGGAACGATTTCGGGCATGATCAAGATATTCAGTGTGATTTCTGAGAAGCCGGTGGTAAACCCCCCGGAACTGGCTGGCGGTATCTCAGAGGCATTATATACAACTGCTTTCGGCTTAATTGTGGCAATACCGGCTTTTATTGCTTACAAGTATATTATTGGCCGCTCAGATGAATGGATATCAATATTGGAACAGGAAGGCCTAAACATCTTGGATTATTTAACGGTATCGGAGAAGGATAGTGAAGTTTAATAAAGTTTCAAAAAACAAAAAGAGTTTAGTTGGAATGCTGGATCTCACACCAGTCATAGACGTTGTATTCAACCTTCTTATATTTTTTGCCCTAACCCTTAATTTTGCCGTAACCTCCGGGGGAATTAATATTAAACTTCCAAAGGCTTCTTCTGCAGACCCGGTAAAAACCGAACAGCTCACCATAAATCTTACTAAAGACGAGAAATTATATCTTAACGATAAAGCCATAACTTTTAAGGACTTGGTAAAAAAGCTTAAGGGTTATAAAGATAAGGAATCACTGGTAATTATAAGAGCGGATAATTCCGTTACTCATGGAAATGTAGTACGAATAATGGATGCAGCAAAATCAGAAGGATTTTCAAAGCTTGCAATAGCTGTTCAGCAAGCTGAAGATAATAAGTAATCAGCTCAATTGACACCCCATTA
>JAZGCJ010000214.1:0-3566 GCA_036476895.1 Thermodesulfobacteriota bacterium
AACGCCGATTTTGATGATATCGAGGACATTTCTAAACATAATATAAACAGATAATTGCCGGGGTGGTGAAATTGGCAGACGCGCTGGACTCAAAATCCATCTCCCTTCCTTTCTAATTCCAATAAAAACAAGCCACTTAACTATAGTAAAATTTCACAATCCCAAACACAGGTAACTACTTGTTTTTACATAGAGTGACACTGAGTAACATGACAACCATTGTGAAAAAATTGTGAACTTTTAGATCACAATAATGAAGCGAAAAAGCCAGGACTTTTAACAATCATTATACGAGGCTCGGTTGCTAATTCATTGTCTCCTGGTTTACCTTCGTGGAAAGCTTAATAACCCTTCCTGCTCTGAGAACTGTGACATTCATGGTTTCACCGTCTTTTAGGTCTATGCCTCTTTGATTCAGTCAGCCAAAGATGGCGACGCGTCTCAATGGTGAATATGACCTGGTTTTGTTAAAGAACATTAGAAAGCTTTATGGATTCAAAGAAGATGAAAAAAGATTTATATCCATGAAATTAGCTGCTTAGTCATTTTCAATTTTACAAGAAAAAATACTTGACCCTCCCGTACTATTATGACTATAATTACTATGGTTATAAGTAAGAAAAATAGTTACATAGGGAGTTTCTCAAAAACAGAAAAAGAGGCAAATGAGAAATCTAAGTATCACGGAATGAATATAGGAGTAGGTTTTGAGTCGCCGGAGGTACCAGTTTTATTTGAGAAGTAGTTCTTTGTGACCAAGTTCTTAAAGTAGCCTCAATCTTCCCAATGCGGGTACCTACCTCGTCGTCACTTGCCTTTAGTATCCCAGTGTTTCTTAACGCGAAGCAGGTAGACATTCTTTCTTTGGTTTCATCAGGTGAGGGTATAGAATAAGGTGATGGGGCTTGATATACTAATGGACATTCACGCACATTGATAGAGGCAGTATCCTCAACGAAAGCGGTTTTCATATTGAAATCAACGATTAAATCATCTTAGTTCAAGCATCATATTATTACAACTGAACAGTCTTGAATCTTAATCCTCTGAAGAGATCTCGTCACTAAGGGTGGCAATTGATGGTGTGCCCAATTATGGAAAGATATGAACAACTATTGAAAACACAAGTGTTTAATGAGAGCTAGTTCCCTAAGCGAGAAAGCATTGTTTTTTAATAGAATGACTTTGGCAATTTTCTAAGACTTTTAACGCTCTCTTGCAACCACA
Organism: Thermodesulfobacteriota bacterium; assembly: GCA_036476895.1. GTDB lineage: Bacteria > Desulfobacterota_D > UBA1144 > Nemesobacterales > JAZGCJ01 > JAZGCJ01. Next base: position 1,228 of record JAZGCJ010000214.1, read on the forward strand.
AAGTTGTATGCTTTGATACTGCCGCACCTTAAGATTTGAAAGCTATTTTTATAAGCATAGAGTGCTAATTGGGGCGCGGTCATAAGCTCACGGTAGCTGTAATTTATCACGTCACCTAATAATTTGTAAAACATGCGTAATTGAAACTGGTTCCGCGTTGATGTCATAATAGCATAGCCCCCAGGTTTAAGAAATTGGCGGTGAAAGTGAAATGCAAGTGGCTTATACTTATCAGGGTAGTGCTCTATGAGCCCTGCGCTGATTACAATGTCGAATTCTCTACCAAACTTCAATTTTTCAATATCACACACTTCAAAATCTATGTCGAATTCATCTTTAGTAAAGACATTCCAATATCCTGTTTTTGGGTCCTTCCCTAAAAAAGGATATCTTTCTGGAAATTTGCCAAACCGATCGGTGTCAGCAAAATTATCATAATCGACCAGTACAGCGTGGGCGCCGGGATACATTGCCAGCAGCTGCATAGCATCGTAACCATCCCCAGCGCCCAGTAATAAGATATTAGGGCGATTGACGTCAAGGCCTTCAAAAACAGCACGTTTACCCCGAGGATCCCATAAAGCATCCTCTTTTTGGTGGAGATGCGTCCAAATGTTAAATCGAATTGCTTCGCGTAGAGTTTGATCCGCCTGCTTTACCTTAAGGGTAAGCAAATTAATTAAGTATTTTTTCCTGACCTCAGCCCGCTTCTGAAATAAATCTGTAGTAAAAAGTTCATGGACTTTGCGATTAAAATGTTGCCATTGAGTGGGCACTGACATTTTTTTTCCATACTTCCTCTCCCAGTCTCTTTTACCTCGACAAAAATTTTCGATCGGAGAAGGTTTCCCTACATCCTTCCAGCTAAGCTTAGACCAGTCGTGATTGCTTTCATCGATAAAAATGTCCGGAGGTCGGGTACGGAGATCACTTCTATAGGTGGGAGTCAGTTCGCTCGTATCCAGTTCATAGGATTCGAGATACAAATCATCCAGTTTGGAGGAATGGTTATTCATGTTGTGCCTTGAACTACTCAGACTTATATACTATAATGCAGGCCTCATGTTCTTAATTTGCGAAATAAAATCTCATTCTTGTGCAAGATGACTGAATTCTTTTTCATCTTTTGAGGGTTTCCAACCGCATGCTATTTGGCCGGAAATTATGTTATAGCTCAAATTCTTCTCTTCCCTTAAGATATTCCCAATTGCATTTAGTTCCTCTGCGGACGTAACTACTATCTTATAATAAACGTCATCAACCAACAGAACTCTAACAATGCCCTTACGCTTTTTGCTGTCCCAAAGGAGTGCATAATTTTTGATTTCTTTCCACATAATTATTCCCCCACGCATCTAGATCGAGGACTGTAAATTCCGTAATAACAATAAGGCAAAATTGTTTCAAAATGTCAAGTAGTTTTTAACCGGAGTGTTTTTAACGGATTGACTCATAAAAAAGGTAACCGAAGCAATTTGAAAATTATGTCGTTGCCTCATAATTTGTGTAACCCAAAAAAAGAGGAGGGAGACATAATTATGGGCATCAACAAACTAAAGTGTTTCTATCCCAGAATTTAAGCAGCTCGACCCCTCTCATTTATAAAAACAACTGGCTTCTAAAATCAAACACATTATCAAAAATATTAAAAAATTTAAATGAACAAAAACATTAACCAAAAATTCAACCCGCTGGGTTACATTTTATTTTGAGGCAACGGGTTAACCAGGGTGAGGTCTCCCATTTTTTTATTGAAACATCTCGAAAAAAAAAGAATAAAAAATGTCCGCATTTTGAAAAGTGAGTGTGTAACTACCATTAACGCCAATGTATAACACAACTAACACCAATGTATAACAGAACGGGGGTCGACAAAAAGGTTAAAGATTTTGTTGGCCACTTTAAATTCGATACGTCAAATTTATGCGAACCCGAGTGTAGTTTGTTTCCAAAATTAAATTAACCTTGTAGCAGAATTCATGGGATAGCATATCATTTACCTGAGGGAGGTAAAATGACTATAAATCTCAGCCCTGCAACGATCAAATCCAAGAGTTCTCTTTCTAAGCTATGGATAATTCATGAAGGTCTAGTTAAAACTGACTATTCGTCAGCGAAGAATCAGTCTGGAAATGTTAAGAGGTCCAAGCTCCTAAAACGCATATATTGCAAATATATTGTACCACACGTCTTTCTTGGGATCCTGATTTTTGTCCTACTTTTTATTCCCCGAAAGTTACTTGAATATGCACATTTTTCAAAGGTTTTGCCCTTGTCCAAAGAGATCGTTAAAAGATGCATTGATCTGATTGGCTCACTGATCGGTTTAATGCTGTCTT